>NZ_CP147913.1:3123333-3435666 GCF_037414475.1 Myxococcus stipitatus | reverse complement strand
AGGGCCGGTTGGACAATCTCCAGCTCGTAGCGCAGCTTCTTCAGGTCCTTGCGCAGCGCATGCGCCGAGGCCGCATCGGGCGAGTCCGCGTACACGTCCATGCGTTTGCGAACCCGGCGCACCCTCCAGTCCAGGGGCTTCTTCACCCGCCGCCCGACAAAGCGGTGAGGGTCCTCCAACGCGTCGACCTTGCGCAGCAAGAGCGGGAGCGTGCGAGACCTCCACCGTTCCAGCTCACGCCGCAGCCGCGCCTCATGGGCCTCGAGCCCGGCGAGCCAGGTCTTGCCCAGCGTGGTGATGTCGGCCCGGGTGCTCGGCTTCTCCTTCCGCGCCTCCATCGCGACCGTCCGCAACCACTCGGATTGAACGTGGAGGTCCCGCACTCCACCCAGCGCGTCCTGGAGCCGCTTCACCTGGGGCTCCAGCTTCCCCAACCCGAGCGACCGGAACAACTGAAGCGCCGCGCGCAGCCGCCGCGTCGCCACGCGCATGTCATGCACGGCCTCCTCGTCGAACGAGTCCCCGAGCTTCGCCTCGGGCTTGCGGATATCCGCGAGCCTCGCCACGAGGATGCGCCGCGCGGCCAATCCCAGCTCGCTGTCCGGGCTCAATCCTCGAACGGGCGTGGGTTGCGCCATGGCGTCAGCTCCCCGCCGAGGACGGGGGCGTCAACATCCGCTCGACGGCCTCGGGGCCCTCCCATCCGAGGATGCGTGCGTCCTTGTCCTCGAAGCGCACGGCGGCGAGGAAGAAGTGCGCCAGCTCATCCCGCTCGCGCCGGGACACGTCCTGGTACGTGCGCAAGGGCTCATACCGGGGCGCGGCCATGGGCACGGCGAGGATGCGGTCATTGCGTTGGCGCTCGCCCGGCTCTCCCCCTGTATTCCCCTGGTCCACCTGGAGCACGCCCAGCGCGCGGCAGGGCAACAGCACTCCGGGCCAGGTGGTGTCATCCCAGAGCACCATGGCGTCGAGCGGGTCTCCATCCGGCCCCTTCGTCGAGGGAATGAACCCCCAGTCGAACGGATACCGCAGCCCTCGGGGGAGCGGACGGGAGAGGGAGAAGGCGCCGAGCGTGGCCTCGTACTTGAGCTTCACCGTCGAGCCGCGAGGCGACTCGACGATGACGTGGAATGCGCCCTGGAGACCGCGCGTGGGCAAGCGGGAGAGGTCCGGTTCCATGCGCCTGAAAATTCGGGATGCCTCCTCCGCGAGGCAATCTCCCACCGGGGTGTCCCCAGGCCCGACATCCACCCGCCGGGCGAGCGGCCAGCCGCCTCATCCGAGCGCGTGGCCCCGCCCGTGATTCCCCTCCCTCGCGCGGCTCCGGCTACTTCGCCATCACCCACCCGACGAACAGCTCCGTGGAGCGCTCCAGCAGCGGTTCGATGCTGTCGCTCCGGGACTTCTTGCGCAGCGGCCCCTCGTTCCACAGCGCGGCCAGGCCGTGCACCCAGGCCCAGATGGTGAAGGCCAGCGTGTCCATGTCCACCTTGTCGCCCGTGGCCGCCTTGGCCTCCCGGGCCAGCGTCTGGAGCCGCCCGTAGGCGCGCATGCCCTCCGTGTGCAGGCTCGCGTACTTCTCCTCGTCGCTCCACTCCTGCCGGAACATGACGCGGTAGTGCGCGGGATGCTCCACGGCGAAGCGCACATAGCACCCGGCGAGCGCTCGGAGCTGGTTGTCCGTGCGAGGAGGATGGGCGCTCGTCATCGCCTCGTCCATCCGCTGGTTGAGCGCCCGGTAGCCCTCCTCCGCCACCGCGGCCAGCAGCGCGTCCTTGTCCCGGAAGTGGTGGTACGGCGCCGCCGCCGTCACCCCCGCCCGCCGCGCCACTTCGCGCAGCGACACCGCGCCCACGTCCTCGGTCTCGATGAGCTTCAACGTCGCGTCCACCAGGGCCTGACGCAAGTCCCCGTGGTGGTAGGCCCGCCGCCGCGGCGCCGCCGCCTTCTTCACGCCCCGGGTCGTCATCGCCCCTGCTCCCTCGCTGGGGTGCCGATAATCTTGACACCGTTAAGACCACTTCCTATTTCTATCTGAGCAGTGTTCATATCGACAGGAGACACGGGATGCGCGCGTTCGTGACGGGAAGCACGGGCCTGTTGGGGAGCAACGTGGTGCGGGCGCTGGTGGCCCAGGGGCACACGGTGCGGGCGCTGGCCCGTTCGCCGTCGAAGGCTCGCCAGGTGTTGGGCGGCCTGGAGGGAGTGGAGGTGGTGGAAGGGGACATGCTGGACGTGAAGGGCTTCGCGGCCGCGTTGGAGGGTTGTGACGCGGTCATCCACACGGCGGCCTACTTCCGTGAATACTACGCGCCCGGCGACCACTGGCCGAAGCTGTATGCCATCAACGTGAAGGCCACGGTGGAGCTGGCCGAGGAGGCGCACCGGCGCGGGGTGAAGCGCTTCGTGGACATCAGCTCCTCGGGGACGGTGGGGACGAAGCCGGACGGCTCGGCGGGTGACGAGAGCACGCCTCCCGCGCCCGTGGCCTCCTCCAACCTGTACTTCAAGAGCAAGGTGGAGTCGGAGCGGGAGCTGAATGCCTTCAGCGCGCGCACGGGGCTGGAGGTGGTCTACGTGCTGCCGGGGTGGATGTTCGGCCCCTGGGACGCGGGCCCCACGGCCGCGGGCCAGTTCGTGCTGGATTTCCTCGCGGGGAAGATGCCGGCGCTGCTCGACGGAGGCTCGGCGCTGGTGGATGCGCGCGACGTGGCCCGGGCCACGGTGGCGGCGGCCCAGAAGGGACGTGCGGGCGAGCGGTACATCGTGGGCGGTGAGTTCGTGGACCTGGCGACCCTCTCCCAGACGCTCGAGCGGGTGTCGGGCGTGAAGGGGCCGCGCCGGACGCTGCCGCATGGGCTGGCGGTGGCCCTGGCGGTGATGGGCCAGACCTGGGCCCGGATGACGGGCACCGAGACGTCGCTGACGGTGGAGGGCGTCCGAGTCATGCACGCGAAGTTGAGCGTGGACTCAGCGAAGGCCCGCCGGGAGCTGGGCGCGTCGTTCCGTCCGTTGGAGGAGACGCTACGCGACACGGTGGCGTGGCTGCGAGAGCACAAGCTCAAGGCCGCGCCCGCCGCGAAGAAGCCCCAGATGGCCACGTCCCCCTGAAGCGGACCCCGCTCAGGAGCTGCAGCTCACCACCAGATGCCGCCCCCACGAAGGTGGCTCCCGGGTGAGCTCTCCGAAGTCGGAGCGCTCGGTGAACGGGTCCTCGAGAGCGGTGAGCAACCGGTCCACCTGTGAGAAGTCACCGCGTTGCGCCTGGGTGATGGCGTCTTGCGCCATCCAGTTGCGCAACACGTACCGAGGATTGACGCGCTCCATCCGGGCCCGCCGCTCCTCGTCCACGCTCCCCTCCGCCGTCAGCCGGGCCCGGTAGCGCTCCGCCCACGCCTGGAACCCCGCCCGGTCCGGGAACATCTCCACCACCGCGTCCAGCCGCGACAGCGCGCGGAAGAACCGCGTGTAGTCCACCCGGGCCTCGGCCATGAGCGCGAACAGGTCCCCCACCAGCGCGCGGTCCTCGTCCTTCGACTCGAGCAGGCCCAGCTTCGCGCGCATCAACGTCAGGAAGTGCGCGCTGAAGCCCGGCTCGAACGCCGCGAGCGCCGCGCGGGCCTCCTCCTCGGAGATGAGCGTGAGCAGCGCTTCACCCAGGCACGCCAGGTTCCACATCGCGATGCGTGGCTGCTGGTCGAACGCGTAGCGGCCCCGATGGTCGGAGTGGTTGCAGATGAAGCCGGGCTCGAACTCATCCAGGAACCCGAAGGGCCCGTAGTCCAACGTGAGCCCCAGGATGGACATGTTGTCCGTGTTCATCACCCCGTGCGCGAAGCCCACCGCCTGCCACTGCGCCACCAGTCTCGCGGTGCGCTCCACCACCTCCGCGTAGAAGCGCACGTGCCGCTCCGGCGCACCGGACAGGTGCGGGAAGTGCGCGTCGATGACATGGTCCGCCAGGAGCGCGACGTGCTCCTGCTGCTCGGTGTAGTGGAAGAACTCGAAGGTGCCGAAGCGTACGTGCGACGGCGCCATCCGCACAATCATCGCGCCCGTCTCCACCTCTTCCCGGTACACCGGCGCGTCGCTGCCCAGCAGGCACAGCGCCCGCGTGGTGGGAATGCCCAGCCCGTGCATGGCCTCGCCGCACAGGTACTCGCGGATGGAGGAGCGCAGCACCGCGCGCCCGTCTCCTCCTCGCGAGAAGGGCGTGGGCCCACCGCCCTTGAGGTGCAGGTCCCACTTCTGCCCCGACGGCGCCCGCACTTCACCCAGCAGCATCGCCCGCCCGTCGCCGAGCCTCGGCACGTACATGCCGAACTGGTGCCCCGCGTACACCATGGCGAACGGCTCCATGCCGGGCAGCGGACGCGCACCGCCCATCGCCTCGAGGAACTCGGGCCTCCGAGCCTCTTCCGGCGTCAGGCCCAGCAGCCGCAGCGCCGCGGGGTTGGCGCTCACCAGCCGGGTGTTCGAGAGGGCGAGCGGTGTCACCCTCGCTCCGAATCCAGGAGGCAGGCGGGCGTACGTGTTGTCGAAGCGGAGTTGTTCGAGCGTGGCCATGGAGAGAGACAACATCCGGGGACGCGGCCTTGCTCCAGCCGCGTCCACCATGAAGAGAGACAGTGAGACTCAGGGCACCTTCATGCCGCGCTGGACGGCGGGGCGGCTGCCCACGCGCTCCAGCCACTGCGGCACGTTGCGCGCCCCGTGGAAGAGGTCGGGGGCGTAGTCGCGCGTGCCTCGGACCCAGGGGTACAGGGCGATGTCCGCGATGGAGTACGCGCCCGCGACGTAGTCACCCTTGCCGAGCTGTCCGTCGAGCACGCCGATGAGCCGCTTCGACTCCTGCGTGTAGCGCTCCACGGCGTAGGGAATCCGCGTGGAGAGGAAGCGGTGGAAGTGGTTGAACTGGCCGAACATCGGGCCCACGCCGCCCATCTGGAACATCAGCCACTGCGTCACCTCCGTCTTGCCGCGCAGGCTGGACGGAATCAGCCGGCCCGTCTTCTCCGCGAGGTACATCAGGATGGCGCCCGACTCGAACACGGTGATGGGCCGGCCGTCCGGACCCTCGGAGTCGACGATGGCCGGAATCTTGTTGTTGGGATTGATGGCCAGGAACTCGGGCTTGAACTGCTCGCCCTGGGTGATGTCCACCGTCTTCACCGTGTAGGGCAGGCCCAGCTCCTCCAGGGCGATGGAGACCTTGCGCCCGTTGGGCGTGGGGAACGTGTACAGGTCAATCATGGTGTGACTCCTGTGAGCCGCGCGCTTTCTTGCCACAGCCGCTCCGCGGCGGCGTCGTCCCGCGCGGCGGCGGACGGCTTTCTCTGACGGCGACGGATGAAGTACTGCCCGGAGACGTCCTTCACCTCGGGAGAGGAGGCGAGATAGATGGAGGTCTTCGCGCCGCCCTCCGCGGAGAGCATGAACGGCGCGCCCAGCTTCACAATCCAGCGGAAGAAGCCCTCGGTGTTGTGGCCGAACCCCGTGCGCACCACGCCGGGGTGCACCGCGTTCGTCGTCACGGCCGTGCCCTGGAGCCGCTTCGCGAGCGCGCGGGTGAACAGGATGTTGGCCAGCTTCGAGTTGGCGTAGACGAGGAAGCCGTCGTAGCCGCGCTCACTCTGGAGGTCATCGAAGTTGAACCTGCGGGCGACGCGGTGCGCGTCCGAGGACACGTTGATGACTCGCGCGGGCCCGCTGGCCTTGAGCGTGTCCAGTAGCAGGTTCGTCAGGAGGAAGGGCGCCAGGTGGTTGGTGGCGAGCGTGGCCTCGAAGCCGTCCACCGTCGTCTTCCGGCGGTCGATGATGAGGCCCGCGTTGTTGAGCAGCACGTCCAGCCGCGAGTAGCGCGCGCGGAAGTCCTCCGCCAGCGTGCGCACGGACTGCATCGAGCTCAGGTCCGCGCGCAGCGTGTCGACCTGGACACCCGCGACGGCCTGCTTCACGGCGTCCACGGCGGCTTGGGTGCGGGCTGAATCCCTTCCCACGAGCACCAACGTGGCGCCCATCCGGCCCAGGGCCTTGGCCGTCTCCAGGCCAATGCCGCCGGTGGCTCCGGTGATGAGGCAGACCTTCCCGTCCAGCCGTGTCTCCGCGCGCATGTGGCGTCCCCTCGCTTTCGAGGACGCCTTCTATACGCCGGCGCGAGCCTGGGCGCTCGTGGAAGCGCCAGGCTCGCGGGGAGGGAGGCCGTGGGGGGGGATGCGCTCAGGCGTCGGAGGAGCGCGCGTTCTCCTCGCGCCCGCTCTTGCCTCGGCCGGGGCGCACGCCGCCGTTGAGGTGGCTCTCCAGGAACCACAGGTCCAGCTCCACGTCGCCCAGGACCTGGGTGAGCAGGTCCACGGTGATGGGCTCATCCAGCTCGTCGCAGCGCTGGATGCCCGAGCGCAGGGAGGCCGCGTAGCGCGTGACGCGGTCCACCAGGGCCTTCAGGTGGTCTTCACTCTCGACGGCCTTGAGGTCGTACTCGGGCAGCTCGCTGTTCTTGGCGGCCAGGCGGATGGTGCCCTCGGCATAGCCGCCCAAAGTGCCGGCGCGCTCGGCGAACTCATCGGCCTGTTTGCGCGCGTGCTTGGCCAGGTCGTCGAAGAGCAGGTGGCGGCTGTAGAAGTGCGTGCCCCGGATGTTCCAGTGCGCTTGTTTGATTTGCCAGTGCAGGTCGATGGCGTCGGCCAGCAAGGTGTTGAGCAGCTCGACAATCTCTTCGCGCGTCTGACTGGGGACATTCACATGGCTGGGAAAGTTCATGGTTCCGCGCTCCCTCCAAGAAGGCTTTCCGAAGGGTGGGGATGGATTCCCACCCGCGCCATGCGCCGGCATCACGCCCGAGGGGCAGCCTGACGGGCAGGCGGCCCTCCCCGCGCCGCGTGGCACCCACCCGGGGTGTCCAGGTAGGTCCATCCGGGGATTCCTGGCCCGAGAGGGTGGGAGGGGCGGCATCTCGCTCGGACGACAGGGGGCTTCTCCCCGAGGGGGTCTGGAGGCAGACTCCTGGGGTGTCCCGGCGCTCTTCGTGGATATTCGCGGTCCTCATCTCCGTGCTCCTGCACGGGGCGTTGTTCTTCGCCCTGTCCCGGATGCGCGTGGACGCGCCCGCGCGCCAGAGCTCCTCCATCACCGAGCTGGAGCTGGTCTACATGCGGCCCCCCGCGTCGGTGGTGAAGCCGCCCGCGCCCAAGCCCGAGGACGAGCGCCCCTCCACGCCGGGCCGGGTGCCCCCTTCACGCAAGCCCGAGCGCCCGTCCTCGTCGGTGGCCCAGGCGCCCGAGACCACGCAGCCCGCGCCTTCCGCCCCCGAGCCGCCCTCGGAGGTCGCGCAGGGGCCGGGAGAGGGGACGCCGGAAGGACAGCGCGCGGCGGATGCGCCCCGGACGGAGCCTGGGCCGAAGGTCTCGCTGATACCGAAGGGGCTGTGGGGCAGTGGAGAGCCCACGGGCAAGCCCTTCCAGTCGGGCCGCACGCTGCGCAACGACGGGACGGACGTGCCGGATGCTCGCGAGGTGGCGCGTCAGCAGGCGGCGGAGGCGAAGGAGCGGGTGGACGGGTGGGCCGCGGACGCGCTGGCCACGGCGCGCGCGGAGAGCGGCGCGGTGCATCCGTACTTCTCGTCGCTCCAGGACCGCTTCGCCAAGAAGCTGGTGAACCCGCCGTCGCCGGACTTGAAGGTGCTGGGCTCGCGCGTGAAGCGAGAGCAGGTGGATGCCATCAAGCGCTTCGGTGAGACGGGCACCCCCTTCGTCGCGGAGAAGCGCGACCGGCGGCTGGAGCAGCGCAACCGCCTCCAGGCGGCGGTCGAGGCGGGCCGCGCGGCGAACATGTTCATGGTGGACGTCACCCAGCCGGTGCTCGCGCTCGCCGCGGTGCTGGAGGTGCGTCAGGCGCGCGACGGCACGCTCCTGGACCTCAAGGTGCTGGAGGGCTCGGGAGACCCGAAGTTCGACGAGTGGGCCATGTTGCACCTGCGCGACGCGCTGGCGAGCGCGGACCCGCCGCCGGAGTCCGGCAGGGGCTTGCGCGACGACGGGCTGCGCAGCCGGTGGCGCCTGGAGGAGTACCTGGGCAACCCGCGCGTGAAGATCGTCCTCATCGGCGTGTACTGAGCGGCGCGGGCGGGCTCAGCGCTGTGAACGCTCGGAGTACACGGGCTGGCCTTGGGGCGCCGTGCCTCCGGTGGGGTAGCCCTCCTTCACCCAGTACTCGATTCCGCCGATGAGCTCCTTCACGCGGAAGCCCAGCGCGGACAGCCGCGCGGCGGCCTTGGTGGAGCCGTTGCAGCCGGGGCTCCAGCAGTAGGTGATGATGACGTCCTGCTTGTTCAGGTGCGCCGTCGAGTGCTCGGAGATGGTCCGCGAGGGAAGGCTCAAGGCGCCTGGGATGTGGCGCTCCGCGTAGGCCTCCGGTGAGCGGACGTCCACGACGACGATGCCGGGCTTGCCGCGCTCGAGGTCCAGGTGGAGGTCGGCGGCGTCCGTCTCCACGGAGAGCTTCGCCAGGAAGTGGCGGTGGGCCTCCTCGGGGGGCGCGGCGGGAGTCTCGAGGACGAAGGAGAAGGGCGTGCTGGTGGGGGGCATGACGTGACTCCGTGAGGGGCGTGGCCCGGGACAGTGCGTCAGGAGTGGTCCAGGCGAAAGCACCATTCCGGAACAGGTGACTGGACCATTTTCGCGGGGGCCCGGGTTGTCGTGGGACGAGGCCACGGCTACAGAGTGCTCATGCCGAAGCGCTCCGCGGGGGTGTCCCTGCCTTTCCTGTCGTTGGACCCGGGAGCGGGAGAAGGGCCGCTCCACCGGCGGCTCTACGAGCGGCTGCGCGAGGCCATCCTCTCGGGGACGCTCGCGCCTCGCAGCCGCTTGCCGTCCACGCGCACGCTCTGCTCGGAGCTGGGCGTCTCCCGGGGCACGGTGGAGCTCGCCTTCTCGCAGCTGGACGCGGAGGGCTTCCTGGAGCGGCGGGTGGGCGCGGGCAGCGTGGTGGCCTTGCCGGAGCACGCACGGCGGCCTCGCGCCGCGCCGGCTCGGAATGGGGGCGTTTCCTCGCGAGCCGGACTGTCGCGGCTTGGCAGGCACCTGGCGCGTGAGGTGCTCCCGCCCGAGCCCGAAGACGTGCGCCCCTTCACGCCCTGCCTGCCCGCGCTGGAGCTCTTCCCCGTGAAGCCATGGGCGCGTGCGATGGCCAGACAGGCGCGCCTGTTGGCGCCCGCGCGGATGACCTCTGGAGCACCCGGAGGACTGCGGGTCCTGCGCGAGGCCATCGCCGCGCACCTGGGCCCCTCGCGTGGGGTTCGCTGTGATTGGCGGCGTGTCCTCGTCTTCTCCAGCACGCAGCAGGCGCTGGACCTCACCGCGCGACTGCTCCTCGATGAAGATGACGACGTGTGGCTGGAGGAGCCCGGGTATCTCGGCGCGCGCGTGGCCTTCGCGTCGGCTGGCGCGCGCCTGCATCCGGTGCCCGTGGATGAAGGAGGGCTGCGCGTGGACGTGGGGCTGGCGCGTGCGCCTCGGGCCCGGCTCGCGTATGTCACCCCGTCGCATCAGTACCCGTTGGGCGTGACGATGAGCCTGACGCGGAGGCTCGCCCTGCTGGAGCATGCGCGGGCCTCCGGGATGTGGCTGTTCGAGGACGACTACGACAGCGAGTTCCGCTACGCGACGCGGCCGCTCGCGGCGATACAGGGCATGGACCTGGCGGGCCGCGTGCTCTACGCGGGGACCTTCAACAAGGTGATGTTCCCCGCGCTGCGGCTCGCCTTCCTCGTCGTGCCGGAGTCGCTGGTGGAGGTCTTCACCTCCGCGAGGGCCGCCACGGACGGCCACGCCCCCTCCTTGCCTCAGGCCGCGCTGGCGGACTTCATGGAGGGTGGGCACTACGCCGCGCACCTGCGGCAGATGCGGCTGGTGTACGCGGAGCGGCGTGACGCGCTGCTGGATGCGCTCCGGCGAGAGGGAATCGAAGCGCTGCGGCCAGGTCCCTCGGAGGCGGGCATGCATCTGACGGCGCTGCTGGCCTCGGGGATTGACGAGGCCTCGCTCGTCGCTCGCGCGAATGAGCGGCGCCTGGGGGCCCGGCGGTTGTCCCCGCTCTACCTGGGGCGCGCGGCGGAGAGGGGCCTGCTCCTGGGCTTCTCGGGCGCGAGCCCCGCGGGCCTGCGCGCGGCGGTGAAGACCCTGCGCGGACTGCTCACGCCCGCGCGGGGGACCGCAGCGCGGCTCAGCGCTTCTCGTCCTCGAGCAGGAAGTCGGTGATGCTCTTCCACGTGGCCTCGAACTGGGGCCGGCGGAAGCCGGAGCCGGAGATGAGCCAGTCCACGTGCGGAGGCTGGTGCGCGGGCTGGTCGAAGTGGCCGATGGCGTCCAGGTGGTCCGCGCGCACCGCCGCGAGCACACGCCCGTAGACCTGTGAGCGCGTGGGCACGATGCCATCACACGCGGTGGGACCGGGCATCGCCCCATACGCCTGTATCAACGCCGCGGACTGCGCGGGTGTATGCGGCGGCAACGCCGTCAGGGGCATTCTTTGTGTCTGCCCATACACGAACGCATAGATGGTGTGCGTGAGCTGCGCGTAGGGGTCCAGCCCCGCCGACAACCGCGTGCGCAGCGAGGGCGGACGGGCTTGTGTCACCACCGAGCCGTAGCGCACGCCGGGGCGGTCCCCGGTGCTCGCGTTGAACAGGTCGATGCCCTCCGGCGTGAGCTGTGGAATCAGCGACGTGTCGTTGCCCACGTCGCTCAGGAACTTCGCCACCGCGTCGCGGCGCTCCGAGGAGAAGTCTCCCAACAGCTGGTCATAGAGCTGGTCCAGCAGGGTCTGCTTCCATCCGAGTTGGTCATCCACGCGAGACATCAGGTGCCCGAAGCGGAACACCACTCGCAGCGGCAGACGCCCGAAGCGCAGCACATACACCGTGAACAGCGAGAGCAGCTTCAAGAGCCGCTGACCGAACAGGCCCAGGAAGAACGACGCCAACGGCGTGCCCGCGTGCGGCGTGGACACCGTCACCACCGAGCGCACCCGCCGGGCGAAGGGCTCCAGCTCCGGCCCTTCCGTGAGCTGTGCACCGGGGCTCGCGAACAGCCGTGCGTCCAACCCTCCCGTCGAGTGCCCCACCAGATGGATGGGCCCGTCATCTCCGCCCGCGGTGTCCTGGACCGCCTTGAGCAGGTCTGCCGTGCGTGTCCGGATGGACGCCGTCGGATGCGACAAGACGATGACGACCTCCGACTCCCCCATTCCCCGCCGGGCCAGCTCCGCCTTCAGGTAGTCGAGCGCGTGTCCAAAGTAGACAAGCTCGCCCAGGTTGATGAACCCGAAAAACCCTGGGACGAGATAGATGTGGTGCTTCGCGGCCATTGTCTCCACCATACCTGACGCGCCGCGTGGGTCCCCTCGGGAATGCTCCCGACACGCACACGTTGACCGGCGCTGTTCTCAACCGCTTTCCAGAAGGACGAACACCCGTGGACCGTGCATTGCTCGCACTCGGCTTGCTCATGGCCCTCCCCGCAGCCGCGGACGAGGGTATGTGGACCTATGACGCTTTTCCCGTGGAGACGGTGAGCAAGGCGCATGGGTTCACGCCCACGCAGGAGTGGTTGGACAAGGTCCGGCTGGGCTCGGTGAGACTCGCGGGTGGCTGTTCCGCCAGCTTCGTGTCCCCCGAGGGCCTGGTGATGACCAATCACCACTGCATCCGCGGATGTATCGAGGATTTGTCCTCGCCCAAGGAGGACCTGCTGGCGAAGGGCTTCCTCGCCCGGACTCCCGCGCAGGAGCGCCGCTGCCCCAAGGTGGAGGCCAACCAGTTGGTGAAGATGACGGACGTCACCGCGCGGATGAACGCGGCGACGAAGGGCCTGACGGGCGCGGCGTTCAACACGGCGCTCAAGAAGGAGATGTCCGCGGTGGAGTCCGCGTGCGCCACGTCCACCGACGTGCGCTGTGACGTGGTGACGCTGTTCAACGGTGGCAAGTATCACCTCTACGAGTACCGCCGCTTCCAGGACGTGCGCCTCGTGTTCGCGCCCGAGTTCTCCATGGCCGCGTTTGGCGGAGACCCGGACAACTTCAACTTCCCGCGCTTCGGCTACGACGTGGCCTTCATGCGCGTGTGGAAGGACAACGCTCCGGCGAAGAGCCCGGACTATCTGCCGTGGGCGAAGGAGGGCGCGAAGGACGGGGACCTGGTCTTCGTCTCGGGCCACCCGGGGGGAACGGACCGCAAGGCCACCGTCGCGGAGCTGGAGTTCCAGCGCGATGTGAACCTGCCGTACATGCTGATGATGCTCTCGGAGATGCGCGGCAAGATGAAGGAGTTCGCGGCGAGCTCGCCGGAGCGCTACCGCACCACGCGCTCGAAGCTGCGCGCGGTGGAGAACGGCTTGAAGGCGCTGCGAGGCCGTCACCAGGCGCTGGCGGACCCGTCGCTGCTCTCGCAGAAGCGTCAGGAGGAGGCGGACCTGCGCCAGCGCGTGGAGGCCAATCCCCAGGTGAAGGCCGCCACGGAGGGCGCGTGGGAGGAGACGGCGAAGGCGCTGGACGCGTACCGCCGCATGTTGCCCGACTACCGCATGAAGGAGGGCGGGGATGCGTTCGGCTCGGAGCTGTTCGGCATCGCGCGGCAGCTGGTGCGCGTCGCCGAGGAGCAGCCCAAGCCCAACGCGGAGCGCCTGCGTGAGTACACCGAGGCGCAGCTCCCCTCGCTGCGTCAGCAGCTCTTGCGCTCGGCGCCCATCGCGCTGGACCTGGACGAGGCGCAGCTGGCGTTCGGCCTGGGCCGCCTGCGCGAGACGCTGGGCGCGGATGACCCGTTCGTGCGGCAGGTGCTGGGCACCGAGTCCCCCGAGGGACTGGCCCGCGCGCTGGTGCGCGGCACGAAGCTGGGCGACGTGAAGACGCGGCAGGCGCTGCTGGAGGGTGGCAAGGCGGCGGTGGAGGCGTCGAAGGACCCGATGCTGCTGTTCGCGCGCAAGGTGGACGCGGAGGCGCGCG
Organism: Myxococcus stipitatus; assembly: GCF_037414475.1. The sequence goes on along the minus strand of NZ_CP147913.1, from coordinate 3,422,664 downwards.
CGGTGCGCAAGCGCTACGAGGACACGGTGGAGGCGGTGCTCAAGCGCAACGGCGAGCGGCTCGCGCAGGCGCGGCTGGCGGTGTACGGCACCTCTGGCTATCCGGACGCGACCTTCACCTTGCGCCTCAACGCGGGGCAGGTGAAGGGCTGGGAGGAGAACGGCCGCTCGGTGGCGGCGCTCACCACCTTCGGCGGCGCGTACGCGCGGCACACCGGCAAGGACCCCTTCAAGCTGCCGGACTCGTGGCTGAAGGCGCGGGGCAAGGTGCCCGACGCGACGCCGTTCGACATGGCCACCACCAACGACATCATCGGCGGCAACTCTGGCTCCCCCATGGTGAACCGCGACGGGCGCGTGGTGGGGCTCGTCTTCGACGGCAACCTGCACTCGCTGGGCGGCCGCTATGGGTACGTCCCGGAGACCAACCGCGCCGTGGCGGTGCACGGGGACGGCATCCTGGCCGCCCTGGAGCATGTGTACGGTGCTGGACAGGTGGCGCGTGAGCTGCGCGCCGCCAGCGAAGTGCCCGCCTCACCCGCCAGGTAGGGCGCCGGCTCGGGGCCACCGTGGGCAGCTGTCGACGGTGGCTCGAGGTTCCTCAGGCTGTGAGAAGTCGATAGCGGGCGTCCGAGGGGGACGTGCTGGTAGGTTGTGACCTCGCGGATTCCCGCCAGGCATGGGGACAAGCCAACGCGTCAGGTGACTGGCCAAGGCGTGTCAGGGGCTCCAGGATAGAATGCGGTTTCTGGAGTGAAGACCGTCCTTTCATGAGTTCCTCGACAACGAAAGACATCCCCCTCGGAACGGTGCTGAGGGACACGTACGAGATTTCAGGCGTGCTCGGCCGGGGTGGCATGGGCACGGTCTTCCTGGCGCGTCATCTGCGGCTGCCGGGCCGGCAGGTGGCCATCAAGGTCCTGAGGCACGACGCGTCGTTGGGGAAGGAGGTCTACCTGCGCTTCCGCCGGGAGGCGGAGATTGCGTCCAGGTTGGGCCATCCGAACATCGTGGAGGTCATCGACTTCGATGCGCTGGAGGACGGCTCTCCGTTCCTGGTGATGGAGCACCTGCGCGGGGTGCCGTTGTCGCGGCGGCTGCGCAAGGGCGCGCCGCTGACGTTGGCGGAGGTGTATTCGATTGCGCGGCAGATGGGCTCCGCGCTCCAGGCGGCGCACGGGGCGGGCGTGGTGCACCGGGACTTGAAGCCCGGCAACGTGTTCCTGGTGCCCATGGAAGTGGCGGGGATGCCGGTGGAGCACGTGAAGCTGCTCGACTTCGGCATCTCGAAAATCATCGACTCGAAGACGGTGCAGACGCAGGACGCCATCCTGCTGGGCACGCCGCAGTACATGGCCCCGGAGCAGGCGACGGGGAAGAACAAGGACGTGGACCCGCGCACGGACATCTTCTCGTTCGGGTGCATGGTCTACGAGATGCTGGCGCGCAAGCTGCCCTTCAAGGACGAGGGCATCCTGCCGGAGCTCATCTACCGCATCGTCTATGATCCACCGGAGCCCTTGGCGGTGCTGGCTCCGGAGACGCCGGCGCACGTGGTGCGGGCCATCGAGAAGGCGCTGGCGAAGCGGCCAGAGGACCGGTTCGCGGATGTCAGCGCGTTCATCGCGGCGCTGACGGGGACTCCGCTGCGGACGGTGACGCCGCCTCCGGACGCCCCCAGGCTCGCGCCCGCACAGCCCGCGGCGCAGGGCCCCACGGCGACGGTGCAGCCTCGGCCCATCGCGTCTCCGCCGTCGCGGCCTCCCACCGTGCCCGCGGCGCCCCGTCGGCCCGCCGAGCCTGGGCAGCGGGCGACTCGCGACGAGTCGGGGCACGCGACGGATGGGCAGCCTCGCGAGCGCGCTGCTGCTGTTCACGTGGCTCACGCGACGGATGGACAGCCTCGCGAGCGCGCCGTGGCCGTGTACGCCGTGGACGCGGCTCAGCGCCCCATGCGGGGCGATGCCGCGCAGGGACAGCGCGCACCGGGTGAGCATCGGCATGCTCCAGATGCACCGCATGTCTCGGCTCACGGCCATGTTTCGCGAGCGCCGGAGTCCTCGTCGGCGGGGCTCGTCGGGAAATCGGTCCGGGTCTCTCCCCCCAAGGCCATGCCTGTCTCGCTCGCGCCGCCGGTGCCGGACGACGCGATGCCGGTCTTGTCCCCCCGTCCTCCCGCGCATGCATCCATGGCTCATCCCGATGCGGCGGTCGCCGCGTCACCGGTCCTCGCCCGTCCTCCCGAGGTGAGCCCGCACGCCGCCGCGAATCCTCACGCTCCCGAGGAGCTCGAGCCCCCCGAACCGGAGACGATTCGCTCGCCCTCGCATGGGGTGGCTTCGCTCGGCTCGCGTCAGCGCTGGGTGCGCGTCGCGGTGGTGGTGGCGGTGCTCGCGGCCTTGAGTGCGGGGCTCTGGCTGCTTCGTCCCGTCTTCTCATCCTCGCGGCCATCTCCCACGGCGCCGGCGGAGGGCTCCACGTCGAGCGCCGCGCCTGTCTCGCGGCTCAACGCCTGAGCCCGCCGCGCTCTCCACACCGAGACACACAAGCCACCTTGATACACGATGGCCGCCGCTGACGCGGTGTCTCGAGTCTCTTCCTCGCGCCGAGGACGTGAAACCCAAGCATCCACGCGCCGCATGTTTCACGCCCGCGGGTGGAGCCCGCGCACGCGGATGTGTCCGCGAGCGTCAAGTTGCGGAAACCCACCTGACTCATCGCGTTGTGCGTCAGACACGGCGCCATCCATCCTCGTGGGTGGTTTTTGCGCCGCGTGAGCGATGAACTATCCTGATAGGGCTGAACAGGGCCTTTTCACGGGTTGCCGACCACCACACAGTTGCCCGCCCGTTGGGACGAAGCGCTCGTGGCGGCCCTTGGGGGGAGGGGGAGGGATTCACACACACCGCGGCATGGCCGCGCCCTCCCAGGGCGAGGGGTCGTCCGTTCCTGGTCCTCGCCATGGCGGGGGGCCTGATTGGGACCGGAAACCTCGTCCTGGAGTATTGTTCTCAACATTCGGCATCGGGGGGATGGGAGACGAACGAATGGTGGTGGAGGCACCCGAGCTGGGAAAACTGGCGGCCATCCTGTTCACGGGCATCGAGGCCGTGGTCCGTCAGTCCTGGCGTGATGAAGCGCTCCAACAAGTGGTGCGCGAAGAGCATGCGTTGCTCGTCCGTGAGCTGCTACCGCGTCACGGAGGCCGCGAGGTGAAGCGGCTCGATGACGGCTTCCTGCTCGAGTTCGAGGGCGGACCGTCCGCGGTGGATTTCGGGCTGGAGTTGCAGCGCGCGCTCGAGGCGCGCAACGGCGCGGTGGCCGCCGACCGCCGCGTGGTGATGCGCGTGGGGGTCCACGTGGGCATGGTGGTGCATCGCGATGGCGACGTGTTCGGCGAGGGCGTCAACCTGGCCGCCCGAATCGAAGCGCTCGCGCGTCCCGGCACCCTCTACGTCAGCGAGTCCGTGGCCCGCCAGGTCGAAGGTCTCCTCTCGTCTCCTCCCGTGCGCCTGGGCCGGGGCGAGATGAAGAACATCCGTCTCCCCGTCGCCGTCTATCGCATCGACCCGCCCGACAGCAGTCACCGCAGGCCGTGGTTGTCACGAATGCGTTCACTGTTGAGCCGCGGCTCCACGGCGAACTGAATCGCGGGTGTCCGGCCATGCGCGGCGCTACGGTGCGCCCCATGACCCAGCTCACCCTTGTCGTCGCCTCGAAGAATTACTCCTCGTGGTCGCTCCGGCCGTACATGGCGCTCGCACAGACGGGGCAACCCTTCCAGGAGGAGGTCATCTACCTGGACCAGCCGGACACCGCCGAGCGCATCGCGCGTGTCTCCCCCAGCGGGCGCGTGCCGCTGCTCAAGCACGGTGACCTGGTCATCTGGGACTCGCTAGCCATCTGTGAGTACCTGGCGGACACCTTCCCGGAGGCCCGCCTGTGGCCCGAGTCGCGCGAGGCTCGCGCGGTGGCGCGCGCGGTGACGGCGGAGATGCACTCGGGCTTCGAGGCGCTGCGCCAGCACATGGGAATGAACCTGCGCGCGCGCAAGCCCGGCCAGGGCCGGACCCCCAAGGTCATCGAGGCGCTCAACCGCATCCAGCACCTCTGGAACGACTGCCGCGCCCGCTTCGGCAAGGGAGGCCCGTACCTCTTCGGCCACTTCACCATCGCGGACGCCTTCTACACGCCCGTGGCCACGCGCTTCGTCACCTACGACGTGTCGCTGGACCCCGTGTGTGACGCGTACCGGGACACGCTGGTCTCCCACCCTGGCTTCCTCAAGTGGGCCGAGTCCGCGCGCAATGAGCCCCCTGTTGCGAAGTACGAGTAGCGCGCCGTCAGCCCAGCTTCCCCTCGCGCACGCGGGTGAAGACCTCGTCGTAGTGTCCCTCCGCGTAGGAGCGCGCCAGCTCTGGATAGCGGCCCTGGCGCAGCTCGCGGAGGTACGCGTACTTCGCGGAGTGGTAGCCCGCCACGGCCCACGCCAGCCTCGAGGCATCCGAGCCTCCTCGGAGCAGCGCGCCGCTCAGCACGCAGTCGCGCACCCACGAGGCCATGCGCTGGATGGCCACGGGCTTCAGCCGCCGCTGTTCGGCATGGGCTCGCAGGGCCCAGAGGAGCGCGTACCGCTCCTCCTTCGCGCTCCTGCGCGCCACCGACGTGGCGAAGCGATGGTCGATGGGCGCATGCACCCGGCCGCCCTGCATCTTGGGCAGGGCCTCGTGGACGATGTGCCGCGCGTGCCACACCGCCTTCTCCCGCCGCACCAGCCGCGCGCGCCACTGGGTGCGGAAGAGGAACCGGTGCCCCTCCACCTCCGCCCAGTCGCGCCGGGGCAGCCGGTACACGGCGGCCGTGGGAGAGGACTCCTTCCAGGCGCGCAGCGTGTCGAGGGCCTCGGGCTCCAGCGACTCGTCCGAGTCGAGGAAGAAGACGTAGTCACACGGCGACAGCGCCTCCACCGCCGCCACGCGCGCCGCGCCATAGCCGCGCCACGCATGGGGCACCGAGCGCGCCCCCATCGAGCGCGCCAGCTCCGCCGAACCATCCGTGGAGCCCGAGTCCAGCGCCACCACCTCATCGCACAACGACAACAGCGCGCGCAGGCACGGCTCCAGCGTGTCCCGGTTGTCGCGGTGAAGGACGTAGCCCCCCAACTTCATAGTCCCAAGGCTCCCAGTTGCTCATCGAACGCGGCCGCGGTGGTGAAGACGTGGCCACGCATGCCCATCGCGTTGGCCGCCTCCACGAACTCCGGCAGGTCATCGAAGAAGGCCGCCTCGCCCGGCTCACACCCGGCGCGCTCCAGCGCGATGCGGTAGATGTCCGGCTCCGGCTTCACGCTCCCCACCTCGCAGCTCATCACCAGCGAGGTGAAGTGCTTGAGCAGCGGCAGGCGCGGGCGCAGGTAGGCCGCGTGAAGCGCGTTGGTGTTGGACACCAGCACCAGCTTCACCTTCCCCACCAGCGACTCCACTCGAGGCAGCACCGCGTCGTGCGGCGTGAAGTGGCTGCTCCACAGCGGCGCGAACTCCGCCATGGGCAGCTTCATCCCCAGCGCCGTGCACACGCTCTGGCGGATGCCCTCCGCGTCCAGCAGGCCGCGGTTCGCCGCCGTCCACCCCGCGCCCATCAGCCGCTGGGACACCTCGTGGGGGTGCATCCCCGCGCAGGCGCCCAGCCGGGAGAACAGCAGCACGTTGTCGTGGAAGACGAGGACATTGCCCAGGTCCAGCAGGACCGCCTTCACCTCCGCCATCGATGCACCTCCCGCCTCGCGCCGGAAAAAGCCGGAAACCGACGCGGAGCATCATCGCCGACGGGGTGTGCATCCGTCCCGGAAATCCGGGCGCGGTGGCGGGCGGTGGCCTACAGGAGGGGGACCCGTTCGGGCAGGTCCCGGGCCGGGACGGTGGAGTAGTCCGAGCCCACATCCAGCAGCACCCGCTGTCGCACCCGCGTGCTCAGGGCCTTCCTGAGCCGGCCGAGGAACTCCGGGGGGGCGGCGATGACGAGCTTGTCGAAGGCCTGGCGGTCGTGCCCCCGGTCCAGGACCCCGGACAGCTCCCGGGCGAAGCGCTCATGCTCCAGCTCGCGGCGGCCCTGGGTCTCGTTCTCCCCGGGTGGGCCATGAAGGGTGCCGGCGTTCGGATTGTCTGGCTGGTCGCGCAGGAACTCGCTCTTGGCGCGGCTCTCGTCGTGGTGGAACTCCTCGACCAGACTCCAGTCCTGCTCCGCCTTCGCGTCCGTCGCGAAGAGCCTCGCCCGGCTTGCGTTCCCCACGAGAATCCAGAGCTTTGCGTCCGCCATGTGTCACGCCTCCTTAACGTGGGAGATGAGGCCCCCCGTGACACCCGGCAAGCTTCCGGCCCCGGGCGCTTCACCGTCGTGCGCAGGGCAGGCGGCCATGTCCCACCCGGTTGACACCCTGGGTTTCACCTGGCTGTTGGGAACCTGACCCATCATTCCGTTGGGGATGGCAAAGGAGTAGAACAGCGGCATGCGCATTCCCGCCGTTCTGCCTGTCGCCATGCTGGCGCTCGTGCTGCTGGCCCGTCCCTCGAGGGCCCAGGAGCAGGGGGGCCTGGGGTTGGACCTCAGCTCCGACACGTCCTCGCAAACGTCCTCGCCGCAAGAGCAGTCGGTGGGCCTGGACCTGCGCGAGGGAGATGGGAACACCGTCTCGTTGACCCCGCGCTACATCCTGCTGGGGTTGGAGACGCCGGAGCGGGCGGGCGCGCAGCAGGCGTCCGTGTGGCTGCGGGAGCTGGCGCGCGGCGCGGTGTCCTCCGGCATGGTGGTGTTCGGAGGCAACCTGCGCGAGGTGCGCGAGCGGCTGGAGGCGGGCTACGACGCGGCGCTGCGCTGCACGCAGGCGTCCTGCATGTCGGGCCCGGCGGAGGCGCTGGACGCGGACCTGATGACGGCGGCGCGGCTGTCCTTGGAGGACGCGGGTTGGACGCTGCGGATGTGGACGTATGACCGGGACAAGAACACGGTGCACGAGGACGCGGTGTCCGGGCGCAACCCCAAGGACGCGGCCTTCCAGAAGGAAGCGGCGGCGAAGCTGGGCAACCGGGTGATGGGCCTGGCCCGTCCGCGCGCGCTGCTCAAGGTGACCGTCAACGTCCCCACCGCCGTGGTGAAGGTGGGCGAGCGCATCCTGGGCGTGGGCAGCGTGGAGGCGCGCGTGGCGCCGGGCACGGTGCAGGTGGAGGTGTCCGCGGACGAGTACGCGACGTTCTCGAAGACGCTGGCGCTCAAGCCTGGCGGCCGCGAGGAGGTCGTGGTCCGCATGGAGATTTCCGGTCCGGCGCCGGAGGGGCCGGAGGACGCGGTGGCGCGCGCGATGGCGGCGCGCGAGGGTGGCACGCCCATCTACAAGCGGCCGGCGCTCTACACCGCGCTGGTGGGCCTGGCGGCGGCGGGCGTGGGCCTGGTGATGGGCAAGAGCGCCAAGGACGTGGAGAAGCGGGCGAAGGACGCGGATGGCGACGGGATGATGGACATCACGCGCAAGGAGCGGCTGGACGCGCAGTCGAAGGCCAACCTCGCCACCGCGCTCTTGATTGGCGGCGGTGTGGCGGCGGCGGGCAGTGTGACGTGGTTGTTGGTGGTGCCCGCCCGTTCGGAGGCTCCGGCGCCCGCGGGCCCGGCCTCGAGCGGTGCCTCGTCCATGGCGCTCCACGTTGTCGTCGGTGGGAGTTTCTGAAGCTTATGAAGACCTTCAATGCCTGGTTGTGCGCGCTCGGTTCCCTCCTGCTGGTGTCGGGGAGCGTGGGTTGCTCGGTGGAGTTCCCCAATGACGCGCCCTACACCTGTGACGTGGATGGCGACTGCGGAGGGGACGGCTATCGCTGTACGTCGCTGCCCAACAACGGGCCGAAGTACTGCTGCCTCCCCGAGCCCGTGGAGAAGTGCAACAACGTGGATGACGACTGCGACGGTCTCATCGACGAGTTGGAGGGGACGTGCTTCACCGGGCCCGCGGAGGCGCGCGGCAAGGGCGTGTGCCGCGACGGCGTGCCCGTCTGCCGTCAGGGCGCGGAGACCTGCATCAACGAGGTGACGCCCACCAACGAAGTCTGCAACCGGCTGGATGACGACTGCGACGGTGAAGTCGACGAGGACTTCAACCTGCGGACGGACCGGCTCAACTGCGGCACGTGCGGCACCCGGTGCAACACGCAGCAGGACTGCGTGGAGGGTGTCTGCCAGCGCCGCCCGGAGACCAACTGCGCCGACGGCCTGGATGACGATGGCGACCTCCTGGTGGACTGCGAGGACCGCATCGACTGCCCGGACAACTCGGCCTGCACTCGCCGCGTCGGCGGCAACCGGTTGCCTGGCACTTGCCAGGCAGGTGTTTGCACCTAGTCGTGAGAACCCATCCCCCACCTCGATGTTCGTCGAACACGCCTGTCCTGCGGCGGACGGAGGTGGGGGTCCTCGTGTCTTGTTGCGGGGTGCCTGGCGGCGTGGCTGACGTCGCATGGATGACAGAGGGCGCCGGGTGGGTTGCCACGGCGCCACACCATGGAAAGGTCTCCCCCCCATGGGACAGAATGACCACTTCTCGCGCAACCCGTTGTCCACATCGGGGGGCTCCGTGAGCGGAGAGCTCCAGGTGGGAGGGGAGTTGCGGGAAGGAGCTCTGCTGGGCAGCTACCAGCTGGAGACGCTGCTGGGCGAAGGCTCCATGGGGCGCGTCTTCCAGGCGCGTCATGCGCGGCTGGGCCGCCAGGTGGCCTTGAAGGTGCTCAAGCCCGAGCACGCCCGCGACGGTGGTTTCGTGCAGCGCTTCTTCCAGGAAGCCCGCACGGTGAATCAAATCAACCACGAGCACATCGTGGAGATTTTCGACTTCGTCGACGAGGGCGAGGGCGGCCACGTCTACTGCGTCATGGAGCTTTTGCGGGGGCGGGGGCTGGGGGAGCTGCTCAAGCAGGAGCCGCTGACGCTCGCGCGCATCCAGCGCATCGCGGCGCAGGTGTGCGCGGCGCTGGGCGCGGCTCACCACGTTGGAGTGGTGCACCGGGACATCAAGCCGGACAACCTCTTCCTCACCCAGCGCTCGGGCCAGTCGGACTTCGTGAAGGTGTTGGACTTCGGCGTCGCCAAGCACATGGCCGCCGAGGGCGCGCACACCGGCACGTTGGATGGCACCATCGTCGGAACGCCGGCGTACATGTCCCCGGAGCAGGCGGCGGGGCTGCCGGTGGATGCGCGCTCGGACATCTACGCGGTGGGCAACATCCTGTACGAGATGCTCACCGGGCATCCGCCGTTCCAGGTGGAGGCCTTCGGTCAGCTGGTGGTGCACATCATCACCCAGCCGCCGCCACCGCTCCCCTCGCATCTGCCGTCTGGCGAGCCCATGCCGCCCGCGCTCGCGGCGCTGGTGATGCGGTGTCTGGCCAAGGAGCCGGAGGGCCGTCCGCAGTCGCTCGCGGAGGTGATGACGGGGCTGCTGCTGGTGCCCTCGCCGGCGCCCGCGGCGCTGGAGCCGTCGGAGCGGCCGACGAAGAAGATGTCTTCGGTGGCGGGGCTCGTGGAGCGGCGTCGCGTGACGCGGGCCTCCGTGGGCGGCGCCGCGGCGCTGCTGCTGGGCGCGCTGGTGTGGGTGGGCGCTCGCGCCATGAACGCCCCTGCTCCGGAGTCCGAGTCCATCTCGGTGGTGGCGCCGGGGCGGCTCGCGGAGGCCGTGGTGGAGGCGGCTCCCGCCGCGCAAGCCGCTCCCTCGCTGCCGGCCGTCACGCTGACGGTGCGCTCCTTCCCCGAGGGCGCGAAGGTGGTTCGCGCGGACACGGGCGAGGAGCTGGGCGTCACCCCGCTGGTGCGTGAGTTGCCGCGCCGCGAAGTCCCGCTGGACCTGCGCGTGGAGCTGACGGGTTACGTCCCGTTGAAGCGCTCGGTGAGCCTGAGCGAGCACACGGAGTTGGATTTGCCGCTGGTCAAGTCGCTCACCGCGCCGAAGCCGAAGGAGGCCGAGAAGAAGGCGTCCCGGAGCGAGAGCGCGTCGCGCAAGGCCGCGTCACGCAAGGCCGTGGTGCGCTCGGCGAGCGCGGAGCCCGCGGCGCGCTGAGCGGGGTCAGCGCGAGACGGTCTGCGCGAGGACCTGCGCGGCGATGCGGGAGATGCGCTCGTCGAAGCCGTCCGCGTCGTGGAAGGTGAGGCGCACGTCGCCCACCTCCAGCTTCGCGCCGGGGTGGAGCAGCGCGCCCTCCTCGGCGAGCTCGTGTCCGTTCATGCTCACGGGCCTCGAGTCCGCCACGCGTGCGACGTGCCAGCCGTGGTGGGGGCGAGGCGTGAGGATGAGCTGCTCGCGCGACACGGTGGCGTCGTTGACGACCAGGGCGTTGTGCGAGGCGCGGCCCAGTCGCATGGGGCCTCGTTCGGCCAGGGCCACCAGTTCGAAGCACATGGCGTCACCGGCGGGCAGACAGTCGCGCAGGTCCGACAAGGGCAGGCGAGTGGCGCCGACGTTCCCCTCTGTCGTCTCGGGGACGTTCCATGCGCCGGCCTCCCACACCAGCCAGGGGTGCGGGTACTTGGCGCGAAACTTTTCCTTCAGTGCCATGTGCTGCCTCACGAGCAGCGAGAGCAGCAGTGCGCGAGCCATGCGAGACTCATAACCTCTTCGGCGCCCGAAGGGCGTGAGAAGGTGGGTCTCGGTGTCCACGAATGGTCGGAAACCAGCCGGGGGAGCCCACTCGCACCCAGCCGGGAGCCTGTAGTACACCCCTGCCCACATTGCTGGGAGGTTTCATGCGTCGTCTGTTGCTCGCTCCGCTTCTGCTTCTGGTTCCCGCGTGCAAGGGAGAAACCGCGAAGGACGTCACGGCCACGGTGGTGGGCAAGACGGTGGAAGTGGCGAAGGGCGCCGGGAGCGGGGTGATGGAGGGGTTGAAGGAGGGCCGCAAGGGCGCGGTGAGCGCGGATGGCTCGCAGACGCTGTCGACGTCGGAGGAGGTCTACGCCAACACGGAGCTGTCCGTGCTGGAGGCGAAGCCCTCCGAGGCGGGCGGGGTGGAGGTGGTGCTGGCGGTGACGAACAAGACGCAGCACCCGCTGCACCTGCTGGGATTGCAGGAGGGCGGCGGCGCGCAGCTGTTGGACAAGGATGGCTTCGCCACGCCGTTGCAGGCGCGCTCGCCGGGGCAGGCGGCGGACTCCATCAAGGTGCCTCCGTCGGTGAAGGTGAAGGCGAGCATCTATTTCGACGGTGAGGCGGCGAAGGCGGAGAAGGTGCGGCTGTGGGGGCGTGAGTTCCCGGTGTCGGCCGTCACCGCCGCGAAGCCCAAGCCGTAGGCAAGAGGCGGGTTCAATCCAGCCCCTGGAGTCGTGATGCGCCGTCTGTCCGCCGTTCTGCTGTGGGCATGCCTGCTGTCCGGCTGTGAGGGGTTCGATGGGCCGCGGTACGTGCGGCCTCCGCCGTTCACCCAGACGTATCCGGATGCGGGGAGTGTTCCGGACGCCGGGCCGGTGAGCTGGGCGTGTCAGCGCGGCACGGTGGTGCATGGCGCGCCCATCTCGTTGTGGGCGGACCTGCAGCTCGCGATGAGCCGGGCCACGTCGTCGGAGGCGCGCGCGGAGGCCCTGGACCGCTTCGTCGCGGAGGTGGAGGCGAAGGGCGGCACGCCGCTGGTGAGTGATGCGAGCGCGGGCCAGCAGCGGGTGGTCTTCTTCGTCCGAGGGGCTTCCGGGCGGGATACGTTCGTGGCGGGGGAGTTCAACGCCTGGTCGTCGAGCGCGACGCCGCTGACGCAGGTTCGGGACACGGACCTGTTCCTGGCGGAGGTGGTGATTCCGCGCACGGGGCCGCAGCCGTACAAGCTGGTGAAGGGGGACACGTTCTTCGAGGACCCCGGGGCGCGGCACGTGGTGTGGGACCGGCTCAACCGCAACGGCGTGGGGCAGTTCAACGCGCTCGTCTATCCCGGGGCGCAGGACGCGACGAAGGGGCGGCTCACGGCCTGGTACGACGTGCGTGCGACGGTGTTGGGGGATGCGCGGGATGTGTTCATCTACACGCCGGCGCGTTACGACGGACCGGAGTGCCCGGCGTTGCCGGTGATGTACGTGCATGATGGCAACGAGAGCATCACGCGGGAGTCCTTCGTGGACGTGGCGGATGCGCACTACCAGGCGCGGCCGGAGGACGCGGCGGTGTTGGTGTTCGTGGCGTTGCCGAGCCAGGACGTGCGGCTGGCGCAGTACACGTTTGCTCCGGCGCGAGCGCCGGGGTGGCCCACTCCGCGCGGGGATGAGTATCTGGCGTTCGTGAAGGACGACTTGATGCCGAAGGTGGAGGCGGGCTTCCGAGTGAAGACAGGGGCCGCGGACACGGGCATCAGCGGGGCGTCACTGGGTGGGCTCATCTCGGTGTACGCGGGGTTCCAGTTTCCGGAGACGTTCGGCTTCGTGGGGACGCAATCCGGGACGATGTTCTGGCCGCATGATGGGGAAGTGGACCGGGACGACGGCAACGCGATGGTGGTGCGCGCGGGGCAGGAGCCCGTGGTGCCGGTGCGCTTCTACGTGGACCATGGCTCGCCTGAGTCCGGGTGTACGCGGGACGGCGAGCAGGACGCGGACGACTGTCAGTCCAACCTCCAGTTCGTGGGGGCGCTGCTCGCACGCGGCTACTCGGTGGCCCACGTGAATGAAGTGCGTGGGCAACACGACTGGGGCTTCTGGAAGAAGCGGTTGCCGAAGATGCTCTGCGCGTTCCGCAACACGGACCTGAAGGTGTGCGGGCTCTGATTCGCTGGGCCGCTCGGACCCCGCCCCTCACAGCTTCGCGGCGATGGCTCGGGCGAGCCGGCGCGGAGCCTCCGGGTCCAGCGAGAGGAACAGCGACGGCTCGGTGACCTCCACTTCCTGCAACCGCGTGACACCCGCGTTGTCCGTGGCCACGTCCACCCGCGCATAGAGCAGCGGCCGGCCGATGGCCTCCAACACCTGCTCCGCGAGCTTCAGCTCCCCACCCGCGTCAGGCGTGAAGACCACGGGCTTCGCGAAGCCTCGGGGCGCGGACTGAAGCGTCGGAGGACGGCGCACCGCGTGGCTGAAGGCCCCGTCGAAGAAGATGTAGCTGCGCTCACCCTCGGTCTCGAAGGCGGTGAGGTAGGGCTGCACCATCAGCTCACAGCTCGCCGTCACCTCCGCCACGAGCGACCTGGCCGCGGACACCTCCGCGCGCGGAATGATGTACGTCTTCAACGCGCCCGCGGACACCGCCGGCTTGAGCACCAGCGTGTCCCAACCGCGCGACCTCGTCAGCGCCTCCAGGTCGATGCTCCCACCGCGCTCCACCCAGACCGTGGGCGTCACGGGAACACCCTTCTCCTCCAGCTCACGCAGGTACAACTTGTGCGTGTTCCAGCGCAGCACGTCCGAGGAGTTGTAGAGCTTCGTGAGCCGGCCCACCTTCTCCGCCCAGGCGACGAACGTGTCCCGGCGCAGGTGGCTGTCCCAGACCGTCCGCACCACGGCCGCTCGCACGTCCCGGAAGTCCACCGCCGGGTCGTCCCAGATGACCGGCCGCGCATCCACCCCCAGCTCCGCGAGCGCGGGCAACAGCGGCGCTTCATACGCGTCGAGCTGCGGCATCCCCGAGTAGGTGAGAATCGCGACGTCCATGGTGGCGCTCCTGAGGTGGCGTGCGAGCCCTACGTATCGCGAAGCCTCCACGCGCGCAGGGGTTTTGAGTGCCCCGCGAGACTCACGCGAGCCCGCCCGTCCCCCCGCTGTCCAGGGCGATGACGGCGCCTCACACCGGCCGTGCGGACGTCAGGCGGAGCGCCCCGCGGACGCTTCGCGAGCGGCCGGCTGTCCCTTCGACTCCTGCTCCTGCCCCTGCTGGGTCCGCTCCTGCGCCTCGCGCAATGCGCCCGCGAGCAAGGCCTGTCCCCGAGGATACGGCGCCGCCTCCCCCTCCAACGCGAGCAGCCGCTGCCTCAACTCCGCGCCGCTCGCGGTGCGGTGCTCCGGCCTCTTCTCCAGGAGCTGCATCACCACCGCGTCCAGCGCCGCGGGCACCTCGGGGTTGTAGCGCGAGGGCGGCGCCAGCTCCTGGTCCAGCGTCGCGCGCAGGATGTCCTCCTGCGTGGAGCCCTGGAGCGCCCGGCGCCCCGTGAGCGCCTCATGCATCGTGAGCCCCAACGCGAAGAGGTCCGCGCGCCCATCGAATGGCCGGCCCGCCGCCTGCTCCGGCGCCATGTACCCCAGCTTGCCGCGCACGTTCCCCGCGGCCGTGAGCTGCGAGCGCGCCGCGTCCCGCGCGATGCCGAAGTCCGACAACTTCACGTCCCCGAAGCGCGACACCAGGATGTTGGGCGGATTCAAGTCGCGGTGCACCAGCCGCAACGGCTGACCATCCGAGCCCGTGCGCCGGTGCAGGTAGTCCAGCGCCGACGCCAGCTCCGCCCCCAGGAACGCGACGGCCGCCACCGGCAACGGCCTGCGCCCCACCCCGCGCATCAACGCACTCAGTGGCATCCCATCCACGAACTCCATCGCCAGGAAGTACGTCCCCCCATGCCGCCCCAGGTCGAACACCTGGATGATGTTGGGGTGGTTGAGCGATGAGCACAGCTCCGCCTCGCGACGGAACAACGTCACGAACTCGTCGTCATCCGCGACCGACGGGAGGATGCGCTTGAGGGCCACCTGCTTCTGGAAGCCCCCCTCCGGGCAGTACGTGGCCCGGTACACCTCCGCCATGCCTCCGGCGCCCACGCGCTCGTGCAACACGTACTTGCCCATCACCTCCTGCTCGCGCAGCGCGGACAGCGCGCCTCGCGTGAGCTTCACGAAGTGCCGCGCCAGCGTGGCCGTGAAGATGCCCGCCGCCACGAAGAAGAATGCCCGCGTGGCGATGAAGCGCGGCGTCAGCGTGATGAGCGCCGTCTCCGGCAACAGCGGCAACACCGAGAAGTAGTAGATGCCCAGGTACTCGGCCGCGACCAGGACTCCCGCGGCCAGCGCCAGCTTGGGGTTGCTGCGCAGCGTCGCCAGGGTGATCAGCGTGGGCCAGATGACCAGCGTGGGCGCCGTCAGCGCATAGATGGGCCCCTGGAAGCGCAGGTCCACCGCGAGCACCACCGCGGGGATGCTGACCTCGATGGCCACGTTGAACCAGGGGATGACCGGGTGGAACACCCCCGCCCGCAGCACCCGCCACAACACGAAGTAATAGACCGACAGCGCCGCGGCCAACCCCATGAGCGCCTGTGTCAATCCCCACCCGAGCGACGGCCCCAACGCCGCCGCCACCAGCACCGAGGCCCCCGACAGGCCCGCCATGAACCGCGCCACGGACCGCTCTCGGGCCTGCGCGTCACGCCGCAGGTGTCCATCCAGGAAGCGGGAAACAGGGCTCGTCAGGGTGTGGGCCGTCATCGAAGGCCTCACTCTACAGAAAGGTGGGAGCCGGACGCTTGGCGCACCCCGCCGAGCCTCGCAGTGCACACGTGGGGCCTTCGCGACCACCACCAGATTCGTCGCTTCCACCCCTTGGGTCGCCTGTCGCTGAAATGTTTCACGGGATACTCTCCGCGCGTGTCAAGGACGTGCCGCTTCACCCCTGGCCGGAGTCTCCGGGAGACCCACGAGATGCGAAAGTCCCCTCGCTTATGGTTGGCCGCGCTTGGCGCGGTGTTGTTGGTGCAATTTGGTTGCTCGGATGACGATGGAAGGTGCGTCGGCGAGAAGTGCGGTCCCCCTGTCACCGCGGCATGTGGCAACGGCGCGGTGGAGGAGGGCGAGCAGTGCGACGACGGCAACCAGGTCGGCGGTGATGGTTGCGAGGCGGACTGCTCGACCACTCCGGTGCGGGCGAAGGCCGTCTGTGGCAACGGGAAGTTGGAAGAAGCCGAGGTATGTGACGACGGCAACACCGTGGACGGCGATGGCTGTCAGGCGGACTGCTCGCTGTCGGTGACTCGCTGCGCGGGGGCGGATGCGCCTCCCCTGGCGAACGGCGCGACGTGTGCGGTGACCAAGGTCGGCAACGCCTCGCGGCTCATCACGGGCACGGTGCTGTTGGAGAATGAGACGCTGGTGGGCGGGCAGGTGCTGGTGGATGAGCAGGGCGTCATCGTCTGCGCGGCGTGCAACTGCGGCCCGCTCGAGGGGAACAGCCCGGCCACCGAGGTGTCGTGCCCGACGGGTGTCATCTCCCCGGGCCTCATCAACGCGCACGAGCACATCAACTACCGGTCGCCACCGCTCACGGCGTCGGACGAGCGCTACGAGCAGCGCCTGGACTGGCACCAGGGCCTGCGCCAGCACACGGAGATCAAGAACAGCAGCGCGTCGGGGAACGACGCGGTGAGCTTCGCGGAGCTTCGCCACCTGATGGCGGGCACCACGTCCATCGCGGGCGCGGGGTCGGGCGGTTCCGCGGGACTTCTGCGCAACCTGGACCAGGCCCTGGTGAGCCGGCAGGAGGGCCCCGACCTGTGGCCGGTGGTCTCGCCCCTCTATCCGCTGGGTGAGACGGCGACGGACACCTATGCCGAGGGGTGTGGCTACTCCACGCTGCCGAGGACGTCGAGCCTGCCTCGCTTCGCCGCGTACCTGCCGCACATCGCCGAGGGCATCAACAAGGAGGCCTTCAACGAGTTCCGCTGCGTGTCGACGGGGACCGCCGACGTGCTGAAGCCGCGCACGGCGTTGGTGCAGGGCATCGCGCTGACGGCCCGGGAGATCGCGCAGATGGCGGACCGGGGCACGGGCCTGGTGTGGACGCCGCGCTCCAACGTCGCGCTGTATGGCGACACGGCCATGCTGCCCGCGTTCAAGCGCTCGGGTGTCAGCGTGTCGCTGAGCACGGAGTGGATCCAGTCCGGCTCCATGAACCTGCTGCGCGAGCTGAAGTGCGCGGACTCGCTCAACACGACGTACTTCTCGCGCGCGTACAGCGACCAGGAGCTCTGGCTGATGACGACGGCCAACGCGGCCGAGGCGCTGAACGCGCAGAGCCGCCTGGGCCGCATCGCCCCTGGGATGCTGGGCGACCTGGCGATCTTCTCGCTGCGGACGTTCGAGAAGTCGCCGCACCGCGCGGTCATCACCGCCGAGCCCGGCGACGTCGTGCTGGCGATGCGCGGCGGCAAGGCGCTCTACGGCGACCAGGCGCTGGTGGAGGCGCTCAAGGGCGCCGCGGAGTCGTGCGACACGGTGGACGTGTGCGGCAAGCCCAAGTCCGCCTGCCTCCAGTCGGAGGTGAACAAGACGATGGCGGCGCTTCAGACCGCCAACCCCACCGCCTATCCGTTGTTCGCGTGTGGCGTCCCGGAGGGCGAGCCCGTGTGCCAGCCTCGGCGCATCGCGAACGACCCGAAGTTCCCCGCGTCGGTGACGGGCTCCACGGTCTACTCGGGTGAGACTCGCGCGGACGACCCGGATGGTGATGGCCTGAAGGGCCGCGCCGACAACTGCCCTTTCGTCTTCAACCCCATCCGCCCGATGGACGGCGGCAAGCAGGCCGACTCGGATGGTGATGGCGTGGGCGACGCGTGCGACGTGTGCCCGCTGGCGGCGAACTCCACCACGTGCGAGCCGAAGGTCGTGGGCGATGACGACCACGACGGCATCCCGACGTGGCAGGACAACTGCCCGTTCGTGGCCAACCCGGACCAGGCGGACAAGGACGGCGACGGCAAGGGTGACGCGTGCGACACGTGCGACGTGCCGAACCCCGGCAACCTGGGGTGCCCCTCCACCATCCACGCGCTGAAGACTCCCGACGGTGACCGGCTGCCCCTGAATGGCAAGGAGGTGTCGCTCACGGACGTCATCGTCACCGCGGTGGTGAAGGGGACCACGGCGACGAACATGGGCTACTGGCTCCAGGTGCACCCGCTCCCGTCGGGGACGAGCGTGGAGTACTCGGGTGTCTACGTGTACTCGCCCAAGGCCGACCTGGCCGTGGGGGACCGGGTGGACATCACCACCGGCACGCTCACGGTCTTCAACGGCCTGCCGGAGCTGGTGGACGTGAAGTACTCCCGGCGCAGCACGCGCAACACGCTGCCCTCGCCGGTGGTCGTCACGTCCTCGGAGGTGCGCACGGGCGGACCTCGGGCCGCGGCGCTGGAGGGTGTGCTGGTGGAGGTGCAGGACGTGGGCGTCAGCAGCGAGGCTGACCAGTTCATGCAGTTCCTGGTCAACGAGAGCGGTGACCCGACGCAGCCGTCGCTGATGGTGGATGACTTCGCCTACACGTATGCGGCGCAGACGCTCGGCACGCGCTACGGCGCGCTGCGCGGCGTGCTGACGTACAACTTCAGCGACTCCAAGCTGATTCCGCGCAGCATCGCGGACCTGGCGCCGCCCCTGCCGACGCTGACGGGCTTCGGGCCCGGAGGCTATGTCCGCATGGGCGGGACGGGGCCGGTCAGCACCTTCCCACAGGTCCTGACGTTGACGTTGTCCGGCGCGTACTCGGAGGCGCTCGACGTCGTCGTCACCTCGAGCAACAGCAGCGCGCTGCGCGTGGTCAATGGCGTGGTGACGGTGCCCAAGGGCCAGAGCTCGGTGGAGGTGAAGGTGGAGCCGCTCGCGTCGGCGTCGAACGTGACGCTCACCGCGACGCTGCGCGGCAACTCGCGCCAGGCTTCGTTCCGGGTGCTGGGCGCGGCGGAGCTGCCAGAGGTGGTCCACGTGACGCCTTCGGACGCGACGGTGGTGCCGGGAGGCTCGGTGTCCTTCACGGTGGAGCTGGACCGTCCGGCCCCCGCCAATGCCACCGTGGCCCTGAGCGTCAATCCGGCGACGGGCTTCGGCACGCTGACGCCGGCGAACGGGGTGTTGCCGGTGGCGTTGAACGCGACGCAGGCGACGTTCAGCCTCACGGTCGACGAGACGGCCGTGGGACCCACGGGCTCGGTGAGCGCGGCCGTGGGCGCCAGCAGCGCCAGCGCCACGGTGACGCTGGACATGACCGCCCCCAGGTTGGTGTCGCTCACTCCGGCGGGCCCCGTGACGGTGGCCTACGGTCAGACGCAGGAGTTCCGGGTGACGTTGTCCTCGGCTCCGACGGCGGATGTCTCGCTGGCGCTGGCGGCCACGCCGGGCACGGGTGTCACCCGCTTCGGCACGGTGCCGGCCACGGTGACGGTGCCCGCGGGGGCGACGGAGGCCACGTTCCTCTTCACCGCGGATGCCCAGGGCGACGGCGCGGGCACGGTGTCCGTGTCGCTGCTCGGAGTCCACCGGAGCACGCAAGTCACCGTGACGCCGCCGCCGGCGAAGCTCGCGTCCATCTCTCCCGAGCGGCCGACGGTGTACTTCGGTGCACACCAGGCCTTCACGCTGACGCTGGACCGCCGGGCCGTGGCGGGTGGCGCGACCATCCAACTGGCGCTGACTCCAGCCACGGGGCTGGGGACGCTGGAGGCCGCGACGGTGACGGTGGCGGAAGGCGCCACGCAGGCACAGGTCATCTTCACGGCGGGGACCGTGGCGAGCAGCGGAACGCTGACCGCGACGTATGACGGCGTGACGAAGACGGCGGAAATCACCACCGCGGAGCGCCCGGCGCCCGGCCACATCGTCGTCAACGAGTTCGACTACGACCCGGTGGGGACGGACTCGACCGTGCTTCGGGAGTTCGTGGAGATCTACAACCCGAGCGCTGGACCCGTCTCCCTGTCGGGGGTGTTCCTGGTCCTCGTCAACGGCAACGCCACGCCGCCGACGAGCTACGACAAGATTGACCTGAGCTCCCTCACCTCGCTCGCGCCGGGTGAGTTCCTGGTGGTGGGCCACGCGAACGTGGTGGACCCGCTCCAGGGCCTGCCGGGCATCAAGGTGCTGACGTTGGCCAGCAACAAGTCCATCCAGAACGGCGGCACGGGCGGAGATGCCATCGCGCTCTACGACAGTACCCAGGACACCCTGATTGACACGGTCTCCTATACGGGGTCGGTGTCGGCCGCCACCATCCAGGGTGGGACGGGCAAGGTGTTCAACTTCGTCGAAGGTCCCAGGAGCCCGTCGGGTCTGGTGGACGCGAACGCGAATGGCTCGCTGGGCCGCAACCCCGAGGGCGCCGACACGGACGACAACGTGGATGACTTCAGGTTCTCCACCACGCTCACGCCGGGCCGGGCGAACGTCATCACGCCGTAGCAAGGCTCACGGGGCCTTGAGCCTCGTGACAGGATAGGTCGAAGGCTCGGGCGGCTCTCACGACGTTGAGGGCCGCCCGAAGTCGTTTCAGGAGACAGCCTTTCGCCGGGCCCCGTCGAATAGACAAACACCGCGCGGCCTCACTCCCTTCGCGGCTCCACGCGGGAGGTCTCCCTGTCGGCCAAGCACTTCAGATGAGCGCGCGCCGGACGCCCTGACGTCCCAGCCGTAGCGTCACGCCAGCAGCGTCACCTTGACGATTTCCGGCCCGGAGCCGACGCGCAGGGGCGGGCCCCAGAAGCCCGTTCCCTGACTGACGTAGAGGTGCTTGCCGTTCTCCTCGTAGTGCCCCGCGTCGTGCTCCCAGATGGCGGACACCGCGAGCGTGAAGGGGAAGAACTGTCCTCCGTGGGTATGCCCGGACAGCTGCAACCCCATGCCGGCCTGGGCCGCCTCGCGCCAGTTGGCGGGCTGATGCGCGAGCAGCACGGATGCCCGGTCCGGCTGTCTGCCGGCCAGCGCCGCCTCCAGGTCGTATCCGCGCCCGGGGCCCATGTTCCTCGCCGCCCAGTCATCCACGCCCACCAGGTCGAACGAGTCCGCCGCGTCGCCGATGCGCACGTGCCGGTTGCGCAGCACCTGCACCCCCATGCCCTCCAGTGCTCCCGCCCAGGAGTGGGCATCCCAGTAGTACTCATGATTGCCCGTGACGAAGTACGTGCCGTCCCGGGTGCGGAGTTCTCGCAGCGCCGCCACCGCGGGCCCCAGCGATGGCACCTTCCCGTCCACCAGGTCGCCCGTGATGGCCACCAGGTCCGGGTGCAGCGCGTTGCACCGCGCCACCAGTTCGTCCATGAAGCGGCGCTGGATGATGGGGCCCACGTGGATGTCGCTCAGGTGGACGATGGTGTAGCCATCCAACGCGCGAGGCAGTCCCGGAAGCCGCACCGCGACTTCATTCACCACCGGCGGATGGAACGCGTTCCACATCCCATAGCTCGACAGTCCCCCCGCGGCGAGCGCCGCGCCTCCCGCCGAGGCACGCGCCAGGAAGCGCCGCCGCTCCACGTTCACCGCGGGCACCGGCGCGAGCTCCACGGCTCCCACGGGTGATGCCGGGAGCGCGGCGGTGGCCTTCGTCCGCGCGAGCCGCCGCGTCAGCGACCGCGCGCCGCCGATGAACCCCAGCGCGAACAGCAGGTAGAGCGACGTGCCCATCCACAGCCACACACCCGTGGCCACCGCGAAGGTGAAGTCCATGGGCAGAAAGCGCGTCACCGAGAAGGACAGCACCAGCAGGGTGCCCAGCAGCGTCATCGCGCCCATGCCTACCCTGCGCCACATGCGGTTCTCCGACGTGTCCGCGAACAGGCGGCGGTACAGGTAGATGTGGACGCCCACGGTGAGCACACCCGTGAGGACCGCGAAGACGACGAAGCGCGCCAAGGAGTCCATGTCCTCCTCATCCTCACCGACTCGCGCCGTGCCGCAACGCATTCCGCGTGAAGAAACGTGAATCACCCCCTCATCCCCGTGACTCGCATGCACGTGGCGGGGTCCACCTCATGCGGCGGCCACTCGAGCGGCGCCCCTCGCTCCCACGCTTCTCATTCGCCAAGGAGACGAGTATGGACGGCCGCTTTCTCGCGCTGGAGGCATGTGATGCGGATGGACAACGTGATGGCGAGGCCGGGCTTCGCACAGGTATGGGTGCTGAGCGTCTGGCTCGTCATGGGGTGCGGAGGCACCTCGAGCCCCGCTGAGCCGGCTCCCTCACAGGCCTCCCTTGCCACACGCTCACAATCCCTCGCGCCCGCATTGTCGAAGGTCGCCGCGGGCTCGCAGCACTCGCTCTACGTCACGCCGACCGGCACCGTGTGGGCCTGGGGTGGCAACGGCTCAGGACAGCTCGGCATCGGAAGTGTGTCGTTCCAGCGTGTCATTGCCCGGCAGGTGCCAGGGCTGACGGACGTCACGAGTGTCGCCGCGGGGGATGCGCACTCGCTCGCGCTGCGCTCCGACGGGACGGTGTGGACGTGGGGAGGCAACAACGCGGGCCAGGTGGGAGATGGCACCAACGTCGACCGTCCCACGCCCAAGCAGGTGCAGGGGCTCGCCGACGTGGTCGCCGTGACGGCGGGAGAGTTCCACTCGCTGGTGCTGCGCGCCGATGGAACGGTGTGGGCGTGGGGCAGCAACTTCTATGGCCAGCTGGGCCGTGGCCACACGCAACCGGGGCCTTCACCCGCGCAGGTGGTGGGGCTGACGAACGTGGTGGCGCTCGCCGCGGGCTTCGACTTCTCGCTGGCCGTGCGCTCCGACGGCACGGTGTGGGCCTGGGGCGCGAATGGCTCCGGACAATTGGGGGATGGGACCTACGCGCAGCGCCTGGCGCCCACGCAGGTGTCCCAGCTCCAGGGCATCTCCGCCGTGACGGCGGGCCTCTATCACGCGCTCGCGCTGCGCTCGGACGGGACGGTGTGGGCGTGGGGCAGCAATGCCTCCGGGCAGATGGGGGACGGGACGTGGACGGACCGCCCCACGCCGGTGCAGGTCTCGACTGTCACTCGCGCGAAGGCCGTGGCCGCGCAGGACGCGGGCTCGCTGGTGTTGCTCGACGACGGCGGCGTGCTGGCCTGGGGGCTCAACGCGCAAGGGCAATTGGGGGATGGCACCACCACCGACAGCCCGCTCCCCGTGCGCGTGCAGGGACTGGGCGCGGTGACGGCGCTGGCCGCGGGGACGCAGCACGCGGTGGCGCTGCGCGCCGACGGCACCCTCTGGACGTGGGGCAACGGCGCTACGGGACAGCTGGGCCACGGCAGCTCCGAGCGGCTGCTCTCGCCCGAGGTCGTCACGCGTCTGTCGGGAGTGAGCGCGGTCGCGTCGGGCAGCTTCCATTCGCTGGCCGCGCTGTCCGATGGCTCGGTGTGGAGCTGGGGGCGAAACAACTACGGGCAGCTGGGTGACGGCACGCCCACCGAGCGTCACCTGCCCGTCCGGGTGCCGAATCTCTCCAGCGTGCTCTGGGTGGCCGCGTCGGGGCATCACTCGTTCGCGCTGCGCTCGGATGGAACGGTGTGGGGCTGGGGGCGCAACGCGCAGGGGCAGCTGGGCGACGGCACGACGAAGGACCGTTCGATGCCCGCGCCCGTCACGGGGCTGAGCAGCGTGAAGGCGCTGGCCGCGGGAGGCAGCCACATGGTGGCGCTGCGCACCGACGGCACGGTGTGGACATGGGGTTACAACGGCGTGGGGCAGTTGGGGGATGGCACCACCACCGACCGCCGCGCGCCCGTGCAGGTGCCGGGTCTGTCGGGCGTGGTGTCCGTGGCCGCAGGCACCTACTTCTCGCTGGCGCTGCGCTCCGATGGAACCGTGTGGGCCTGGGGGGATGGCTTCGAGGGACAGCTCGGGGATGGCACGGGAGTCCAGCGAGTGTCGCCGGTGCAGGTGGTGGGGCTGTCGCGGGTGGTGAAGCTGGCCGCGGGCGCGGCGCATGGCCTGGCCGTGCGCGAGGACGGCACCGTGTGGGCCTGGGGCGACAACGGGGAAGGGCAGATTGGCGACGGCTCGTGGTCCGACCGGTTCCGCGCCGTGCAGGTCTACGGCCTGACGGGGGTGACCTCCGTCGTCGGCGGGCTGTACCACTCCATGGCCCTGACCCAGGATGGAACGCTGCGCGCCTGGGGCGGCAACGCGTATGGACAGTTCGGGGATGGAGGTGTCGCGCCTCGGGTCATCGCGGGCGTGGTGCCCGGCCTCTCCCGCATCAAGCTCCTGGGCGCCAGCTACCTGCATGTGCTCGCCGTGCGCGAGGATGGCGCGCTGCTGGCGTGGGGTTACAACCGCTTCGGTCAGCTGGGCCTGGGCGCGGTGGGCTGGAGCGCGCTGCCGGTGCAGGTGCGAGGACTGGGGCAGGGGCGCAGGCTCTCCGCCGGGCGAGCCCACTCGTTGCTCGTGCGCACCGACGGCACCGTGCTCGCGTGGGGACAGAACACCGCCGGTCAGCTCGGGGATGGCACGACGACCCATCGCGCGTCGCCCGTGCTCGCGCGCAACCTGCCGTGTGCCCGCGCCGCGTCGGCGGGCCGGCAGCACTCGTTGATGCTCGCGTGTGATGGAACGGTGTGGTCCTGGGGTGCGAATCAACGGGGCCAGTTGGGCGATGGCTCCGTCACATCGCGCGTGTTCCCCGCGAAGGTGGAGGGCCTGTGGGGCGTGTTGGCCGTGCTCGCGGGAGGAGACTCCTCGATGGCGCTGCGCGCCGACGGCACGGTGTGGACGTGGGGCGCGAACGGCAGTGGCCAGCTCGGCGACGGCACGCTGGGAGACCGCGCCACGCCCATGGAGGTGAAGGGCTTGTCCGGTATCGCCTCGGGGGTGATGGGCGAGTCCCACGCGCTGGTGGTGGGCCAGGACGGCGCGGTGTGGGCCTGGGGCGCGAATCAGCGCGGCCAGTTGGGAGATGGCACCACCACCTCCAGCGCGTCGCCGCTTCGTGTGACGGGACTGACCGCCACGAGCGTGAGCGTCGGACAGGCCTACTCGCTGGCGGTGCTCCCGGATGGGAGCGTGTGGGGTTGGGGCGCGAATGACAGCGGGCAGCTCGGGGACGGCACCAACGTGGCGCGGAGCACGCCCAAGCCCGTGCAGGACTTCTGGGACGTGAAGGCGGTGTCCGCGGGCGCGCATCACGTGGTGGCGGTGCGCCATGACGGGACGGTGTGGGGCTGGGGCGCCAATGCCTTCGGACAGGTGGGCGATGGGACCCACTTCTGGCGCTTCCGTCCGGTGCGCGTGGAGGGGCTCGCCAACGCGGTGGAGACGTCGTCGGGGGAGCAGCACTCCCTGGCGCTCCTGTCGGACGAGCGTGTGCTCTCCTGGGGCAGTCACGAGTTCGGCCAGCTGGGTGACGCGGAGTCGGGGCCGAGCCTGGAGCCCGTGGGCGTGAAGCTGCCGAGCTCGAAGGTGCTCGTGCCCGTGGCCTCCGTGAGCGCGTGGCATCAGCATGCGGTGGCGCTGCTCGCGGACGGCACCGTGCAGACGTGGGGAAGCAATGCCGACGGTCAGCTCGGTGACGGCACGACGGAGAGCCGGGCCACGCCCGTCACGGTGTCGAGCCTTGCGTCGATGGTGGCCGTGGCTCCGGCCGCGCGGCACACGCTGGCGCTGCGCTCGGATGGCACCGTGTGGGCCTGGGGCGACAACACCTTCGGTCAGCTCGGCGATGGCTCCAACGAGCGGCGCACGCTGCCCATCCAGGTGGTGGGGCTGGAGAAGGTGGTGGCCATCGCCACGGGCAGCTACCACTCGCTGGCGGTGCGCGACGACGGCACCGTGTGGACGTGGGGCTACAACGTCTTCGGCCAGCTCGGGGATGGGACGATGGACGCGCGCGCCGTGCCCACGCGCATGCTCGGCCTCGATGGCGCGGTGGCGGTGGCCGGAGGGGAGTACCACTCGCTGGTGCTGCGCGGCGACGGGACACTCTGGGCCAGCGGCAACAACGCGCACGGACAGCTGGGAGAGGGGACCTTCACCAACCGGCTGACGCCCTTCCAGGTGGTGCAGGTGGACAAGGTGAGCGCGGTGCGCGCCGGGGGCTATCACTCCGTCGCGCTGCGCGAGGATGGGAGCGTCTGGACGTGGGGCAACAACGGCCAGGGGCAGCTCGGAGATGGCACGCAGACGACGCGGCGGGTGCCCGCGCCCGTGCCGGGACTGACGGGGGTCACGTCCGTGGGCGCTGGGACCTCTCACACCTTCGCCGTGGCCACAGAGACCTGGGCCTGGGGCCGCAACTCCCACGGACAGCTGGGCACGGGAGACAGCTCCGACCGGCTGGTGCCCGCGCGGGTGAAGGGGCTGCAAGGCGTGAAGAGTGTGCTGGCGGGCGGTGACTTCTCCGTGGCCCATGGCGCGGATGGCACCGCGCTGAGCTGGGGCACCAACGTCCACGGGACATTGGGCATCGGCATCGCGGGCCAGCGCACCGTGCCGGGCGTCGTCTCACTGCCCTGACGCAGGGGCGCGTGACGCTCCGGGCTCTCCTTCCGTGACGTGACTACGGCTTGCGCGGGCTTGCGGCCGGCGCGGAGAGCTCGGAGCCAATCTGCCGCCACTCCTGCGCGTAGGCGCCGCGGGTGAAGGCGCGCAGGTCCTCGCTCGTCACGGCGCCGCGTGCCAGCGCGGTGTCGAGCGCACGCACGACGGCGGCGCGGTGCGGCTGCTCCACGTAGGGGTTGCCCTCGCGGAACACCTCGCCGAAGAGCGACTCCAGGCGGCCGTCCTGCTTCAGCCGCTCGACGATGCGCGTCTGCGAGGTGGGCTCATCCGCGTGGGCGTGCAGCATCGCGGAGGCCAGCCCACCCTGGGCGTCGGCGTCGGGGAACTCGGAGAGCAGCTCCAGCTCCGCGTCCGCTCCGGCGATGGCCTGGGCGTCCGAGGCCGGAGGCGTCAGCGCTCCCCTCAGGTTGGGCGTGCCTCGCGGGGGCGTCGTCCGGCGGTCCGGCTCGAAGTCGCTGCGTCCCTGGAAGGGGCTCACCGCACGAGCTGTCGGGAGGTCCTTCTTTCCCGGGACTTGCTGGGCGCTCTTGGAGGCGGAGTCCGGCCGCTCCGTGCTGGAGCGCTCCGTGGAGGAGCCCTTCGGCGAGGACGTGCGGTTTCCACCATCAATGCGCGACATGCATGCGCTCCAGGAAGACGGGGAGCCTCTGGGGCATGGCTCCGGGACGTCTCCAGGAAGTTATCGGACACCCCCGTCGCCAGTTGCTTCCCCTTGGAAGATGGGCTCACCCCGCCCGGAAGCACAGCAACTACCGGCGCTTGGACGAAGGATTCGGGGGGAACAGGCACTCCAGCCCGCGCACCACGTCATCCCTCCAGGCTGGATAGTTGTGTCCCCCACTGTATTCCCGGTACTCGACGCGGTGCCCCGAGGACTTCAGCAGGGGGGCGAGCCGTTGGTTGCCCTCCAGGAGGACCTCGAAGCGTCCGCAGCTCATCCACACCTCCAGCGGGCGGCGTGGCACGTGCCGGGCCAGGTCGAAGACGACGAACTCATGGTTCTCCACCACGAAGGCGCCCGACTGGGCCAGCACCCGTCCGAAGACCTCCGGCGCGCGCAGTCCGGTGAAGAGGGCCATCAGCCCACCCAGCGAGGCGCCCAGCACCGCGTGCGCGCCGGGGTGATGCCGCTCGTCGACGATGAGCATCTGGGCCCGGGCCAGGGGCAGCACCTTCCACAGCAGCAGGGCCACGGTGTACTCGCTGCACGCGTACTCCACGCCTCGCGTCGGGCCTCCGTTGGAGACGAGCGCGAGGGCCACCGGGCGCATGCGCCCATCGGCGACGAGCGTGTCCACCAGGTCCGGCAGGCGCACGCGGCGCAGGTAGTCCTCGCCGTCGAACACCACCAGCAGCGGCACGGGCTCGCGCGTGGGCGGGGCGTACAGGTGCACCGTGCGCTGACCATCCAAGCCCACGTCGGACATGTCCACGCGGTGCTGGGTGACACGTCCTCGCGGCGCGCCCCGGGGCCTGCGTGAAGGCAGCGAGGGGCCGCCCTCCGGCATGTAGAACGTGTGGTTCACATCGCCGAAGCCGTTGTCGGAGACGTGGGGGTTGAAGTCGTCGCGCAGCCGCTGGCCGCGTGCGTCGAACAGCGCGTACTCGACATAGGCATCGCGAGGCAGCGCCAGCGAGCGAATCCACAGCCCCGGCGCCACGCGCTCCAGGGCGAGCGGCTCGCCCCTCCAGTCCTGGAAGTCTCCCTGGAGGAACACGGGCCCTCGGCCCCTCCACACGAAGGTGGCTGTGTCTCCCGTGATGACGGGCGTCCCCTCGGCGCGTGCGCGAACTTCCAGTTCCCTGGCGTCCATGCCCGTCAACCTACGCCAGCAGGTGCCTCAGCGCTCCCTCCACTTCTGGAAAGCGGAAGGTGAAGCCCGCCTCCTGGGCACGCGAGGGCAGCACCCGCTGACCTTCCAGGACGACCTTCGCCATCTCCCCCATGGCCGCCTTCACCACGAACGCGGGGACGTGAATCAGCGACGGCCGCCCCAGGGCATGGCCCAGCGCGTGCGCGAAGGCGGCGTTGGTGACGGGCTCCGGCGCCGTGGCGTTGAAGGGGCCTTCCCGCGAGGTGTTCTCCAGCACGAAGCACAGGAGCGCCTGCGCGTCCTCGCGATGAATCCAGCTCACGTACTGCCGGCCGTTGCCCACGGGCCCCCCCGCGCCGATGCGGAAGGGCGGCAACATCTTGTGCAGCGCGCCGCCCTGGGGGTGCAGCACCACGCCCATTCGCACCACCGCGGTGGTGAGGTTCGCCTCGCGCGCCCGCCACGCCTCCGCCTCCCACGCCATGCACACCCGGGCGAGGAAGTCGTCTCCGGGCGAACTCTCCTCCGTCAGCGGCTCCGCCTCGCGAGCGCCCCCGTAGTAGCCGATGGCGGACGCGGACACGAAGCGCTTCACCGTGCCCGCCGCCTTCACCGCCTCCACCAGCATCCGCGTGCCCCGCACCCGGCTGTCGTGGATGCGCTGCTTCGCGTCGTGGTTCCACCGCTGCGCCACGGGCTCACCCGCAAGGTGGAGCACCGCCTCCGCGCCGGCCAGCGCCTCCGGAGACACGGGGGTCCGCGTGTCGTAGGGGGCCCCCGTCACGCCTGGGGGCAGCTTCTCCAGGGCCTTGGGCACGTCCCGCGCCAGCACGTGGACCTGATGGCCCCGGCTCAACAAACCCTGGACAACTCCCACGCCCAGAAAGCCCGTGGCCCCTGTCACGGCCACCTTCATGGCGAGGCCCCCGAGCCCGCGGGTGTCGTCAGGTCCACACCCACCAACTGGCTGAGCTTCGTGAAGAACACCCCCTGCTCCTCGGGCTTCATCCTCCCCGAGTGCCGGTAGACCACCGCGCCCTGTGCATCCAGCAGCAGCACATTGGATGTCTTCATGGGCAGGGACCATGGGGCCGCGCCCATCGTTCCGTCCAAGTCCACGAGGATGGGCACCCCCACCTTCTTTTCTTCATCCCGCACATAGGAGAGGGCAATCTGCCGGGCGGGAAAGAAATCGAACGCCTTCAGATTGGCCACGGCCACCACCCACGCGGAGCCCAGCAGGTTGCGCTCACGCCCCCGCGCGAAGAGGTCCTCTTTCAGTCCCGCGTTGAGCGAGGTGGAGTCCCTGTCCTCGTAGAACAAGATGACCGGTTTGCCCCGCCAGCGGGACAGCCGGACCGGGTCCCCCTTGGAAGTTCGTAACGCGGCATCGGGTGGGGCGTCCGGTGAATTGGATGCGAGAGCGGCCCGCGTGAGCAGGACCGCAGCCAGCGTGCCTGTGCTCCACAGCTTCATTGAAGGTGACCCCCAGTGGACAAGGTTTATACAAACATTAGACGTAACCTTGACAGGCCATGGGCGCAACGCTACGTCTGGAAGGAAGGACAGCTGTGAAACTGGAGGAATCACCCGTGGCCCTTCGGCGACCCGAGGTGTTGTCGTCCCCAGCAGAGGTCCCCCTGGAGCGGGCGTGGCTGTCGCTCATCCACGCGCAGGTGGAGGCGTCGCTGGGGGAGCTGTTCGAGCTGCCGGATGAGGCGGGCATCGACGCGCGTTGGACGCGGGCGATGGAGGAGGCGAAGGCCTTCGCGCTGCGTCCGGCGAAGCGGGTGAGGCCCCTGTTGGTGATGGCGGGGCATTGCCTGGCGCGGGGCACGCCGGTGGTTCCCTCCGAGCTGTGGCGCTTCGCCGCGGGGATGGAGCTCTTGCACACCTTCCTGCTCATCCACGACGACGTGGCGGACCGCGCGGCGCTGCGGCGGGGCGGGGTGGCGCTGCACCACGTGCTGGCCCCGGGCCGGATGGGCGAGGACCTGGCGGTGGTGATGGGGGACCACCTCTTCGCGCGTTCGCTGGAGGCGATGCTCGAGTCGGGGCTGCCGGGGGTGGCGAAGGTGGTGCGCCATTACCTGGCGGTGTGCCGGCACACGGCGGCGGGGCAATACCTGGACCTGGCGCTGGGGCACGCGCCGTTGTCGGAGGTGTCGCTCTTCCAGGTGCTGCGCGTGGCCTATCTCAAGACGGCGCGCTACGGCTTCTGCGCGCCGCTGGTGTGCGGGGCGATGTTGGGAAGCGGAAGCCCGGAGCTGCTCGACGGGCTGGAGCGCGTGGGCCGCCACGTGGGGTTGGCGTACCAGCTCCAGGACGACGTGATGGGGCTCTTCGGAGACACGCGTGTCGCGGGCAAGGCCGCGGATGGAGACTTCACGCAGGGCAAGCGCACCTTCCCGGTGCTCGCGGCCCTGGCCCGGGCGACGCCGAGCGGGCGCGCGGAATTGGAGGCGCTGTGGTCGCTGCCCGAGTCGCGCAAGGACGCGGAGGCGCTCGCGCGGGCGCGGAAATTGGTGGAGCAGTTCGGAGGGCGCGCGGCGTGTGAGCGGATGGTGGAGCGGAGCACTCGCGCCGCGCGCCGCGCGCTCCAGTCGCTGCCCAACCCCAACGGCGTGAGGGACCTGTTGGATGCCCTCATCGTCAACCTCTCGCGCCGCGTGTCCTGAGGAGAGCATGAGCGGACGCACGCAAGGCAGACGGGTGGTGGTGGTGGGCGCGGGCGTGGGGGGGCTGGCCGCGGCGGCGCGGCTGGCGCGCCAGGGCTTCGAGGTGCAGGTCGTCGAGAAGACAGGGGCGCCCGGTGGGCGCTGCGGCCGGCTGCGAGTGGACGGGTTCACCTGGGACCTCGGTCCCACCATCGTGCTGATGCCCGAGGTGTTCGAGGAGACCTTCCGCGCGTTGGGCCGTCGAATCGAGGACTACCTGACGCTGCTCAAGTGTGAGCCGAACTACCGGCTGCACTTCCGGGATGGTTCGGACGTCACCTTCACCTCCGAGCTGTGCGCCATGGGACGCGAGCTGGAGCGCGTGGAGCCCGGCAGCTACGCGCGCTACCTCGCCTTCCTCGCGCAGGGCCGTGTCCAGTACCGCACAAGCCTGGACCACCTGGTGGGCCGCAACTACGCGGGCATCACCGACTATCTCTCCCCACGCGTGCTGGCCCGCATCTTCCAGGTGCGTGCGCACCGCCGCATGTACTCGGACGTCAGCCGCTACTTCCGCGACGACCGGCTGCGCGCGGCGATGACGTTCCAGACGATGTACCTGGGTGTGTCTCCCTTCGAGTCGCCCGCGGTGTATGGCTTGTTGCCCTTCACCGAATTGGGCGTGGGCATCTGGTTCCCGAAGGGCGGGCTGTATGCGATTCCGCAGGCGTTGGAGCGCCTGGCCCTGGAGGAGGGCGTGCGCGTCCACTACGGGACGCCGGTGGAGCGCATCCTCACGGAGGGCGGGCGCGCCACGGGGGTCCGGTTGCAGGGCGGCGAGGTGATGGAAGCGGATGCGGTGTTGTGCAACGCGGACCTGCCCTACGCCTACGAGAAGCTGCTGGACCCGGAGGCCACCACGCTCAAGCGCCGCGAGTCGCTGCGCTACACGTCCAGCGGCTACATGCTCTACCTGGGGCTGCGCCGGAAGTACCCGGAGCTGTTGCATCACAATGTCGTGTTCGGCCGCGACTACCGGGGCTCGTTCGACGACATCTTCCAGCGCTTCCGCGTGCCGGAGGACCCGAGCTTCTATCTCAACCTGCCCACCCGCACGGACGCGTCGATGGCGCCCGCGGGCAAGGACTCGCTCTACGTGCTGGTGCCCGTGCCGCATCAGCATCCCTCGCTGGACTGGAAGGTGGAGGGGCCCAAGGTGCGCGCCAAGGTGTTCGCGCGGCTCGCGGAGCTGGGCTTCCCGAAGCTGGAGTCGGACATCGAGGTGGAGCGGGTCTTCACGCCGGACGACTGGGCGGGGACGTTCAACCTGGCGCGCGGCAGCGCGTTCGGCCTGGCGCAGAACTTCCTCCAGATAGGTCCGTTCCGTCCGTCGAATCAGGACGCGCGGGTGAAGAACCTCTTCTTCGTCGGTGCCTCCACGCAGCCTGGGACGGGGCTGCCCACGGTGCTCATCTCCGCGCGGCTCGTCACGGAGCGGCTGACGGACTGGGCGCGGGAGCGGGGCGTGCAGCTGGTGTCCCGCGAGCGTGCGCCGACGGCGCGGTCGAAGGGAGTCGCGGCGTGAGTGGCTCCGAGGATGGGGCGCTGGTGCGCCAGGGGTACGCGTTGGCCCGGCGGGTGACGCGTCATCACGCCAAGAGCTTCTTCTTCGCGTCGTATCTGTTGTTCGGACAGCGCCGGAAGGCGGCGTTCGCGCTGTATGCGTTCTGCCGTCGGCTCGATGACCTGGTGGATGAGGCGGGCTCGGGGACGGAGGAGCTGTCCGTGCGGTTGGGCCGTGCGCGGCGCAGGGTGGCGGAGCTGTATGTGGCCATGCCGGAGCTGGCGTCGGAGGAGCTGGGGCCTCCGGGGGGACGGCTCGAGGGGGTGGTGGCGCGCTCGCCGTGGGACGCGGGGGAGTTCGCCGCGCTCGCGCATACGGTGCGGCACTACCGGATTCCGGAGCAGCCCTTCCAGGACCTCATCTCCGGGATGGAGATGGACCTGACGAAGCACCGCTATGCGACGTGGGCGGAGCTGGACCTCTATTGCTACCGGGTCGCGGGTGTCGTCGGGTTGATGCTGACGCCGGTGCTGGGGTGCTCGGACGTGACGGCGCTGCGGCCGGCGGCGGACCTGGGCCGGGGCATGCAGCTCACCAACATCCTGCGCGACGTGCGCGAGGACCTGGAGCGAGGCCGGGTGTACCTGCCCGCCGAGGAGCTGGCCGCGTTCGGCCTCTCCGAGGAGGACCTGCGCCGAGGCACGGTGGATGAGCGGTGGCGGGAGTTCATGCGCTTCCAGGTCGCTCGGGCGCGCTCGTACTACGCGAAGGCGGCGGACGGGGTGCCGTCGCTGACGGGCTTTGGAAGTCAGCGGATGGTGCGGCTGATGGGCGCCATCTATGGCGACATCCTCCGCGACATCGAGGCGCGGGACTACGACGTGTTCCGTGCGCGCGCGCACGTGACGACGCGGCGCAAGCTGGCGTTGGCCGCCGCAGCGTTCATCCGTCCCGAGTCCGTGTTGCCCAGGCTGCCGGAAGGCGCGCGGGTACCGCTGCTTCCCGAGGCGTTGGAGGAGCGGCGTCATGGGTGAGGCGTGCTTGCGGAGACGTGTCGCCGTGGTGGGCGGCGGCATCGGAGGGCTCACCGCCGCGGGGCTGCTCGCGCGCGAGGGCCATGAGGTGACGCTCTTCGAGGGGAGTGCCTCGTTGGGGGGCAAGGCCCAGGCGGTCACCGTGGATGGCGTGACGCTGGACACGGGGCCCACGCTGTTGACGTTGCCGGACCTGGTGCGTGGCACCTTCGAGCGGCTGGATGCGCTGGACCTGTTGCCTCCGCTCACCGAGCTTCAGACGCAGTGTGCCTACCGGTTCGCGGGAGGCAGCACGTTCACCGCGTTCAAGGACCTGGAGCGCACCGTGGCCAGCGCGGACGGCGTGAGTCCCGGTGAGGGAGCGGGGCTTCGCCGTTTCTTCGAGGAGGCCGAGGCCATCTGGAAGGCCGCGGGTGAGCCATATCTGGAGGCGCCGTTCGAGGGGATGGCCGGCTTCATGGGGCGGGTGGCTCGGCGGGGGATTGGCGCGGTGCTGGCCGGGATGCGGCTGTCGTCGTTGCATGGGCTGGCGGCGAAACACCTTCGAACGCCCGAGCTGCGGCAGTACGTGGGCCGCTTCGCCACGTACACGGGGGCTTCACCCTACGAGGCGAGCGCGGCGTTCGCGTTGATTCCACACATCGAACGGGCGATGGGGGTCCACCATGTGCGAGGGGGCGTGGGCGCGTTGGTGGAGGCGTTGGGGTGCGCGGTGCGCAGGCTCGGCGTCACCGTGCATCTGAAGACGAAGGCCCGCTTCGAGCGCACGGAGAGTGGCTATCGCGTGGGGGTGGGCTCGGACGTCGCGGGCTTCGACAGCGTGGTGGTGAACGCGGACCCGTTGGAGTCACTGCGCCGAGGGGATGAGTCGCTGGCGCTCTCTGGCTACGTGTTGTTGCTGGAGGTGGACGGACGTCCCTCGCTGCCGCACCACGCGGTGCTCTTCGGCGGAGACTATCGGCGCGAGTTCGACGAGTTGTTCCGTGGAGAGCTCGCGTCGGACCCCACGGTGTACTTCTGCCACCCGTCTGCTTCGGACGACACGATGGCGCCGCCGGGGCGCGCGGGCCTGTTCGTCATGGTGAACGCACCCGCGTTGCCGGTGGGGGAGGCGAGGGCGGAGGTGGAGGCCCGTGCGTGGGAGCGGCATGGGGTTCGGGTGCAGGAGCAGATGTTCGAGAAGCTCTTCGCCCACTACCCGGAGCTTCGCGGGCGCGTGCGAGTCCTGGGCACGCGCTCGCCGGTGGACCTCGCGGCGCAAGGTGCGCCGGGCGGGTCCATCTATGGCTTCCTGCCGCACGGCAAGTTCGGTCCGTTCCGGCGCCCGCGCATCAGAGGGAACACTCCGGGATTGTTCTACGCGGGCGGGGGGACCCATCCTGGTGGAGGTGTTCCGCTGGTGATGTTGTCGGGGCGCTTCGCCGCGGAGCTGGCCTCCGAGCATCTGCGGAGGCGCGCATGAGCACCTCGCGAGTCATTGCGATGCCGCCGAGCGAGGCGGGGGCATATCGCTGGTTCTACGCGGATGTCTCTGCGGGGCCCTTCAGCGCGGTGTGCATCTTCATGTTGGGCTCGCTGTTCTCACCGCGCTACTCGGTGGCCGCGCGGCGCGGCGGTGGGCCGATGGAGCACTGCGCGGTGAACTTCGCGCTGTACCACGAGGGCGTGCGCCGCCTCTGGGTGCTGAGCGAGTACCCTCGCGCGGAGGTGGAGCAGGGGAAGCAGCTGCGCATCGGCCGCTCGACGTTGAGCTACGGCGACGACGGGGCGGTGCGGATGGAGGTGGAGGATTGGACGGCGCCGTGGGGGCGGCCGGTGAGCGCGTGTCTCTCGCTGGAGCCGCTGACTCCGTCGGGAGACGTGGTGCGGCTCATGCCGGGGCTGCCGCACTACTGGCAGGCGGTGGCGCCGCGTGCGCGGGCCCGGCTCGAGGTGCCTTCCTTGGGGGTGAAGGAAGAGGGGCTCGGCTACCACGACACGAATCACGGCGATGAGCTGTTGGGGGAGCGGCTCGCGGGTTGGCATTGGACCCGGACGCATCATCGCGAGGCGACGGTGGTGGACTACCACCTGCCGGAAGGGGTGGAGCCGCTGCGCATGGTGGCGCGTGAGGAGGGCGTATGGTGCGGGAGTGGCTCGGAGTCTCCGCTGCGGCCCACCGTCATCACGGGCTGGGGCCTGCGGGTGCCTTCACGGCTCCAGACGGGCAATGTGGTGGTGGGCGAGGGGCGGCTGCTCGAGTCATCGCCCTTCTATGCACGCATGGAGGCACGTCAGGACTCGCTGGACTGCATGGGCGAGGTGGCTGACTTTCGCCGCTTCCACTCGCCCTTCATCCGCTGGATGGCGCACTTCCGCACGCGCATGGGGACCGCGGCGTGAGTGTGTTCGTGCTCGTGGGTGTCGCCTGGGCCGTGATGGCCACGGGCTTCAGTGTGGTGGCCCTCTTCCGCCTCTCGCGCGGGCGTCCCGTGTCTTCCGTTTCGAGCGCTCCGCCCTCCGTGCTGTTGCTGCGCCCCGTCGACGCGCCGACGGCGCGAGAGCTCGAGAACCTCGCCAGGCCCATCGACTACGCGGGTCCTCTGGAGCAGGTGGTCGTATCGCCCTATCGGCCGCGACTGCCGCCGGGTGTGAGCTGGTTGCCGAGCGACCCTCCCTCTGCCAACCGCAAGGTGGGGCACCTGCTCTACGCGCTGGAGGCGCTCCCCGTGCGCCATCGCGTGGTGCTCGCCGTGGACGCGGATGTCGCGGTGACAGGTGCGTTGGTCGAAGGACTCGTGGCGCCGCTCCTTCAGGGCGCGGCGTTGAGCACGGCGGCGCCGACACCCGTGGATGCGCGTGACGGCGCGGGCCGGGCGATGGCGGGGCTCCTTCGCTACACGCACCACAGCTTCCTCGCGCTCCAGGTGATGAGCGCGGGCGCGAAGGCCCTCTGCGGCAAGGCCCTGGGGTTGTCGCCCTCCGCCAGGGAGGAGCTGAAGCACCTGTCGGACCACATCGGCGAGGACCTGGAGCTGTCGAAGCGCCTGCACGCACGGGGCCTGGAGGTCGCGTTGAGCCGCGCACCCGCGCTCGTGCCCCTCGGAGCGGTGGGTTCTTGGGATGTGCCCTTGTCCCGCTTCACGCGTTGGATGCGGGTGCTGGCCAGTCACCGTCCCGCGCTGTTCCCCACCGTGCCGCTGCTCTTCACGCCCACGGTGCCCCTGGTGTTGCTGGCCGCGCTCCTCGGCTCGCCTGGGTTGTCGCTCGCGGTGATGGTGCTCGTGGGCGTGCGTGTGTCATTGGCCCTGCGGCTCGCGGTGCTGAGCGCACCCCCGGGGGAAGAGATGCGTGGCTGGGGCCGCGCGATGACGGATTGGATGTTGGGAGAGCTGCTGCTCCTGACGGCCTTCGTGATTTCACTGGGGCGGCAGGGGACGGTGACGTGGCGCGGACACACGTACGCGTTGCTGCCTGGAGGCCGGATGGTACGGGTGTGGCCGGAGCTGACGGGAGGACCGGGATGACGTACGCGCGATTTCTAGGGCTGTTCGTATTGCTGCCCATTCTCTTTCAAGTCTGGCGCTACCGGCGCACCTTCACGGCCCGCACCCTGGCGCCCATGGGGCTCTTGCTGGTGGTCGTCTACGCGGCGACGTCGCCCTGGGACAACCTCGCGGTGAAGTGGGGCCTCTGGGGCTTCGACGCGCACCGCATCTGGGGCATCAAGCTGGGCTACCTGCCGCTCGAGGAGTATCTCTTCTTCGGACTCCAGACGTTGCTCGTGGGGCTCTGGGCCCGGGCGCGACTGGCCCGCGCCTTGGCTCCCAAGGAGCACACGCCCGAAGTGGCTCCGGTCCCCGCGCTGGCCGCTCGCGAGGTGTCGTCATGATGGAGACGCGCTGGGCCTATCTCATCCACCTGTTGGCGTGGACGTTGCCCGTCATCGTGTTCCAACTGGCGATGCTGGTGCATCACTACAAGGCGCGCTCGGGCGCGGTGCTGCGCGCGGTGCTGCCCCCCGCCTTCATCGTGGGCCTGTACCTCGCGGTGGCGGACCACCTGGCCATCACCACGGGCATCTGGAACTTCGGCGAGGGGCTTCACCTCGGCGTGTACCTGGGCGTGGTGCCGCTGGAGGAGGTCATCTTCTTCCTCGTGACCAGCGTGCTGGTGTCGCTGGGCCTCGCCCTCTTCACGGGGCTGGTGGAGCTGCTCGCGAAGAAGCAGGAGGCCCGCGCACCGTGATTCCCGCGGCCAAGGGTGGGCCCTTCGGGTGGGTGCTCGACGCGTACATCGGACGGAAGTTCCGCTCGGCGTTCCGAGGGCTCTGGGTGCGCGGTGAGCTCCCCGCTCCGGGGCCGGGCCGGCTCGTGTACCTGAACCACACCAACTGGTGGGACGGCTTCATGCTCCACCAGCTGTCCCGGGTAGCGGGGTGGGATGGCTACTGTCTGATGGAGGAGGAGAACCTCCGCCGCTATCGCTTCCTGGCGCGCATCGGCGCCTTCAGCATCCGCCGCACGGACCCTTGCTCCTCCGTGGAGTCGCTGCGCTACGCGCGCGAGCTGCTCCAGCGCCCTCGCGCGGCGCTGTATGTCTTTCCCGAGGGGGAACACCGCCCCCCGGGTGAGCTGCCCTTGCGGCTGGAGCGCGGCGTGGAGCTGCTGGGCCGGGTGTCTCGGGTGGAGTGT
Organism: Myxococcus stipitatus; assembly: GCF_037414475.1. Next base: position 3,384,706 of record NZ_CP147913.1, on the reverse strand, counting down.
GTCCCCATCGGCGTGCGCTACACCTTCTTCGAGCACGAGCGCCCGGACGTGCTGCTGGAAGTGGGAACACCCCACCCACCCGGGCCCCTGCCCGTCTTCCAGTCGGGGCTGGAGTCCGTGGTGCGGCGGCTCCTCTCGGCGACGACGCTCGAGGGCTTCACGCTCAAGATCGCCGGCGCGCGCGGCGTGGCCGAGCGATGGGACTCGGTCCGAGGCGTGTCGCCATGAGGGTTCGCATCCGCGCCATGGCCCGGCTGACCGGCATCCGCGAGCCGACGCTGCGAGCCTGGGAGCGGCGCTACGGTTTTCCCCGCCCCATGCGCTCGGAGGGCAACAACTACCGCGTGTATTCACGCGAGGAGGTGGATGCGGTCCGCCGCGTCGCGAGGCTCGTCCAACTGGACGGGCTGTCGGTGAGCGAGGCCATCGCCATGGTCGTCAGCGCGTCGCGGGACATGCCGCCTGGAGCGGAGCGGCTCCAGGAGTGCTTCTGGCCCGCAGCGCTGCTGATGGACAGCGACGAGATGACGCGGGTGCTGGAGACGGCGCGGCAAGCCCTGGACGTGGACACGTACTGCGACGGCCTCCTCCTGCCGCTGCTGCGCGAGATGGGCTCCCGGCTGGACATCGCCCGCGAGCACGTGGCGTCCGCCCTGGTCCGCCATCGGCTGTGGCAGGTGCTGTCGAGCGTGGAGAGTCATGCCCTGGGTCCTCGGGCACTCCTGGCGTGCCCGCCTGGGGACTTCCACGAGGGGGGATTGCTGGGCCTGGGCGTCCAGCTCAAGCGCAAGGGCTGGCGCGTGACGATGATGGGGGCGGATACTCCGGCTGACGCGTTGCGCGCCGCCTGTGAGCAGCTGTCCCCGGACATGGTGGCGCTGTCGTTCGTGCAGGAACGGGAACGGACTGAATTTCAATCCCTGCTGGAAGGGGCGCTACGGGCTTGTTCGCCCATGCCCGTCGTGGTGGGCGGGCCGGGGGCTCGCGAGCATCTGATGACCACCTTCAACTTGGGGGCTCGGTACGCGGAGTCCGCTCAGGAGCTGATTGCCCTGTGGAATCAGGCGCGAAGCGCGCAGAATCGCTCCTGACCTCATCCCATGGCCGAGCGTACCTACCGAATCCACGTGGCCGCGGAGCTGTCAGGCGTTCGGGTGGAGCTCATCCGCGCCTGGGAGCGTCGCTACGGAGTGCTTCAGCCGTTGCGAACACCCGCGGGCTATCGCGTCTACACGGAGCGGGACGTGGCCGTGCTCAAGCGGTTGAAGAAGCTGACCGACGAGGGCGTGGCCATCAGCGAAGCGGCGAAGCTGTTGCCTCAGTTGCTCTCCGAGCTGACCACCACGCCCGCGGCGAATGGCGATTTGCAGGGCGCTGGCGCGGGGCTGGCCTTCTGGCGGGACGCGGTGCTGCTGGCGGCCGAGGCGTATGACCAGGGCGGTGTCTCCGCGGTGGTGGATGACGTGCTGGCCGCGCTGCCTCCGCTCAAGGCCTTCGAGGGGGTGCTGGTGCCGCTCCAACGCGAGGTGGGCGAGCGTTGGCACGTCGGCGAGCTGTCGGTGGCGCAGGAGCACCTGGTGACGCAGGTGGTGCGTGCCCGATTGGTGAGCCTGCTGCATGCGGCTCCCGAGGGCGGCAAGCGCCACGCGGTGCTCGCGTGCTTCCCGGACGAGGAGCACGAGCTGGGGCTGCTCGCGGTGGCGTTGCGTCTGCGCCACTCGGGCTTCCAGGTGACGCTGTTGGGGCAGCGGGTTCCGGCTGGAGACCTGGGGCGCGCGGTGGCGAGGCTGCGGCCTGAGCTGGTGGGGCTGTCGGCGGTCACCGACTCCGGCAAGGAGGCCTTTCGCGACACGCTGGCCCGGCTCATGCGCGCGCTGCCGGAGGACCTCCGGGTCTGGGTGGGTGGGGCGGCGGCGGTGGCTCACGCGGACACCGTCGCCCGGCTGGGCGCGCGGCTGTTCAGCGACGAGGGCGATTGGGAGCGTCTGCTGGGGGATGAGTGAAGGGGCCTCGCACGCGCTCGAGCGTGGCGATGCGGCCCGAATCCCCGACGGCCCAGACCCGTCCGCCGACAGCGCGGGACGACGCGACGGCGTGGAAGCCGGTGGGCCCCAGCGGTATCCAGCTTTGCCCTCCGTCCACGGACAGCTCCGAGCCGGAGGGGCCCACCGTGACGAACGTGGGGCCCGGCGCGCCCTGGACCACCGTGATTCCGGACCGGTAACCCGCGGGTCGGTTGCGCGGCGCGCTCCACGTCTTTCCTCCGTCGCGGGTGATGGCCATGTTGCCCGTGGGGTCCGAGGGGCGTTGGTGATTGCCACCCACGGCGATGCCCTCCTGCTCGCTCCAGAAGACGAGTGAGAAGATGCCTCCGCCGTCTCCGGTGGCCAGCGGCGTCTGCGCGACGCTCCAGGACTTTCCTCCGTCCGTGGTGCGGAGGACTCGCGCCGCCTTGCCGCCCAGGCCGAACCACGCATGACGAGGGCCTCGGACGGTGATGCTGGTGCCGCTGGCGGCGAAGCCCGCTTCACCTGGGAGCGCGGGCGGAAACGCGCTGGCGGGGAGCGGCGTCCAGGATGCTCCGCCGTCCGAGGTGGCGACGACGAGGAACTGGCCCTCCACCGGGTCGCTGAAGGCCAGGCCGTGACGTTCGTCCCAGAACGCCATGCCGTCGAAGAACGCGCCCGCGGTGGTGTTGGTGAACTGGAGCGTCCAGCTCTTGCCTCCGTCCACCGTCTTGTAGATGCGGGACTTGTTCCCCTCGCCGATGGACAGCAGGTAGGCCGTCGTGTCGCTGAAGGCATCCACGTCCCGGAAGTCCAGCTCCTCGGCTCCCGGGACGGTGCCTGCCTTCCACGTGCGGCCTCCGTCCGTGGTGACGACGAAGGTCCCCTTGTCTCCGCTCGCCCACGCCACGCGAGGGTTGACGGCGCTGATGCCTCGGAGCCGCACGGTGGTGTGGCTGGTCTGCTCCTTCCACTCCATGCTGGAGCTGCTCAGCGACAGCAACACCGCGAGCCCCATGGCGCCCATCATCATCGAGTCTCCTCCCGAGAGGGGAGGAGGGTAGCTCACGGCTGGGGGAGCTGGTTGGACTTGGACTCGTTGAAGAGGATGCTCTGGTAGTGCAGCTTGGCTTCCGCCGGGGTGTCACAGATTTGAGCGCATCGCGGGTGCTCGGGGTGCGTCCGGCAGTCGTTGTTGATGGTTCCGTCCGGGTCGTACTGGGGCGCGTTCAGTTGCACGCAGGGAGCTGGCAGGTGCTGCCATCTCCAGTGGCTCAGGCACGCGGGGCCCTGGGTGTTCCAGCCCGCCTCGAAGGCCATGTCCGCCGGAGTGGGGGACTGGGGCGCGGAGATGATGCTGGGACTCAAGTCGTCCCATGGCCGGATTTTCGTGCCGTCCTGCGTGAAGGTCGTGCCGTTGCCGCAGTAGTCCGCGCGAGCCATCCGGGTGCAGGCCCAGTGCGCGTCCTTCGCATTGCCGGGCGTTTCGAGCCAGGGCTTGTAGCCCCAGCGGTAGCACTTGGCGAGGACGCCCGGGTCACACGCGAGGGTGAAGGACTCGTTGCTCTCCTCGCGGTCTCCCGTGCTCGTGAACTTTCCCGACAGCGGTACGGCCCAGGCCCAGCCTTGGACGGGGTCCGCTCCCGCCGTGCACAGGTCCTTGGAAGGTGTTCCCGGAGGCATCGTGATGGGGGGGCGGACCTTCACCCGGTAGAGGTAGGTGTCGCCGCTCGTGTCCCAACTGCCCGGGGACTCCGGGATGGAGACGCTGTCGGCGTTGAGGGCGTCCACGATCTCCAAGGTCGTGGGATATTCGTTCTCCTCGTTCTGCGTCCGAGCCTTGATTCGCGCACCGATGAGTTGCAGGCCCGCCAGGCGTTTCTGGGTGGCGGGATAGAACGGGGCCGCGAGCGTTCTCAGAGGGGCGCTCCAGTCCGTCTGCCCCGAGGTATAGGGGCCCTTGAGCGCCGTGTAGATACCGCTGGCGGGGCAGGTGAAGGTGACCTTGGGGCAGCGGGGGCTGCACTCGATGGGGCTGCCCGGTGTGGTCGTGGCGCTGCCCAGATATCCGGGGCCTTGGTGCTCACAGGGGCTCTCGCCCGCGCAGACGCGCACGATAGGGCTGCCCGTGCAGCTCCCCGTCGTCCCCACGCAGTTTCCGCTGGAGAGCGTCACCTGCGTGCCGGGGGTGCAGACGCCCTGCTTGTCCGCGGTGAAGCCGCAGCTCCGCTCGGGCCCGCTGGTGGGGCTCGCGCAGGCGACGAGGCTGGGCGAGCTCCCCATGAGCCTCAAGTCCATCTTCGCGATGATTTCCCCGCGGAAGAGCTCGAGCGTCGCGGTGCGGCGGCTGCCCTCGTACTGCACGACGGCGTCCGCATACTTGATGGCGTCGAAGTATTTCTGGGGGGCGTCGACAAGTTGGGTGCCGTGAAGCCTCGTGCCTTGAGAGTGGGAGTCGTCGCCTTCCAGGGACGCGGGCTGGGACTCCATCGCGGACGAAGTGTCCTCGGGGATGGGGCCGCAGGCGAAGAGGAGAGAGAAGCACAGACTCGATGACAGCAGTCGGGACCAGGTGCTCATGCGAAGGACCTCGGGTTTCGTTCCACTCATGCGGACCTGGGTAGAGCATCCGTCGTGCCACGCGGAGGTCCGAGAGTCCCTGGGGGGACGGCAAGGTTGGCGCACCGGAGGCGAAACGAAGCGGCGGGCGTTACCGGCAAGAGTTGCCGTTCCGGCCGAAGTTGCCGTCCCAGAGGGGCTCAGGACGGAGGCGTGGCGCAGACGCGCAGGCCGATGAGGGCCTCGCGTTGGGTGGGCTCGACGCGGTCCCGGTTGGCGGTGTGCGCGGTGAGGTCGCTCTGGTACCAGCTGCCTCCCTGCGCGGAGGGCTTCTCCGGGTCGACGCTGGAGCGGGTCCATTCCCAGACGTTGCCCGCGAGGTCATCCACGCCGAAGGGACTGCGCGAGCGCGGATGGCTCCCCACTTCATCGGGGCCGAAGCCCCACGGCTCCCGGCCGTACGTCACGTCGTGGTTGGCGTCGTCCGGGCCCAGCCAATCGCCGGAGGGATATCTCCGGCCATCCGCGCCGCGAGCGGCCCGCTCCCATTCATGCTCCGTGCAGATGCGCGCTCCGGGGACCTTGCCCGTGTGGTCCAGCCACGCGACGTAGGCCAGGGCATCGTTGAAGGAGATGGCGGACACGGGGAAGCGAAGCCAGTCCTGCTCCGCGTGGCGCGTGCGCTTTCCATAGCGCAGGCGCTCTCCATCGAGGACGCTGTAGCTGGCGGAGGCGGGCCGCAGGTTGAGGCGCCAGCGGCCATCCGGCTCTTGCGCAAGGTCCACCACGGTGAGCCTGCGCCGCGAGCCCGGCATGCGCGCGGTGCGCTCCTCGGGCGTCAGCGTCTCCAAGAAGGCGATGTACTCGCCGAACGTCACTTCGTGGCGAGCGATGAGATACGCGCCGGTCTTCACCTCGTGGAGCGGGGGCGCGAAGAAGAAGGCGCGTCGCAGGTACTCGCTCTCGGAGGCGCCCTGAAGGAAGCGGCCGGAGGGGATGTAGACGAAGCCCTCGGGCACCGCGGAGGGCGCTGGGAGCGTGAGGTCCAGCGTGAGGGCTTCTCCAGGGTTGAGCAGCACGGGGACTCGCACGGGGACCCGGCCGGAGGCTTCCAGGAGGAAGAGGTGGGAGCCCGTGGGCAGCTCCACGTCGCGCAGGGGCGTGAGCCCCAGGTCTCGAGCCTTCTCCTCCGTGTGTCCAGGCGTGGCGTTCAAGAGCCACACCCGGGTGTTCGCGGGCGACGTGGTGAGCGAGACGCGCGCGGGAGATTGGAGCTTGTGTTGCCGGACGCCAGAGATGTCGTACGTCGCCAGGCGCGCGAGGAGCTGGGTGCGCAGCTCCGTGTTGCGTTGCCGGTCGGCGCGCTCCACGCGCTCCACGAGGAGGTCCGCGAGCGGGCCATTCACGCGAGGGCTCCCCGGGTCCAGGCCCCACGCGGTCTCCAGCGCGGCCTGGGCTCGCAAGGAGAGGGTCTCCACGGCCTGCTCTTCCTCGAGGACCTGGGACCACAGCGTCTCCGCGGCCTCGCGCCGTTCGGGGCCCGGTGTGTCGAAGAGGGTGAAGGCCTGTTGGCGCAGTTGAAGGGCGCGGGTGTCCTTCAGGTGGGCTTCCTCGCGGAGGCGTCGTGCTTCGTCCAGATGGTTCGTGATGCGCGTCTCAAGCTGCGCGCGGGACTGGATTCGAGTGACGGCGACCGCGGCCAGGAGCGCGAGGGGCGCGGCGATGGCGGCGGTCCAAACCGCGAGCCTGCGGCGGCGGGCTTTCTGGCGGGAGCGGGTGAGGAAGGCCTGCTGGGCCGGAGCCTCGGGGAGCACGTTCGCGGAGTGGACCTCGGTGAGCTGGCGCTCCGTGTAGAGCATTTCAGCGGGGTGGCCCAGGCGCTCCCATTCCGCGGTGGCTCGTGCGAGGCGGTGGCGAATGGCGCGGCGTTGCTCGTCCTGGCCGAGCCATCCGCGCAGCGTGTCCCAGCCCGTCAACAGGCTCTCATGCGCGAGGGTGTAGACGCCCTCGCCGCTCTCGGCTTCGCCCGCGGTGAGCAGGCGTCCTCGCACGAGTCCGTCGAGCACGGCGCGCCCGCTGTCATCATCGGGGCCGCGCAGCAGTTCGTCCCGGGTGCGGCGCAGGCGGGTGCCTTCGGGGGTGACGAGCTCGAGGAGCAGTTCGCGGGCGCGCGGGCGCTGTTCGGGGCGCAGGCGGTCCACCACGGCGTCCGCGTGGCGGGCGAGCGCGCCTTCGACGCCGCCGAGCGAGGCGAGGGCCTGGGAGGGGATGACTCCGCGAGGGATGTCGCGTGCTTCCCAGAGGGCCTCGAGGGCGAATTGCAGCAGGGGCAGTCCGCCCTCGGCGCGTGCGGCGGAGGTGACGAGCGCGTCGACCAGGGCGGGGGATTCGTAGCGCACGCCGAGGGCGCGTGCGGGGGCCTCCACGGCTTCGCGCAGTCCGCGCTCGGACATGGCGCGCACGAGGTACAGCGCGCGAGGGAGTTCATCGCCCAGGCCGGGCAGCGCGGCGAGACGGGTGAGACAGTCGCTGCGCGCGGTGGCGAGGATGCGGACGCGAGGGGCTCGGTGGAGGAGGAGCGCGAGTTCGTCGGCGAGCTTCGCGGCCTGGCGCGGGTCGGAGAAGGTGACGAACTCCTCGAGTTGGTCGATGAAGAGGAGCACGGGGGCCGCGCTGGTGGGGCGGCGGCGCAGGGCGCGGGCGAGTGCGCCGGGTTCCTCGGTGTTCACCTGCGCGAGGAGGGACTCCGCGCTGATGGCGAGCACGGGGGCCAGCGCATCGGCGAGTGCATCGAGGGGTTGTCTTCCGGGCGTGCAAGAGATGAGGGTCCACGCGGGGCCATCGTCTTGGCGAGTGGGGTTGGAGACGGCGGGGATGACTCCGGCGCGGCACAGGGAGGACTTGCCGACACCGGAGTCTCCGGCGAGCAGGACGAAGCGTTCGCCCCGGAGGCGGTCGATGACTTCGCGCAGTTCGGGCTCGCGGCCGAAGAAGACGCCACGGTGTTCGGCCTCGAAGGCGCGCAGTCCCCGGTAGGGATTGCCGGTGGGGAGAGGGCTGGTGTGAGAGGGGAGGGTGAGGGACTCGAGGGCCTCGCGGAGCGCATCTCCGGAGTCGAAGCGTTGAGCCGGGTCGAGGGAGAGACAGCGGTCCACGATGGCGGCGAGGCCCGAGGGAAGGTCGAGCTGTTGGCCGGCGAGGGGAGGAGGGCGCTGTTCGAGCACGGCGCGGCCGAGCTCTTCGATGGGGACGTGCTGATGAGGAGCGGTGCCCGTGCACAGTTCGTGGAGGAGCACGCCGAGCGCATAGACGTCGCTGGCGCGCGTCGCGGGTTCTCCGAGCCAGAGTTCGGGCGACAGGTAGAGCGGGGTCCCGGGAACGTCGAGCACGAGCCGTGGATGCGAAGCGAATGCGCTGTCGCCGGTCGGACGTGAGGCCCGGTGTGGATGTGTTTCGACGGGGGATGCCTGAGCCAGCGCCAGATGCTCATCGCGCGGTTCATGCGCGGAATTCGCCCGTGCGACGGGACGTGTTTCAACCGGCGATACGGGAATGGGCGTCCACGCCGGTGGCCGAGTCTCCACCGTGGGCGACGCCGCCGCTACATCCACCTCCACGAAGGATGCCGACTCGCTCGCGGCGTCATCCCCGCGCCCGGTATCGATGCGCGCACGCGGAGCATCTCGCCCCGTGTCCCTCACCTCCGAGGCAGCACCAAGACTCGTCACCCCCGCCCGCGCGCGAGGTGGCCCCTCTCCCGTCAACGACTCCGCGAGCCCGAAGTCGAGCAGCTTCACCTCTCCGTCTTCGGAGAGAATCGCGTTGGCGGGCTTGATGTCCCGATGCAACACCCCGCAGCGATGCGCGGCGGCAAGTCCCCGCGCCAGCCCCACCGCGAGCATCAGGACCCGCCGCCCCTCCAGCGGCAGCGGCAACTGGTCCAGCGGTTCACCGCGAACCAACTCCGACACCAGATATGGCTGCCCACGCACCTCGCCCACGCGGTGGATGGACACCACGTTGGGATGCTGGAGCCGCGCGATGGCCCGAGCCTCCTGGAAGAACCGCGCCCGCGCCGCCGCGTCTGGCAACCCGCCCCCCGGCATGGCGATGAACTTCACCGCCACCAACCGGTCCAGGAGCGTGTCCCGCGCGAGGAAGACCTGTCCCATGGCGCCGCGCCCCAACCGTCGCAGCACCTGGTACTCCTCGAACTCGCGTGGTGGTTCCAGCGGCCCGGGTGACATGCTCATTCCGTTCAGGAACCTCGGCGTGTGACTCGTGGATGAAGTCCGAACTGCTTCAGCTTGAACGAGAACGTGCGGATGGGCATTCCAATCAATTCCGCCGCGCGCGTCTGAACCCCCTCCGACTCCTCCAGCGCCTCCAACATGCGCTTGCGCTCCAGCTCACGAATCTCCTGCGCCAGCGGCACCCGGGGCCGCGCCGTCTGTGCCACGGGCGGCTCCGCTTCAACCACCGGCACCGTGACCGCTGCCTTCCCCCCCAGCATCTTCGCCGGCAGGTGGTGCGGCTCCACCACATCCCCTGTCACCGCCGCCGCCGCGTAGTCCATCAGGTTGCGCAGCTCCCGCACATTGCCGGGCCACGCATGGCGTGCCAGCGCATGCAACGTCCCCGAGGCCAGGACCAGCTCCCTCCGCCCCAGCGCCGCGCACGCCCGCTCCAGGAAGTCCCGCGCGAGCATGGGCACCTCACGCGGCCGCTCCCGCAGCGGTGGCAACAACACCGTCGCCGCGCCGAGCCGGAAGTACAAATCCTGCCGGAACCTCCCCGCCGCTACCTCCGCCTCCAAATCCCGATGCGTCGCCGCCACCACCCGGATGTCGATGGACCGCTCCCGCGTATCCCCCACGCGTGTGATGCGCCTCGACTCCAGCGCACGCAGGAGCTTCGCCTGCGCGGACGCGGGAAGCTCCCCCACTTCATCCAGGAACACCGTGCCGCCCTGCGCGCTCTCCAGGAAGCCCACGCGTGTCGCGGTGGCCCCCGAGAACGCCCCACGCTCGTGGCCGAACAGCTCGCTCTCCACCAGCCCTTCCGGAAGCGCCGCGCAGTTGACCGGGACAAACGGCCCGGAGGCCCGGCGAGACCAATGATGCACCGCGAACGCCGCGTTCTCCTTGCCCGCCCCCGTCTCCCCACACACCAGCACCGGCAGCTCGCTGGCGGCCAGCCTGCGCAAGAGCGCATAGAGCTGCGCCATCGCCGGGTCCGCCACCAACACCGTGCGCTCCGCCAACGTCAGCCGGGTAACCCCCTCCATCGCCGACGCGAAGCCCCCCGGTGCCGCCGTCCGCGCGGCCATGCGCGCCGCGGCCACCAGCGTCTCCGCGTCACACCCATCCGAAGGACACGTGGCCGCCCCCACCCGCGCCCGAGGACTCGCCGCGAGCAGCGCCTCCACCCGCTCGCCCAACCCCTCTTCACCCGGCTCCCCAGACACCTCGGGCAAGAGCCACAGCAGGTGCTCCCCGTCGAGCCAACCCGCCGCCTCCGCGGGCCCCGCGTCCGTGCTCAGCACCGCCTCCACCGCCTCGCGGCCCGTCGCGCTCGGCGCATCCAACGCCAGCGCCAGCACCGTGAGCGGACGGCCATAGCGCAGCGCGCGCTCCACCTCCTCGCGCAGCTGCCCCATCCACCGCTCCGCCTCCAGCGCTCGCCGCGCCGGCATGGGGCGATGCCTGGCGCGCACCACCACCACCACAGCGCCAAAGGCAACCACGTCGCCAGACATCAACGGCCGGGCTTCCTCGATGTGCCGGCCGTTCAGCGTCGTCCCATTCTGACTCCCCAGGTCCACCACCCGCGCGCCCTCGTCCGTCACGAGGATGCGCGCGTGCCGCCGGGAGACACTCTCGTCCTTCAGCTTCAGGTCCGCCTTGTCGTCGCGGCCCACCAACACGACACCCTCGGTGGGGAGGGGAAAGCGCCAGGAGGATTCTCCCTCCAGCACCAACAGGTAGGCGGCGCTCGTCCCGGACGTCTCGGAGCTTGTTCCGATGGGACGAGTATCTCGGACACTGGGCGGAGGCGCGACCATCGGGCGAGCATCCATGCTGGCACGCTCGCGCGGATTCGGGCAACTCAAGGGAACCGTGAAGACGTGAACCCTTGGCCGTTCAGGAGGGGGCGTCACGCTCAAGGACGCCGGGTAAAGGGCAGGCGTTCACCCGCGCGCGAAAGATAGACACGGGAGGTCCATCGGTCCCCCTCGTTCCGAGGGCGCAGCACCGCCTGTCCCTGAATCCCTGGCACCCGCATGAGCACGGTCAGCAGCTCCGCTCGGGCCTCCTGTCCATCGTGCTCCACCTCCAGGGTGCACAGGTGTGTGCGGCACTCCACGCGGGTGAGCTTCGAGCCCGCGAAGTCGGCGCTCCGGAACGATTCCGTCACCAGGGACTCGGTGCGGCCGGCCCATTCCGTATCCCGAGGCTCCGTGTTCGCCGCCGCCTCCAGCTCCGCGTCAATCTCCCGCACGCGCTCCTTGCGCGCCTGCTCCGCCGCCTCGCGCGGCTGCTCCCTGGGCGCGGAATCGGAGGACTCCTCGGCGGGAGCCGTAACCACCCAAGGCGCGGGGGGCCGCTGCTCCAGCGTGTGCTGCCTCCCGCGCAAGGACTCCAGCTCCGCGCGCAGCGCGCGGACCTCCTGCTCCAGGTCCGCTGGAGCGCCTCGAGGTGCTGCCACGAGGGCGGCCGGTGCCACGGACTCGCGAGGTGTCGCCCCCCACATGCTCCACACCCCAGCGGCGGCCACGGTGGCTCCGGCCAGCCCCAGGACTCTCCAGCGGACCTTGGTCATGGCGGTTACTCCGAGATGTAGAAGCTGGCGAGCACCGAGTTGGCGCCCGCGTAGGTCTCGGGAATCTCGCAGCGCACCGTGATGTAGCCGAAGAAGGTCGCGAGCGCGGGCGCCAGGTCGATGGAGATGCTCTTGGCGTTGTTCACGTCGGCGCCGCTGGTCTGTCCGGAGCCCGCGAGGACGACGGTGCCGTCAGGCTCGCTCACCGTCGCGGTGCAGCGGACATCCTTGTCCAGGCTCGCGTCGACCACGGTGACGAGGACCGACACATCCTCATTGAGGTTGGTGAGGTTGATGTTGCGCTGCACCGGGCAGACGACCTCGAGCGTGGAGCCCGTGGTGTTGACGAGTCGGCCGCTGCGGTAGATGGCGGGAGTGCCGGAGCCCGACACGGAGGTGCAGAGCGCGCCAGCGTAGGTCGCGGGGCCGGCCGCCGCGGGCAGGGCGCCGAGCAGCGCGAGAGCCGCCACCGAGTGCTTCAGGAGCGTGTGCTTCGTCATGGGTGTCTTCCTTGTCCAGCGTGTCCCCAGGAGCTGTCGCGTCATGCGCAAGCTCCAGAGGCGCGCCGATGCACGGGAAGAGCAACCGCGATGCCAGCACTCACGCGGCCCGGCCCTGGAGGGACTCGGGCCGCGTGTCCTGCAAGTGTTGCCGGAAAGGGGTGAGGACGGGGCGGCAAGTCTTGCCATCACCGGCGGGAGTTGCCGGGGGACGGCAAGCGCGCCCCAGTCCACGACGAACGCTGTCCGACCGAGGGACTACTTCGAGGGGAAGTTCGCGGCGGTGACCTGCCTTTGTGCCTGGAGCGCGGGAGGTGAGGCATTCAGCGCCCCGAGGTAGAGCCGGCCGTGGAAGCCATGCGGCTGCTGGGTGGCGAAGAGCTTCAAGCCCGCGGCCTGCTTCGAGGACTGCCGTGCCTCCTGGGTGGGGCTGATGGCGAAGACGTTGCACTCCACTTCCTCCCAGACGTTGTAGCGGCAGACGAACTGCGAGCCGCGCTGGAAGCCGACATCGAGCGCCCGTGTGGACGGCAGGGCGCGAGCGACGCGAGCCCCCATGGGTTCGAAGTCTCCATCCCAGCTCACATCGGTGGTACGGGCGTGGGTGCTGCCGGTGAGCGCCACCGTCCAGGCCTGGGGCCGCGCGGCCTGGGCCTTGAGCAGGTGCTGGGCCATCTGCGCCTCGCGCTCGTTGCCTTGTGCCTTGTCCACGTCGATGGCGGCGATGGCCACGTCCTTGCCGGAGGCGCGCAGGCGGCGGGCCTGCTCGACGAGCCAGAGCATGGCGCGGCTGCTGCGTCCGTCTTGATACGTGCGGCGCCAGAAGGCGCTGCCCGTGAGGAACTCCTGCGCGTCCGCTGACTCACCATCGCTGGCGACGTAGCGCTCGAGCAGCGGCTGCTCGGAGGCGGGGATGGACAGCGCGAGCGTCACGGGAAGTCCCTGGGCCGTGGCCTCGCACATCATCCGGAGCGCCGCGGTGGGGACCTCCTGGGTGCCCAGTGGGTCGGCAACGAGGAGGACTCCTCCCGCGGAGTAGAGGGACGCGGCGCCCTCCAGCGGTGTGCCGCACTCGGGCGCGAGGGTGGCCGTGGCCTCGTCCGCCTCGCCCCATCCCTCCATCATCATGGAGCGCATGGGCACGGGGGTGTTGCCGCCGACCAGCTCCAGCGCGGGCGCCACCTCCAGGTGCTCTCGAAGCGACTTCTCGAAGACCATGTCACGGTAGCCGTTCGCCAGTCGGAAGCTCTCATCCATCGGGGCGCCGTCCATGCTCGTTCTGATGAAGGGAGACTCGACGTGCCCGCCTGGCACTCCCGCGTCCAGCCTGCTCGCGCCGTTCCATCTCCCCATTCTGAGGGGCGTGTTCAGGAGCCCCTTCTCGATGAGACTGTTCGCCTCGACGTAGTTCAGGCGGAAGATGCGGACGAGCGACTGCCGGGGGCCGAGCCGCTCCGCCTTGATGTAATAGCGCTCCTGGGTGCGAAGGCCCACGGCGGCATGGCCAGGGTCACGAAGGGAGGAGTACATCTCCAATCCCCCCTCCTCCTCGAGCACACCGAGGCGCTGCTTCTCCAGGATGCGCCGGGCCGTCATCATCGCGTCCTCGGCGGGGACGAGATAGACAGTCTCCTGTTGGGGCGTCTCGTATTCACCCGTGTCTGGGTTGTACTGGGCATTGAGACCGCGTGTGAGGTTCGCGCATCCCACGCAGCCGACGAGCCCCAACATCATTCCAATCCGTCGCATCACGCCTCCTCGAGTCCCAGCGTTGCATCCACCCCTCAAACGCCGGATAAAAGCGGGGCATATCGACGGAGTTGATAAGGGATTGAGCGCGCGGGGACTCTTGCGCAGGTCCGCCACCACCGAGCGCACAGGGGCTCGGTGGCATGGGCGAACGGGCGAGGGCGCTACTTCGCGGCGGGCGCGTGGCTGACGGCCGGGGCGTGCCGCTGCGGCTGGAGCGCCGGAGTCGAGGCTGTCAGCGCGCCGAGGTAGAGCCGGCCCTGGAAGCCTTGGGGCTGCTGGGCGGTGTAGAGCTCCACGCCTTCGGCCTGCTTCGAGGACTGCCGCGCCTGCTGGGTGGGGCTGATGCCGAAGACATCACACTCCACCTCTTCCCAGACGTTGTAGCGGCAGACGAACTGGGAGCCGCGCTGGAAGCCCACGTCGAGCGCCCGCGTGGAGGGCAGGGCACGGGCCACGCGCAAGCCCATGGGCTCGAAGTCACCATTCCAGTCCACCTCCGTGGTGCGAGCGTGGACGCTGCCGGTGAGCACCAGGGTCCAGGCCTGGGGACGCGTGGCCTGGGCCTTGAGCAGGTGCTCAGCCATCTGCTTCTCGCGCTCGTTGCCTTGCGCCTTGTCCGCATCGATGGCGGCGATGGTCACGTCCTTGCCGGAGGCGCGCAGGCGGCGCACCTGCTCGACGAGCCAGAGCATGGCGCCACTGCTGCGCCCATCCTGATACGTCCGGCGCCAGAAGGCGCTGCCCGAGAGGAGCTCTTGAACCGCCGTGGCGTCGCCGTAGCCAGCGAGGTAGCGCTCCAGGAGCGGCTGCTCGGAGAGGGGGATGGACAAGGCCAGCGTCACGGGCAATCCCTGGGAGGAGGCCTCGCACACCATCCGCATCATGGACGCCGGGAGCTCCTTCGTGCCCAGCGGGTCGGCCACGAGCAGGACACCTCCGGCTGAGAACAGGGGCGCGGCGCCCTGGATGGGCGCGCCACACTCGGGCGCGGCGACGGTCGCGGTCCGCGCCTCCTCGTCACCCTCCATCACCACCGAGCGGACGGGTACCGGAGGATTGCCGCTGACCAGCTCCAGCGCGGGCGCCATCTCCAGGCGCGCCAGGAGCTCCTCCTCGAGGCTCAAGTCGCGGTAGCCGATGGCCGGCTCATAGCCCTCCAAGCCCGGGGCGTTCTTGAGGTCCGCCGACATGGGGGGCAGGTGGCTCAGGGGCGGCTGCTCGCTGACCCGCTCCGACGCCGGGGCGCCCACGCGCGCCAGGTGGCGGTAGCGCAGGCGGAAGACGCGCACGAGCGACTGCCGGGGGCCCAGCCGCTCCCCCTTGATGTAGTAGCGCTCCGGCGGGACGACGTCTGGAATGAAGGAGGAGTACATCACCAGCCCTCCCTCCCTCTCCAGCATGTCGAGCCGGAGCTTCTCCGCGAAGAGGGTCCGGGCGGTCATCATCGCGTCCTCCACGGGCGCCAGATAGATGACCTCGTGCGTGGGGACCTCGTACTCGCCCGTCTCCGGGTTGTAGCGGGTGGAGAGGCCACGTGAAAACAGTGAGCACCCCATGCATCCCAAGAGCCCCAGCATCAATCCCAACCGTCGCATTGCTTCCTCCGGGGGCCCTGGGCTGTGGAGACGGGCCCCGGGCGACCGAGTGGCGTTCATCGCGGAAACGCCAGGTCCGTGCCAGCATATCGAACTCACGTTCGACGGATGCTGGCTGGAACGGGAGGGCCCGCACTCGAGCTACTTCATCGCGGGGGCGTGGTTGGCCGCGGTGACCTGCGGTTGCGACTGGAGCGCGGGCGGCGAGGCGTTCAGCGCGCCGACGTAGAGCCTCCCCTGGAAGCCGTGCGGCTGCTGGGTGGCGAAGAGCTCCAGCCCCGCGGTCTGCTTCGAGGACTGCCGAGCCTCCAGCGTGGGACTGATGGCGAAGACGTTGCACTCCACCTCGTCCCAGACGTTGTAGCGGCAGGCGAACTGGGTGCCGCGCTGGAAGCCCACGTCGAGCGCCTTCGTGGACGGCAGGGCGCGAGCGACGCGAGCCCCCATGGGCTCGAAGTCGCCATCCCAGCTCACCTCGGTGGTGCGCGCGTGGACGCTGCCGGTGAGCGCCACCGTCCAGGCCTGGGGCCGCGCGGCCTGGGCCTTGAGCAGGTGCTGGGCCATCTGCGCCTCGCGCTCGTTGCCTTGCGCCTTGTCCGCGTCGATGGCGGCGATGGCCACGTCCTTGCCGGAGGCGCGCAGGCGGCGGGCCTGCTCGACGAGCCAGAGCATGGCGCGGCTGCTGCGTCCGTCTTGATACGTGCGGCGCCAGAAGGCGCTGCCCGTGAGGAGCTCCTGCGCGTCCGCGGACTCACCATCGCTGGCGAGGTAGTGCTCGAGCAGCGGCTGCTCGGAGGTGGGGATGGACAGCGCGAGCGTCACGGGAAGTCCCTGGGCCGTGGCCTCGCACATCATCCGGAGTGTCGCGGTGGGGACCTCCTGGGTGCCCAGCGGGTCCGCCACGAGCAGGACACCTCCCGCGGAGTAGAGGGACGCGGCGCCCTCCAGGGGCGCGCCACACTCGGGCGCGAGGGTGGCGGTGGCCTCGTCGACCTCGCTCCAGCCCTCCATCATCATGGAGCGCATGGGCACGGGGTTGTTGCCGCCGACCAGCTCCAGCGCGGGCGCCATCTCCAGGCGCTCCAGGAGCTTCTGCTCGATGCCCATGTCGCGGTAGCCGCGCGTCACGCGGAAGCCCTCCAGCCCGGGAGCGCTGGGGAAGGGGTTCGACATCGCGTACTGCCGGGGCATGGACTTCGCGTCGGTGAGCGAGCCCGGAGGGCTGTTGGAGGGCGCACTCGAGGGCGCGCTCCTGTTCGCCTCCAGACGGGCATCGAAGGGATGCTCGTAGGCCTCGAGGTCCAGGCGGCTGTCGCGGCTGGTGACGTCGTTGAATTGCTTGGGCCCCTCCTCGATGAGGTTCTCCATCTCGCTGTAGCTCAGCCGGAAGACGCGCACGAGCGTCTGCCGGGGCCCCAGCCGCACGCCCTGGACGTAGTAGCGCTCGTGGTTGCGCAGGCCCAGGCGGTTGCGGCCCGGCTCATGGGCGGAGGAGAACAGCTCGAGTCCTCCGTCCTTCTCCATGACGTCGTAGCGCTCCTCCTCGAGGATGCGCCGGGCCGTCCTCATCGCGTCCTCGGCGGGGACCAGGTAGACGACCTCGTGGGTGGGGACCTCGTACTCCCCCGTCTCCGGGTTGTACTGGGTGGCCAGTCCACGGGTCAGGCTGGCGCACCCCATGCACCCCAGGAGCCCCAGCATCATTCCAAACCGTCGCATGTCTTCCTCCGAGATACAGGGCCCAGGAGGTCGGGACCGGGCCTGGGGGCTGAGTCAACTCGTCGAAACGTCTGGAGCATGCGGGCATATCGACAAACACCCGACGTGCCGCCTCGACGGGAGATTGGAGCACACCTCGGGTGTGATTGTGCATGGGCCCTGGACTCGGTTCGTCCCATACTGGAGCCCGTGCCTGCTTCCACCGTGGTTGTCACCGCTCCTCGGGAGCGGACCGTGGGGCCTTTCCAACTGTTGGCCCTGGGCGTCAACGGCATCGTTGGCGTCGGCATCTTCTTCGCCCCAGCGGAGGTGGCCGCGCGGACGCCGGGGATGGGCGCGGTGCTCGCCTTCGCGCTCACGGGGTTGGCGCTGGTGCCCGTGGCGCTCGCGTTCGCGGTGCTGGGCCGCCGCTTCGACTCGGACGGGGGGCCGGTCGTCTTTGCTCGCGCGGCCTTTGGCGAGCGCGTGGCCTTCCTCGTGGGATGGGTGGCCTACGTCAGCGCGTTCCTGAGCACCTCCGCGGTGGTGGTGGGGCTGACCCAGGCGGTGGCGCCCTCATTGGGGATGGAGGGCGCGGTGGGGCAGCGCGTGCTGGCCTCGGTGCTCGTCACGGTGCTCGCGGGCATCGTCGCCTCGGGCATCCAGGTCTCCGCGCGCACGTGGACGGCGCTCACGGTGCTCAAGCTCTTGCCGCTGGCCGCGCTGCTCATCGTGTTCGCCGCGGTGAGCGCGCCTGCGCCCGTCGTTGCTCCGACGACGGGGCTCGCCGACAGCGCGTGGCTGCGGGCGGGGCTGGCGGTGATGTTCGCCTACCAGGGGTTTGAAATCGTGCCGGTGATTGCCGGGCAGGTGCGCTCGTCGGAGCGCAGCGTGCCGCTGGCCACGGTGGGGTCGCTCCTGGGCGCGGTGCTGCTGTACGTGGGGCTGGTCTGGGCGTGTGTCGCGGCGCTGCCTGAGTTGGCCACGTCCTCCGCGCCCCTGGCCGCGGCGGCGGAGGTGTGGGGCGGGGCGGCGCTGTCGCGAGTGGTGTCCGCCGGCACCAGCGTGTCCGCGTTGGGCATCTGCGTGGGGATGATGGTGACCACGCCGCGCTACCTGTCCGCGCTGGCGTCGGGAGGCAGGGCGCTGCTCGGGCTGGAGGAGATGTCCGCCCGGGGCGTGCCCGCGCGAGCGCTGGCCGTCACGTGGATGGTGGTGCTGCTGTTCGTCAACCTGGGCAACCTGTCGGAGCTCTTCGCGCTCTCCAGCATCGCCGTGCTGATGCAGTACGGCGTCACGGCGGCGGCGCTCGCGCGGCTGTCATTGCGAAGAGAGCGGGGCTTGCGTCCGGTGCACGCGCTGCTGGCGGTGCCCACGTTGGGGCTCGGCCTGACGCTGGTGGCGTTCGGCGCGAGCGCCCGGGAGGCCGCCACCACGGCAATCGCGGTGGTGGCGGGCCTGGTGCTGCTGGGCCTGTCCCGGCCGAGGGCCTAGAACTGGCTCCAGAGGTACTGGTTGGTGACCTCGTGGTGGAACTGGATTTCGGAGTACTTCACGCGGCTGCCCAGCTGCTTGGGGCAGCGCTCGGCGGAGGCCGTCTTGAGCTCGGCGAACTTGCCCTGCACGTTCTCGCCCAGGATGCTGGAGATGAACTGGCTGCCCTTGAAGAGGCGGACGGCGTCGAAGATGTTGTCGGGCAGGAAGCGGGTGCGGCTGCGCTTGCTCTCCGCGTCCTCCTGAGGCTGCGGGCCCTCCAGGCCGGTGCGCAAGAGGACGTAGCTGGCCAGGTACGGGTTGGCGTCCGGGCCCACGGAGCGGCACTCGACGCGGGCGGAGCGCTCGTTGCCGTAGGGGATGCGCACCATGGCGCCGCGGTTGTTGGCGCTGGCCTTGATTTGATTGGGCGCCTCGAAGTGCGGGTCCAGGCGGCGGTAGGCGTTCACGCTGGAGTTGAGCACCAGGCAGATGTCATTGGCGTTGGTGAGCAGCCGGTCGATGAAGTCCCAGCCCATCTGGCTCAGGCCGTCCTGGCCGGCCTTGTCGTAGAACAGGTTCTTGCCGCCCTTCGACAGTGACATGTTCATGTGCATGCCATTGCCATTGACGCCCGTCACCGGCTTGGGGAGGAAGCTGGCGGTGGTGTCCATCTGCGCGGCGACCTGGCGGCACAAGAGCTTGTAGAGCTGAATCTGGTCCGCGGAGACGAGCGCCTCGCTGTACGTGAAGTTCATCTCGAACTGGCTGGGGGCCACCTCGGGATGGTCCTTCTCGTTCTGGAAGCCCATGGCGCGCTGGGCCTCGGCGGCCTTGTCGATGAAGGCGCGCAGCGGGTCTCCGGGCAGCGAGTGGTAGTAGCCGCCGGTGGAGATGAAGTCGAACTTGCCCGTCTCGTGGTAGTGGCGCTCGGCGTCGCGGCCCTTGAAGAGGAAGCCTTCCACTTCGGGCGCGGTGTGAAAGACGGTGCCGTCCTTCTGGTACATGGCCTCGGTGATGCGCTTGAGCTGGCCGCGCATGTCCGAGTGGTACGGGGTGCCGTCGCGCTCGAGGACTTCGCTGAACACCAGCACCTTGCCGGGGCCGAAGATGTCGGAGGGCAGCCAGTAGAAGGAGCCCCAGTCGACGTTCAGGCGCAGGTCGCTTTCGGCCTGCTGGGAGAAGCCGCGGATGGAGGAGCCGTCGAAGGTGAGGTTGTCGGCGCTCTTGAGGAGGAACTTCTTGTCGTAGTCCAGCATGTGCAGCCGACCCTCGAGGTCGGTGAAGCACACGGTGACGGCCTTCAGGGCGCGCTCGTCCGTCAGGTACTTGATGCGCTCCTCACGGACCTTGTCCGGCGACTCGTGCCGCAGGCGCTGCTCCTTCACCCGCAGGTTGCGCTCCTCGAGTTCGTCGTAGGGAATCTCGAGGAACGTCCTCAGCCCTTTTGTGTCCATATCCGTGCCTCCTTGACCGTGCGCGCCATCGCGGCCGCATCAAATCCGTGGGCACAGGATTTACACCTGGGGAATTGAAATCAAGTCTAAATCTCGTGCCGACAAATATAAAAATGCGGCCATGGAGATTTAAAGCCCGGCCGGTAACACTCCAAGGCATGTGCGGGGGGCTCGGAGTGACACCTACCGGACGTCTGGAGGTGCTGAACGGCTGTCTGCCCGGTGGGGCCATGGACAGGGGAGGGGGCTGGCGTACCGTGGTGTACTGGCCTCGTTTCTCGTCTTGGAGGCCGTATTGGCCGCGCCGCCGCGTTCTCATCCCCTCTCGCGGGAAGCACTGGTCCCCGCTGTCCAGGCTGTCGTCGAGGACCTCCTGGCCGGGCGTTTCGTCTCGGTGACGCCCCAGGCGGGGGAGCGGCTGTCGCGGTGCCTGCTGAAGGAGCCCACGCCCCCGACTTTCGAGGCATTGCTGGCGCGCCTGTATGCCGCTCCGGCCTACGGGCGAGACGGCGTCTTCGGGGATGAGGTCAGCGCCTTCGCGCTCGTGAGGTTGGCCATCCGCCTGTATGGCGCTCCCGACCGGCTGGCGACCGTCCCCGGCGACCTGGTCATCTCCAACCATCAGGAGGGGGCGCTCCCCAGTCCGTTCTGGGTGCCAGGAAACCTCAAGGTCGAGGGTTCTCTCACGGTCGACGAGGGGGCGTGGCTGTTGTGCACGGGCGAGGTCCAGGTGGGAGGCACGACGCTGGACTACGAGCCTGGCTCGGTCATCGCCGTGGGGGGCTCGCTGACGACGGCGCGGCTGTGCACCATGGGCGCTGTCACCGTGGGCGGACGGCTGGAGGTCTCGGACACGCTGCTGGCCTGGAGAAATGACTACCGGCTCGTGGTGGAGGAGGGGCTGCGCGCCGGGCTGGTGGTGGCCTGGGACCACACCATCCATGCCGAGGTGAGCGCGGGAGTGTGGCTGGACGCCGATGCGGCGCCGGAGGCGCTTCGTGCGCACCTGCGCGCGGAGGTCCTCGTGGGGGAAGGCCGTGCGACGGACTTCGACGTGGAGGCCGCGGATGAGCTGCTGCGCCGCGGTGAGTCTCTTCGCGCCTGAGCTGTCGCGAGGATGCGGCCCGGCGTCGAGGTGCTGAACGCCGTTTGTGAGGCGGAGGCCGCGCGGGGGTGCCATGGTGGAGGCCCCATGGTCCGACATCTCGTGTGGCTGCTCCTGGTTTGTGTCCCCGTCGTGGCGTTCGCGCAGGCTCCCGTGAAGGAGTCCTGGGTCGTGACGACGGACCTGTGGGGCACCGCGCTCCACCAGGGCCTGACGCTGGAGCGGACGGGCAAGCGGTTGGGTGGGGAGTTGGATGGGGATGGGCTGGAGGGGGAGCGCACGGGCAGCGAGGTGCGCTTCGTCGTCACGGACTCGCGCCAGGTCCAGTCGACCTACACGGGCAAGGTGAGTGGGGACACGTTGCGGGGTGTCGCGGACATGCCCGACACGAACAATCCGAAGGCCCGGGTGAAGCATGCCTTCACGGCCCGGCGGATTCCCGAGCGCCCCGCGGGGCCGCCGCGCCGGCACGACTTCAAGCCGACGACTTACTCCAACGAATTCTCCGCGACGCGCGAGCCCGTCCTCACGCTCTGGTCGGGGGATACGCTGAAGACGACGACGCTCGATTCAGGGGGCGTGGATGAGAACGGTGTCACGCGGGCGCTCTTCGGCAATCCGCAGACGGGGCCGTTCTTCATCGCGGATGCGCGTCCTGGGGACATGCTGGCCATCCACTTGAAGCGCCTGCGGTTGAACCGGCGCCATGCGGACAGCCTGGACAGCATCGTCGGGCGAGCGCTCACGCCCGCGTTGGCGGCGAAGGCGACGGAGCTGGGCAAGCCCGTGCGCTGGAAGCTGGATGTGGAGCGAGGGGTCGCGAGTCCGGAGACGCCGACGGAGCGGCTCAAGGACTTCACGGTGCCGTTGCGGCCCATGCTGGGAGGGTTGGCGGTGGCGCCGGGCTTCGGGCTGCCGGCGTTCTCGACGGGGGACACGGGGCGGTTTGGCGGGAACATGGACTTCAACGAGGTGGTGGAGGGGAACACGGTCTACCTGCCGGTCTTCCAGCCTGGGGCGCTGTTGTATCTGGGGGATGCGCATGCCGCGCAGGGGGATGGGGAGACGTCGCAGTACGCGCTGGAGACGTCGATGGAGGTCGAGCTCACGGTGGAGGTGGTGCGTGGCAAGGCGCCGCCGATGCCGAGGGTGGAGTCTCCCACGCACCTGATGGTGCTCGGGCAGGCGGGGTCTTTGGATGACGCGCTGCGCTCGGCGACCAGTGGGATGACGCAGTGGTTGGAGCAGGAGTACGGGCTGACGCTGTCGGAGAGCGCGCAGGTGATGGGGAGCAGCGTGCAGTACGTCGTGGCCAACCTGGCGGGGCGCAGCGTCGGGGTTGTCGCGAAGCTCGACAAGGCGCGTCTGGCGAACCTGAAGCGAGGGGAGAAGTAGGACGTTGGCGGCGAGGCTTGCCCCCGAGGCGAGGCTGTTCTCAGGATGCCCGCATGTCCTCCATGTGGGTTCTCGACGAGCCGTCTCCCTCACCTGATGCGCGCATCGCCTATGGCCCTGGGCCGTATCACTTCGGGGACCTGAGGCTCCCCTCGGGGCCGGGGCCACATCCGGTGGTCGTGGTGGTGCATGGGGGCTTCTGGCGCGCGAAATATGACCTCGGGTACATGGGGCATGTGTGCGCCGCGCTGACGGCGAGCGGCTTCGCGACGTGGAGCCTGGAGTACCGGCGCATCGGTCATGAGGGCGGAGGGTTTCCGGGCACGTTCGAGGACGTCGCGCTCGGCGTGGACCACCTGCGGGCCCTCGCGGGGAAGTACTCGCTGGACCTGTCGCGTCTTGTCTTCACGGGACACTCCGCGGGGGGGCATCTGGCGCTGTGGCTGGGAGCGCGGCATCGGTTGCCTGGGCGTGGAGTGTTGTGTCGTGGCAATCCCTTGCGGCCTCGCGGTGTCGTGGCGTTGGCGGCGGTGTCTCATCTGCCGCGCGCGTTCGAGCTGCGATTGAGCGACGGTGTCGTCGAGTCCTTCATGGGGGGCGCGCCGGAGGCTCTTGCTGTGCCGTACTCGTTGGCTTCACCTTCCGCGCTTCAGCCGCTGGGTCTGCCGCAGGTGCTCATCCATGGCGTGGAGGACGACACGGTTCCCGTGGCGATGAGCGAGGACTTCAGTGCGCGGGGGGGCTCACTTGGAGATGACGTGCGCGCGGTCAGTCTGCCGGGGGCAGGGCACTTCGAGATCGTGGACCCGCGCTCGCGTGAATGGCCTCACGTGGTGGAGGCCATCCGCTCCTTGATGTGAGTCCATGCTTCACGGCTCTTCGGGCGGAGCATGTCTTGAGGTCGCTCCTCCTCTCCGTGGATTTGACATGTACTGGCGGGCTCTGTCTGCGTGACGCTGTATGGTTTCGCTGACCTGTCGATTCCTCGCAGGTCTGTCAGCCGCGAATGCCAGCATGCGCTCCGTCTACCTTCGACAGGGGGTGAGGAGTGCGTAGTGGCTGCTGGAGGCTTTGCGCTGCCCTCTTTGTTCATCGCTGCCCCTTCGGTACCGTCACTCTGAATTGAGGGAGAAGACTTCGCTGGGACCCAGCGCCCAGCGAAGGTCGCGAAGTGATGCGTTCGACGCGTTGCTACGCGAGGCGGGATTGGAGGAACAGGACTCGAGCCCCGTGGCGGGCAGCTCGCTCTCTCGTCGGGATTGCCATGGCGGTGGGGAAGACCTTCACGAAGTCACCTGCTGAAAACCTTGAAGCGCTCCGCCAGGTGCCCGCTGCCGTTGCCGCTCTGTTGGCGTCGTCCCCTGAGTATCTGGAGCGTTTCAAGTACATGACGCGAGGTGAGCAGATCCAGGTCGTCTCGAAGCGGGTGACGAACATCATCGCGACTTGGGGGAACCTCATCCGCTGTGATGCGCACGGTGCGTGGACCCGCACTGACCTCGGCTGAAGTCCCAGTGCTCGCGTTGTCCGCCAACTTCCTGGGGCGAGGACGAGGAAGCAAGGGAGCCACGCGTTGCCACAAGGCGTCGGGGAACCTGGGGA
Source organism: Myxococcus stipitatus (assembly GCF_037414475.1). Next base: position 3,360,742 of record NZ_CP147913.1, on the reverse strand, counting down.
TGGCCCTTGCCGGCGACCAGCTCAGTCCTGACTTTCGTCAGGAGCTGTCAGGGAACATCACGAAACGGATGGGACTCCCCATCACGCTGACGCTCGCTGAAGCAGCGGCTGGAGTTCGGGCCGCGGCTCTATTTGCTCACCGCGATGGACTTGCGGAACATCGCCAAGCTGTAGACGAAGAACCCCACGCCCACCGCGGTCACCATCAGGAACTGGCGCCAGACAGCGCCCAGTCCTCCGCCGCGGTAGACGATGATCTGCGAGAAGCTGACGAAGTGCCGGGCGGGCAGCAGGTACGTTATGGCCTGAAGCCACTTCGGCTGGCTCTCCACGGGGGTGCTCCCGCCCGAGAGCAGCATCAACACCAGGACCACGAGGATGATGAGCAGGGCGAACTGCGCCATCGAGCGGGAGATGGTCCCCAGGAAGATGCCGAGCGCCGTGGCGAAGAAGAGGTAGAGCACGACGCCGACGAACCACAGCACCACCGAGCCGGCGAACGGTACCTTCAGCACCATGTGCACGACCAGCAGGAGCGAAGCCGCGGTCGCCACCAGAATCACCAGGCCATTGGCCCAGACCTTCGCCATCGCGATCTCGAACGAGGTCAGCGGCATCACCAGCAGGTGCTCCAGCGTGCCGTGCTCGCGCTCTCGGATGACCGCGGCGCCCGTCAGGACCACCGTCAGCAGGGTGATTTGATTGATGATCGCCACCACGCTCTTGAACCAGGACGACACCCCGTTGGGGTTGAAGAGCTTGCGGATGACCAGGTTGACGGGCTTCGGCCCCGTCTCCTCCGTGCGCTTGAGGAAGGAGGCGATGCGGTCGTTGAGGATGTTCTTGATGTAGCCGGCGCCGATGCCCGCCTGCTGCATGGCGGTCGCGTCGATGTTCACCTGGATGTCCGGGGTGCGGCCCGCGCGGAGGTCGTGCTCGAAGCGGGGCGGGATCACGACGACGAACATGAACCGGCCCCGGTCCATGTCCGGCTGGATGGCCTCCGAGGAGATGACCTCCGGCGACTTGAAGCGCGGCGGATAGATGGCGTTGATCAGCTCCTTGGACAACGCGGACCCGTCCTCGTCGACGAAGGCGATCGAGGCGTTGTTCACCTCGCTCGAGGTCCCCGTGGCCTGGACATAGATGGCCAGGGTGAACGCGTAGACGACGAACACGACCAGCACCGCGTCACTGAGCAGGCTGCGAAGCTCCTTGAGACCCAGCCACAGGATGTTCAGCAGCGAGTTCACCGCTATTTCTCCTGCTTTCTCAGGCCGACGACGCTGATGGCCAGGAGGAGCGGGACGCATGCGGCCAGGAAGGCCACGTCCGGCAGGAGGAGGCCCGCCCCCAGCCCCTTGGTGAAGGCGCCCAGGCTGGCGTGCATGTAATAGGTCGCGGGCCAGATGGAGCCGACGACCTTGGCTCCGCCCTGCAGCGTGGAGACGGGCTGCAACAAGCCGGAGAACTGGATGGTCGGCACGATGGTCAGGATGGCCGTGACGAACACGGCCGCGACCTGGCTGCCGGTGAAGGTGGACGTCACCATCCCGATGCCCGTCGTCGCCGCGACGTAGAACAGGGTGCAGACGACCAACATCAGGAAGCTGCCCTTGATGGGGACGCCGAAGACGATCAGGGCCAGGGCGGTCAGGATGAAGAAGTTGGCCATGCCGATGGCGATGTACGGCAGTTGCTTCCCGAGCAGGTACTCCAGTCGCCCGGTGGGCGTGACGTAGAAGTTGATGATCGACCCCAACTCCTTCTCCCGCACGATGCTGACCGTCATGAGGATCGCGGGGATGAGCAGCAGCAGCAGCGCCGGGACGCTCGGCACGATGGAGTAGATGCTCTCGAAGGTGGGGTTGTAGAGGTAGCGGTCCTCGATGTTTGCCCTGTACTCCTGTGCGCGGGCGGCATGGAAGCCGCTCGCGGGATCCCTGAGCATCCGCGCGTGGACCCCCTGGACGTACTGCTCGACGGTGTCTCCACGGAAGGTCATGGCGCCATCCACCTGTGCCAGCACCTCGGGGCCGGAGCCTCGGCGAAGATTCAGACCGAAGAGGGGCGGAATCTCCAGCACCACCGAGACATCGTCTGATTGGAGTCGGCGCAACGCCTCGTCCGCGGACGCGGCTGGCGGAGTCCGGGCGAAGTAGGGCTTCGCCGCGCTGAACTGTTCCAGGTACGCGCGGCTCTCGGGTGACTGGTCGAGGTCCAGCGCGGCGTAGCGGATGTTCTCCACGTCGGTCGTGATGCCGAAGCCGAAGACGAGCATCAACAACGCCGAACCGACGAAGGCAAACGCCAACCGGACCTTGTCGCGGAGGATCTGGCTGGTCTCGTTGGATGCGTACGCGAGCATCCGGCCGACCCTCAGCCGCATCCCGGCCCGGTCTTCTCGTGGCGCGGCCGGGGGCTCGGATGGAGGGGCGGACGGCTCGTTGACGGGGGCCGAGTCCTTGCCCTTCTCCTCCTTGCCCTTCTCCTCCTTGCCCTCCGCGCGGGCCTTCTCGGCGATGGCCTCCTCCATGTATGCGATGAAGGCGGTCTCCAGGCTGTCCGCGTTCTTCGACTCGATGAGCTTCTGGGGACTGTCCGCCGCCAGCACCCGTCCCGCGTTCATGAGCGAGATGCGATCACACCGCATCCCCTCGTTCATGAAATGGGTCGTCACGAAGATGGTGACGCCCTGCTTCCGCGACAGGTCGATCAACAGCTCCCAGAAGCTGTCCCGGGCGACGGGATCGACTCCCGACGTGGGCTCGTCCAGGATGAGGATCTGCGGCCCGTGCAGCACGGCGACGGCCAGGGAGAGCCGCTGGCGCAGCCCCATGGGCAAGCCTCCGGCCTGCGTCTCCAGGTGCGCGCCCAGTCCGAACCGCTCGACCAGCTCGTCGATGCGTGCCTTCGCCTTGTCTGGCGGCAGGTGGTAGAGCCGGGCGTGCAGGACGAGGTTCTGCTGGACGCTCAGCTCGCCGTAGAGCGAGAAGGCCTGCGTCATGTAGCCCAGGCTCTTGCGGACCTCCATGCTGCCGGCGTCCACGGAGCTGCCGAAGAGCTTCGCCGTGCCTTCCGAGGGAGGCAGCAAGCCGGTCAGCATCTTCATGGTCGTGGACTTGCCGCACCCGTTGGAGCCCAGGAAGCCGAAGATTTCACCGCGCTCGATGGAGAGGGTGACGTGGTCGACGGCGACGAAGGTCCCGAAGCGGCGGGTGAGCCCGTGCGCCTCGATGGCCAGCTCCGCGTTGCCCGGCACACGGGGCGGGATGGTGAGCTCCTTGTGGCCCTTGCGCTTCTCCTCGGGCAGCAGCGCGATGAAGCACTTCTCCAGGTCCGTGGTCCCCGAACGCTCCATCAGCTCCGCGGGTGTCCCCGTCGCCAGCACGCGCCCCGCGTCCATGGCCACGATCCAGTCCCACTGCTGGGCCTCGTCCATGTAGGCCGTGGAGATGATGACGCTCATGCCGGGACGCCCGGCGCGAATCTCGTCGATGAGGGTCCAGAACTGCCGCCGGGAGAGCGGGTCGACGCCGGTGGTGGGCTCGTCGAGGATGAGCAGGTCCGGGTCGTGCACCAGCGCCCCGCAGAGTCCGACCTTCTGTTTCATGCCGCCGGAGAGCTTGCCGGCGGGACGCTCCGCGAACTTGCCCAGCCCCGTGGCCTGGAGGAGCTGCGGGACGCGCACCTTGCGCTCCTCGGGGGAGAGGCCGAAGAGCCGGGCCATGAAGTCGACGTTGTCGTAGACGCTGAGCTCCAGGTAGAGGTTCTTTCCCAGCCCCTGCGGCATGTATGCGATTCGCGGCCCCACGTCGCGCCGGTGTCGGGCTTGCGCGATGTCCCCATCCAGGACCGTGATCCGCCCCTGCTGCAGCTTCTTGGCGCCGGCCACCAGGGCCATCAGCGTCGATTTGCCGACGCCGTCGGGGCCCACGATGCCCACCCGGATGCCGCTGGGGACGTCGAGCGAGAGGCCGTCGAGCGCGACCGCCTTTCCGTAGTGGTGGCTCACGTCCTGGACGGAGACGACACACCCTCGGGGGCCGCCAGCAGGCGATTCTGGAGACGTGGATGAGACCATGGCCGAGCCCTCCCGGGTCTCCGGGCTAGTGGGAGCCGGATTCAGCCGTGATGACGTTGCTCAACGGGGGGGGCCAGGTGGCGGAAGGGTCCACCTTGACGTAGCCGACGCCACGAATGCCCGTCTTGATGCGCTCGACGTAGCGGCTGGCCAGCTCGCGGGGGACCTGGAGCTTCACGCGGAACACGAGCTTCTCCCGCTCGCTCTTCGTCTCCACCTGCTTGGGGGTGAACTGGGCCTCCGGGGAGACGAAGGAGACATAGCCGGGGATGGAGCGGTCGGGCTCGAAGTCGACGGTGAGGCGTGCCTCGGAGCCGAGCTTCACGCGGGCGGCCTCGCTGGCGGGCAGGAAGATCTCCATGTAGACGTCCTCCAGGTTCACGAGCGTCAGCGCTGGTCCACCGGGGGAGAGCACCTCGCCGGGCTCGGCGAGGCGGTAGAGGACTCGTCCCGTCACCGGAGACTTGAGCGTCGCGTCGGCGATGCGCGTTTCAATCGTTGCCGCATTGGCGCGCGCGACCTCGATCTCCTCCCGGGAGGTCTTCAGCGTGGCTTCCGCTTCCGAAAGGGCGGCTCGGGTGGTCTCCAACTGGCTCGAGCGAACGTCCAGGTCCCGCTGCGAGCCGGCGCCCTGCGCCACGAGTCTCCGGGCTCGCTCGACCTCGATGGTGGCGAGTTGGATCTCGCTCCGCTGTTTGACGATGCCCGCCTCGGCCACCGCCACCTTCTCCTGCGTGGCCGCGAGGCTCGCGTTGGCCTCCGCCAGGCTGGACTCCAGCGTGGAGGTGTCCAGGCGAACCAGCACCTGACCGGGTTTGACGAGGTCGCCTTCGTTGACGAGGATCTCCTTCACCCGCAGGGGTTCCTTGGCGGCGACATCCGCCAGCTTTGCCTCGATGCGGCCGTTGCCGGAGACGATTCCCTCCGGCAGTTCGGATTTCTTGCTCTTCCAATAGCGGAAGCCGATGAACGCAGCGATCACGAGGGCGATCAACCCAATGACCCACTTGAGTTTCCCTTTCGGGTGCTTGGGCATGGTGGACTCTCTATGGCTTTTCGGATGGCGGGAGCGCCTTCTGTTCCGGCGCGCGCGGCTTGGACAACATGTCGCCCCAGTGGGTCCGCTTCTTCATCTCGTTCTGCATGGGCTCTGGCACGATGGGCTGGCCCTGGCGGATCTCCCAACCTCCACCCAGCGCCTTGTAGAGGGCGACCAGGTTGGTGGCGATGGATGAGCTCGTCTGGGCCATGTTGTTCTGCTGTTCCAGGAGCGAGCGTTGCGCATCCAGCACGCGCTGGTAGTCCACGGCGCCTTCACGGTATTGCACCACCGAGAGTTCCACGGACCGCTGCGCGGACTTCACGGCGGCCTGCTGGAACTCCAGGGTCTTCTGGGCGTGGATGAACCCCGTCAAGGCGTCCGCCACTTCCTGCGCCGCCTTGAGCACGGTGTTGCGGTAGTTGACGAGCAATTGCTGGAACCGTGCGTCCTCGACTCGCACGCCGTTCTTCAGACGGCCGTAGTTCAGGAAGGGGAAGACGATTCGAGGGCCCACCGAATAGGCGAGGCTGCCCAGGGAGAAGAGATTGGCGGAGGCCGAGCCGGCGGTGCTGGCTTGCAGCCCGACGGTCCCGAAGATGGAGAAGCTCGGATAGAGGTCCGCCTCGGCGATGCCCACCCGGGCGCACTGCGCGGCGGCAGTCAGCTCCGCGCTGCGGACGTCCGGACGTCGCCGCAGGATTTCGGCCGGCATGCCGACGGCGACCGTCGCGGGCGCCAGGGGAATCCGCTTGGGGCCTGAGAGCAACGCCGCCACTTCTCCCGTGGGCCGGCCGAGGAGGGTGCTCAAGGCGTTGTGGGCCTGCTCCAGCCCTGCTTCCAGTTGGGGGATGGTGGCCCGGGTGCTCTGCAGCAGGGTCTCCGCCTGCATCATGTCGAGCTCCGAGGTCACGCCGTTGCTGAAGCGCGACTCGGCGATCCGGTAGCCCTCCTCCTGGACCCGGACGTTCTCCTGGGCTTGCTCGATGAGCACCTCGAACGTGCGGACGGTGACGTAGGTTCGAGCGACCTCGGCGGTGAGCGCGACGACGGAGGATTGGTAGTCCGCGACCGACGCGAGCAGGCCCGCGGCTCCCGACTCCACGCCCCGCCGGTACTTGCCCCAGAAGTCCACCTCCCACAGCGCATCGAAGCCCACCTGGTATTCCAGGTAGTGGCGGTCGATCTCCGCGAGGCTGGACAGGTCGACCAGGTTGGAGGCGGCGGCGTTCTCGCTGCGCCCCACCACGGCACCGCTGCCGGTCGCGACCTGGACCTGTGGGAACTGTCGGCCGGTGAGGATGCCCAACTGGGCGCGCGCCTCGACGATCCGCAACCCGGCGATCTGCAGCGGCAGGTTCTGCTGGTAGGCGAGCTCGACGAGGTGGTCGAGTGAAGGATCACCAAAAGACTTCCACCATTGGGTGTTGACCGCGTCCTGGGTCGAGAGTCGCGGGTCGCCTTGGGTGCGCCATTCCTTGGCGACCTCGGCTTCGGGTTTCGTGAAGCGTGGGCCGACCGTGCACCCGGAGATCATGGAGAGGGCGCCGAGCAGTGGCCATGTACCGACGAACCGTGCGAACCCCGGCCTCACTACCTGGATGGTGCTGCCCGTCCCCCTCATTCGCGACACCTCGATGATGGGGGAGGATTCGCACGCCCTGCGGCGCGCGGAAGTTCGCGTGCGCTGAATGCCCCAAGGGGCAGTCTCCGCTGTTCGTTGCGCCATACCGGCCACGGCCCCGAGGGCGACAGGGCTGTCGCCCGCCGCACCCGGGGCCATCTCTGGTGAGGTTCCGCTGGCTGGCGGAGTCCCTCCCCGAGCGCACGTATTGCGCGTGCGTCAGGGCCGCACAACCCTTCGGCCATGGCACAGGACACACACGCAGAGCCGATGAAGCGCAAGGCCTATGTCAAGGAGCTGCGCAAGCTCCAGTCGCGGCTCTGCGAGCTTCAGGAGTGGGTCAAGCAGGCGCAGATGCGCGTCATCGTGGTGTTCGAGGGCCGGGACGCGGCGGGGAAGGGCGGAACGATTCGTGCCATCACCGAACGGGTGAGCCCTCGTGTATTCCGCGTGGTGGCCCTCCCGGCCCCGTCGAGCCGCGAGAAGTCACAGATGTACCTGCAGCGGTACGTGCAGCATTTCCCGGCGGCCGGCGAGATCGTGATCTTCGACCGCAGTTGGTACAACCGGGCCGGCGTCGAACTCGTGATGGGGTTCTGCACGCCCGAAGAGCACGACCGCTTCCTCATCGGCTGTCCCGTCTTCGAGAAGTACATGGTCGAAAGCGGAATCCTGCTGGTGAAGATATGGCTGGAGGTCGGAAAGGAGGAGCAGGCCCGACGGTTCGCGGCGCGGATCGACGACCCCCTCCGGCAGTGGAAGTTGAGTCCCATGGACGTCAAGTCCTGGAAGCGCTGGTACGACTACTCCCATGCGCGGGACCAGATGCTGGCCGCGACGGACATGCCGTATGCGCCCTGGTACATCCTGCCGTCAGACAACAAGAAGAAGGCACGGCTCAATTGCATCCGCTTCTTGCTGGACAAGATTCCGCACAAGCGAGTGAAGAACGCCAAGGTGAAGCTGCCCGCTCGCTCCATGCATGGGGCGTACGACGACACCGCTTCGCTCAAAGACAGGAATTTTATCCCTGAGAGGTACTGACAGCTCCTGACGAAAGTCAGGACTGAGCTGGTCGCTGGCAAGGGCCATCCCCAGGTTGAGAGGCATGGTCCGGGAACTCGTCCCCGACGCCTTGTGGCAACGCGTGGCTCCCTTGCTTCCTCGTCCTCGCCCTGTCTCACGGCTCTTCGGGCGAGGACCTCTTGCAGTCGAAGGACAGCACTTCGATGGTCGTGAACGTGCGCACGCCGGACACGAGCCCGCCTGTCATCTGCCACATCCCACGTCCACCCAGGACACTCGGGCACTCGAGAGACTCCACGGGTACTCCAGGTGATTCCCAGGTGCGCACCCGCATGCACCGGTGGATGTCGCGCTGAAGCCGGAATGACACATCGAGCGCCGTGGCGACCCTTGTCTCGACCATCCCCCTGGCGTCAGGAGCGGAACCAGGAGGCGGGCTCGCACAGCCTGAAGAGCGGGAGAAGCGCGAGCGGCTGGGGTCGAAGAGGATGCGCACCGCGCCCTCGCTCTCCGCGCGTGGATGCCGGTACCACAGCTCCTCAACCAGGAGGTCGTCCCAGCAGGGACAGGGCACGGTGTCACATCCCCGGTCCATCCGGGTCGTTCGCCGGACGACCTCCACTTCCACCGGCGCTCCTCCCACCGGGAAGACCTCGCGCCGAACGAACTCCTCGGTTCGTTTCGGCTCAGGCCCTGGATACCCCGGCGGGAGGTCCACACTGCAGCAGCTCGGTGGCCTCTCGACTCGCGGCTCCAGGCGCTCCGTCTGCACCCGCGCACGCTCCCCTGAGGGCTCGAGGCGCGTTCGCCGCAGCGTCAACGGAGGGCTTCCATGTCCAGGCGTGTGACGCTCGATGAGCGTGCTACCTGGCTCGCAGTCGTACCACCGCAAGCTCTCGGCCCGTGTCCATGGCACCCAATTCACGGGGGCCGCCACTCGAGGGGGCGCGCTCGTGCAGGCCGCCAGCATGATGAGCCCCAGGGATAGGGTGTGGAGCTTCATGTGGCGGCCCTCAATGCAAGCTCAGAACCCGCGCTGCGCTCCACCGTCGACGCAGATGGACTGACCGTTGATGTACGACGCCTGCTCGGACGACAGGAACGCCACCAGCGCGGCCAGCTCCTCCGGACGTCCCAGCCGCCTCGCGGGAATCTGCGGCGCCACCTTCTCGTCCGTGAGGCCCAGCTCCGTCATCCGCTCCGTCGCGTGGTAGCCCGGCAGCACCGCGTTCACCGTGACGCCGTGCTGCGCCACCTCGTTGCTCACCGTCTTCACCAACCCGAGCAACCCCGCGCGCAAGCCATTGGACACCGTGAGGTTCGGCATCGCCTCACGCGCCGCCAGCGACGTCACCAGCACGATGCGGCCCCACTTGCGCTCCCGCATCCCCGGCAGCGCCGCCTGCATCCCATCCACCGCCGCCATCCACAGGCTCTGGAACCCGAGCTGCCACTGCTCCGCCGTCAGCGCCTCGAACGGCCCCGCCGGTGGCCCGCCCGTGTTCACCACGAGCACATCCACGCCACCCAGCTTCGCCGCCACCTCGTCCACCAGCCGCCGCGCCGCACCCGGCTGCGTCAAATCACACGGCACTGCGAGCGCCGCGCCCAGCGACTTCGCCGCTCGCTCCAACTTGTCGCCCCCGCGCGAGCAGATGGCCACCGTGGCGCCTTCCTTCACCAACGCCTGCGCCGTCGCGTAGCCCAGTCCCGCCGACGCGCCCATGACGAGCGCGCGCCTACCCTTCAGTCCGAAATCCATCCGCGTGCTCCTTCATGAATGGCACCAACCGCTCCTGGATGAGACGCCCCGCGCGCTCCAGGTCCACGTCCTCGGCGCGCGTCAGCCCCTCGGACAACTCGGAGACGATGCCGCCGGCAATCGCCCCCACCTCGTACGCCAGCCGGTACGGCACCCGGCTGAAACTCACCATCGAATAGCGGCTGACGAACACGCCCGGGAAGGCATTGAGCAACACCTTCTCCACCGCCTTCTCCAACAAGAAGCGCGGGTTGCCCGTGCTGTCGCGCATCTCGATGAAGTTCTCCACCGCCATGTCCGCGATGGCATCCGCGTTCGTCTTGCGCAGCTTCTCCAGCGCGCCGAACAGGCCCTCCCACGAGCCGTGCTCCGCCAGCAGCCGGTTGAACACCGTGACGTCCTCGAAGCCGCAGTTCATCCCCTGGCCGAAGAAGGGGACGATGGCGTGCGCCGCATCCCCCAGCACCACCGCCCTGCCGCCCGCATGCCACGGCGCGCACTTCACCGTCACCATGCTGCCCGTGGGCCGCGCGAAGAACGCCTCCGTCAAATCCGGAATCAGCGCCTTCGCATCAGGGAACTGCTCCTCGAAGAACGTCTCCAACCGGGCCGGCGTATCCAGGGACTCGAAGCTCACCGGCCCCTTCCAAGGCAGGAACAACGTACACGTGAAGCTGCCATCCTCATTGGGCAGCGCAATCAACATGTACGTCCCGCGCGGCCAGATGTGCAGCGCGTGCTTCTCCATCTGGAACGAGCCCCCCGCACCCGCGGGAATCGTCAGCTCCTTGTAGCCATGCCCCAGCTGTTCCTGCGTCGACTGGAAGCCCGGCACCTGCTCCAACGCCTGCCGCACCGCGGAGCCCGAGCCATCGGTGCCAAACACCACGCGCCCTTCCTCGCGGCGCTCCTGCCCCGTGCCCTCGTCCACCACCGTGAGCGCGCCCGTCTTGGAGTCCAGGTGCGTCACCCGCTGCTTGAAGCGGAAGCGAACCCGGCCCGACGTCTCCGCCGCCGACATCAGGAACTTGTTCAGCCACGCCCGCGACAGCGAGTTGATGTGCTGCGAGTCGTCCTTGCCATACGGCTGATAGACCAGCGCGCCCTTGGGGGGATGAATCATCCGCCCCCGCATGGGAATCGCGTGGCGGAGCGCCTCCTCCTCCAGCCCCTGCTGCCGCAGCGCGTACAGACCTCGCGTGGAGATGGCGAGGTTGATGGAGCGCCCCGCGTCGATGACCTCGCGGCGCATGTCCGGTCGGCGCTCCAGCACCTCCACGGAATAGCCTTGGTGGGCCAACTCCACGGCGAGCAGCGAGCCCACCAGGCCCGCTCCCACCACGACGACCTCTTCGCCTCGCTCATTCGCGCGCATGGGCATCCAGGGTCCGCACGAAGCGGTAGACGTCGGTGAACGAGCAGTACAGCGGCGCGGGCGCCGCGCGGATGATGTCTGGCTTTCGGAAGTCGCAGATGATGCCCGCGTCCGACAGGCGCTTGAGCATCCCCTGCGCCTCGCCCTTGAACCGCAGCGACAGCTGCGCGCCCCGCTGCTTCGCATCTCGCGGCGTGATGATGCGCACGAAGCCCGGAGGCAGCTTCTCCAAGAGGAACTCCAGGTAGCCGGTGAGCTTCTCGCTCTTCGCGCGAAGCGCCTCCATGCCCGCCTGGTCGAACAGCTCGAACGACGCACGCAGCGCCGCGAGCTGGAGGATGGGCGGGTTGGACAGCTGCCACCCCTCCGCGCCGGGCAGCGGGTCGAAGTTCGGCCTCATCTGGAAGCGCGTGGCCTTGTCGTGCCCCCACCACCCCTCGAAGCGGGGAATGTCCCGCGAGCGCGCATGCCGCTCGTGCACGAACACTCCGGCCAGCGTCCCCGGCCCGCCGTTGAGGTACTTGTACGAACACCACACCGCGAAGTCCGGCCCGTCGTCATGCAACGACAGCCGCAGGTTGCCCGCGCCGTGCGCCAGGTCGAAGCCGACGAAGCAGCCCTTGGCGTGCGCCGTCCGCGAAATCGCCGCGATGTCGAACGCCTGGCCCGTCAGGTAGTTCACGCTGCCCAACAGCACCAGCGCGACCTCCTGCCCGTGCTGGTCCAGCGTCGCGAGGATGTCCTCGGTGCGCAGCGTCTCCTCTCCCGGGCGAGGCTTGAGCTCCAGGATGGCCTCGCGCGGGTCATACCCGTGGAAGCGCGCCTGCGACGCCACCGCGTACTGGTCCGAGGGGAACGCCCCGCCCTCCACCAGAATCTTGAAGCGCGTCTTCGTGGGCCGGTAGAACGACACCATCATCAGGTGCAGGTTCACCGTGAGGGTGTTCATCACCACCACTTCCTGCGGCTTCGCGCCCACCAGCCGCGCGGCCTGCTCGGTGACGAGCTCGTGATAGTGCAGCCATGGATGCCGTCCGTGGTGATGGCCCTCCACGCCGAACTTCGCCCAGTCCTCCAGCTCCTCCTGCACGTAGCGCGCGGCGTTCTTCGGCTGGAGCCCCAGCGAGTTGCCGGCCAGGTACACCACGGGCTTGCCGTCGTGCCCCGGTGGGAAGTGGAACGCGTCGCGGAAGGAGCGCAGGGCGTCCGCCTCATCGGCGCGGCGCGCGAAGTCCTCGGTGTCCTCGAAGGGATGCGTCGTCATGGTGCGAAGTCCTCGCGAGCGCGGCCCAGCCACGCCAGACCGTTCTTCCATCGCAACTGCTCGCGAGCGTCGTGGGACAGCTCGGTCAGCGAGTCGATGAGGGTGCCCGGGCGGTCCTCGCCCAGGGGGAAGGGATAGTCACTGCCCAGCGCCACCTTGTCCTGGCCGAACAGCTTGACGATGAAGCGCAGCGTGTCCGCGTCATGCACCAGCGAGTCCACCCAGAAGCGTCCCAGGTAGTCGCGCGGCGGCACCTTGTTGTCCACGGCGACCAGGTCCGGACGCGCCTCGAAGCCGTGCTCGATGCGGCCCAGCGTCCCCGGGAACGAACCTCCGCCGTGCGCGAACGCGAAGCGCAGCCTGGGCAGCCGCTCCAGCACGCCGCCGAAGATGAGCGAGCACATGGCCAGCGACACCTCCGCGGGCATGCCCACCAGCCACGGCAGCCAGTACTTCTGCATCTTCGCCTCGCCCATCATGTCCCACGGGTGGACGAAGATGGACGCGCCCAGCTCGCTCGCCGCCTCGAAGAAGGGGAACAGCTTCTCGTCGGACAGGTTCCAGTCGTTGACGTGACTGCCAATCTGCACGCCCGACAGGCCCAGCTCCTTCACGCACCGCTCCAGCTCCCGAATCGCCAGCTCCGGCGATTGGAGCGGCACCGTGCCCAGGCCCGCGAAGCGCTTGGGGTGCTCCTTCACCACGCCGGCCACGTGGTCATTCAGGAAGCGCGACAGGTCCGCGCCGTGCTCGGGCTTCGTCCAGTAGCTGAACATCACCGGCACGGTGGAGAGCACCTGGACGTGGACGCCCGTCGCATCACACTCCTCGATGCGCTTCACCGGGTCCCAGCAGTTGCTCTCGACTTCGCGGAAGAACTTCCCGTCATCGCGCAGCATGCGCGCGCGGCATGGCGCGTGGTGGTCCAGGGTGATGAAACCCCCGTACCCATAGCGCTCGGCGAAGCGCGGGAGCTTCGCGGGCAACAAGTGCGTGTGGATGTCGACCTTCAACGCGCAGGCCCTCCCTTGGTGACCTTCGTCCCGCACTTCTTGCAGGTGCAGTTGTCGGGGTTGCCGTAGAAGTGCTCGAAGATGGGCGGCAGCTGTGTCACCAGATTCGTGACGTGGACGAACTCCTCGTAGAGCTTCTCGCCGCACGAGGGGCACATCCACATGAAGCCATCCATCTCATGGGGCAGGCGGCGGCGCTCCAGCACCAGGCCCACCGTGCCGGCGGGGCGCTGCGGCGAGTGCGGCACCTTGGGCGGCAACAGGAAGATGTCGCCCTCGTCGATGGCGATATCCAACGGCTTGCCGTCCTCGAGGACGCGCAGGGTGATGGAGCCCTCGAGCTGGTAGAAGAACTCCTCGCCCTCGTTGATGTGGTAGTCCGTGCGCGCGTTCGGCCCGCCGACGACGGTGACCATGAACTCGCGGTCGGCCCACACCTGCTGGTTTCCGACGGGCGGCTTGAGCAGGTGGCGGTGCTCGTCAATCCACTTCTTGAAGTTGATGGGAGTCAGGCGGCCCATTCATTCGTCTCCGATGGTGGCGATGCACTTGAGCTCGATGGCGATGGGCGTGGGGAGCCGGTTGATTTCGAGCGTCGTCCTGCACGGCGGGTTGTCCTTGAAGTACTCCGCCCACAGCCGGTTGTAGGTGGGGAAGTCCTTCTTCATGTCCGTCAGGTACACGGTGACGTCCACCAGCCGCTCCCACGAGGAGCCCGCGTCCTCCAGGATGTAGCGGACGTTGCGGAACACCGAGTGGCATTGCTTCTCGATGTCGTACGAGAGGATGTTGCCCTCGGCGTCCAGCTCCACGCCGGGAATCTTCTTCGTGCCCCGCTCCCGAGGGCCCACGCCCGACAGGAAGAGCAGGTTGCCCACGCGCCGCGCGTGGGGATACAGGCCCACCGGCTCCGGGGCCTTCTGGGAATCGACTCGCTCACTGGTGCTCACGTCGTGTCTCCGTCCAGCGCGTCACAGCTTGATGCACACGTTCTTGGGCTCGGTGAAGAAGCGCAGCGCTTCCCAGCCGCCCTCGCGTCCCACGCCCGAGTCCTTCACCCCGCCGAACGGCGTGCGCAAATCCCGCAGCATCCAGCAGTTCACCCAGACGATGCCGCTGTGCAGCCGGGCCGCGAAGCGGTGTGCCCGCGACAAGTCCTTCGTCCACACGCTGGCTGCCAGGCCGTACTTCGTGGCGTTCGCCCACGCGAGCACCTGGTCCTCGTGCTCGAAGGGAATCAGCGTGGCCACCGGGCCGAAAATCTCCTCCTGGTTGGTGCGGCAGGAGGCGTCCAGGCCCTCGATGAGCGTGGGCTCCACGAACCAGCCCTCGGCGCAGCGGCCGGAGAGGCTCGCGCGCTTTCCTCCGGTGAGGATGCGCCCGCCCTCCTGCTTCGCCAGGTCGATGTAGCTCATCACCTTGTCGAAGTGCTGCTGGGACACCAGCGCGCCCTGCTCGGTGCCGGCCTCCAGCGGGTCGCCCACCTTGAGCGCCTTCGTGCGCTCCACCAGCGCGTCCTTGAAGCGCGCATAGAGCGAGCGCTGCACGAAGATGCGCGGGCCACAGAGGCAGATCTGCCCCTGGTTGGAGAACGACGAGCGCACCGTCGTGGCGAGCGCCTCGTCGAAGTCGCAGTCCTCGAAGATGACGTTGGGGTTCTTCCCGCCCATCTCCAGCGACAGCTTCTTGAAGGACGGCGCGGCCACGCGGGCAATCTCCGCGCCCACGCGGGTGCTGCCCGTGAAGGAGATGGCCGGGATGTCCGGATGCTGGCTCATGGCCGCGCCCACCTTGGGGCCCAGGCCGTGGACGATGTTGAGCACGCCCGGCGGCAGGCCCACGTCACGGCAGACCTGTGACAGAAGATAGGCCGTCATGGGCGTGACTTCGGAGGGCTTGGCCACCACGCAGTTGCCCATGGCCAGCGCGGGCGCGAGCTTCCACGTCAGCAAGTACAGCGGCAGGTTCCACGGGGAGATGCAGCCCACGACGCCCAGCGGCGAGCGCAGCGTGTAGTTGAGGGCCACGCCGTCGGTGGCGTGCGCCTCGCTGGAGAACTGGGTGACGGCGTCCGCGAAGAACTCGAAGTTGAGGATGCTGCGCGGGATGTCCACGGTGGAGGCCACCGTGAGGGGCTTGCCGGAGTCGATGGACTCCGCGCGGGCGAAGTCGGGCAGGCGCTGACGAATCGTGTCCGCGATGCGCCGCAACATGCGTGAGCGCTCCGCCGCGGGCGTGGCGGACCATGCGGGGAAGGCGCGGGAGGCGGCCTCCACCGCGCGCTGGACGTCGCTCTCGTCGGAGTCGGGGACGGACGCATACGTCTTCCCCGTCGCGGGCTCGGGCTTGTCCAGCCACGTCCCTCCACGGGCGGGCAGCAGCTCTCCCCCGATGTAGTTGAGCACCTTCTGCATGGCGGACCTCCGTGTGTGCCCACTCCCGCCGTGGACCGCGAGTGCCCACGCCAGACCCAGGTCGAACGCGGCGCAATGTACGCAACCGCTCGACCCGTCACCAGCATCACCGCCAGGGGCGTTCAGTGCCCCTCGCTTGGTGCCACATCCCGTGGCGTACGCCTGACACCGCCCGGCGGAGGGTCCGTCTCCGCGGCGAGGAAGGCCGCGCGGCCCGAGGGGATGACGCGGAAGGACAAAGATGCCAGGTCGATGGGGGAGCGACCGGCACCGAGGCCCGCGCTACTCGATGGGCAGCCCGTGCATGCGCAGGAAGGAGAGCTTGTCCCAATAGCCGCGCTGGAAGCGGATCAACCCGTTCTCTATCTGGAAGAAGCCGCAACCTCTGAGGCCGAGCGGGTCCTTCCACTCCAGAATCGCCCACGGGGCATCTTCGAGAATCTGTTCGACGATGCAGACCATCTTGGCCGCCGCGAACTCTCGCTGGAACATCTCGCGGATTCGAGCCTTGCCTTCGACGGGCTCGTTCGCGACCTGATGGTTCACCGCGTCCTCGCGGTAGAGCGCGGCGAGCCCCTCGACATCCGCCGCGTTGAAGCGCTCCACCCACTGCTTGACCACTTCTCGCGGGCGCGGGCCCGAACTCGTCTCTCGGTCTTCCATGGCGTGCGACCATACCGTGCAGGCAACAGGCGCAGTCGCGGCAACGGCATCGGCTCACCCCGTTCGCGGAGGTCCCTGCAGCGTCCGGTGCCTCGGCGAAAGGGGCTGACACCAACCGCTCCTGTGTGTCCCGGCGGAATGCCTGTCCGCCCTGGGTGGGCACCTGCGTTCCGCCGGGATGCGGGAGGGGAATCCCTGCGCGCGTGAGAGGAGCGGGCACACCCCTGGCCTGCCTCCGATGTCGGGCATGGAGCTTGCCTTGGGCCGGGCCCGAACAGGCCCGAGATGAAGATTCCAACGACATCCTGGAGATGCTGGCGGGGGCTGGTGCCGAGCGTCGTCGCAGCGTGGAGAGCCCGCGTGCGGATGGCCAGCCTCCGGCCACGGTGCGTCCAGTTGGCCACGGTGAATACACCGCACTCGCTTCCGCGAGCCCTGCTGGGGCGCACAGGGGCTTCAGCGTCGCGGGTGGTGGCGCCACCGCGAGGTGGGCGCGGCTCCGGAGCCGCCTGGCCCAGAGGAGTGCTTCAGCCCGCGTGGGCTCAGGTTGCGATGGTGGCCATCCAGGGATTGTTGCCCGCATCACTGGCCACGGGGCTGGGGTCTGACGTCCAGCGTCCGCTGGCCACGGTCATTGTCTGGGGCTTGTTCAGCTCGACACTCCTCGCGCTCTTCGTCGTGCGGGTCGTCTATCGGCTTCTCGTTCCACCACTCCCCGAGAGATACCCTGCCGAGGCCCTTCAGCCCGTGCACGCGCTCCCGGAGGTCTCATGACGGAATCTCAATCCACACCCTGGTCCGCGCTCATCGTCGACGACGACGCGGGGGTGCGACAGTCGCTCCGGCTGTGCCTGGAGGCAGGCGCGGGCCGCGTCCTCGGCGTGGGGACCTCGGGCGGCGCGCTGGATGCGCTGGAGCGGAGCCGCTTCGACGTCGTGTTCCTGGATTTGTGGTTGGGCTCCGAGTCGGGGTTGGACTTGTTGCCGGAGTTGCTGCGGCGGCAACCGGGCGTGGGGGTCATCGTCATCACGGCCTTCGCCACGTTCGAGACGGCGGTGGAGGCGATGAAGCTGGGGGCGGTGGATTATCTGCCCAAGCCCTTCACGCCCGAGCAGGTCCGGCTCGCGGCCCGGCGTGTCGTGGAGGCGCGGGTCCTTCAGCGGCGGGTGTCGGAGCTCCAGGAGCGCCTGGGGGAGACGGACGCGGAGAGCCAGTTCGAGTCCTCGAGTCCGGCGTTCACGAACTTCCTCCAGACGGCGCAGCGCGCGGCCCGCGCGGATTGTGTCGTCCTGCTGCGAGGCGAGAGTGGGACGGGGAAGAACGTGCTGGCGCGGTGGTTGCGGGCGCGCAGTGGGCGGGCCACCGCGCCCTTCGTCACGGTGAACTGCCCCGCGCTGTCGAGCGACTTGATGAGCAGCACGCTCTTCGGTCATCGCAAGGGGGCGTTCACGGGCGCGGTCGCGGATGCGCAGGGAAAGGTGCAGGAGGCCGAAGGGGGCACGCTGTTCCTGGATGAAGTGGGCGACCTGGGGCCGGATGCGCAGGCGCGGCTGTTGCGCTTCCTCAATGACCGGACCTTCGAGCGATTGGGCGAAGCGGTGGAGCGGCAGGCGGATGTTCGCATCATCGCGGCGACGAACAAGCCGCTGGAGGAGGACGTGCGAGGCGGGCGCTTCCGGGAGGATTTGCTCTACCGGTTGAACGTCGTGACGCTCACGCTGCCGCCGTTGCGCGAGAGGCCCGAGGACATCCTCCCGCTGGCGCGGCACTACCTGGCGTTCTTCGCGAAGCGGCAGCGGCATGAGTCGCTGTCGTTCGCGCCGGGAGCGGAGCGCGCGCTGAGTGCGTATGGCTGGCCGGGGAACTTGAGGGAGCTGCGCAACGCGGTCGAGCGGGCGGCCATTCTCGCGGCTTCGTCGGTGGTGCATCCGGAAGATCTGGGCATTCCTCCCGCGCCATCCGACAGCTCACCTGTGGCACCCGTGGACGCGGTGCGAGTGGCGCTGGGCGCGGATGTCTCGCTGGAGTCGCTGGAGCGTGAGCACATCGCTCGAGTGGTCGCGCGCGCGCCTTCGTTGGAGGCCGCCGCGCGAACGTTGGGCATCGACGCGACGACCCTTCAGCGCAAGCGCAAGCGGTACGGATTGTCGTGAGGAGGGGACGGGGATGAGGGCTGGGCTGCGTACACGCTTCCTGTTGGCCGGAGCCATGTTGGTCCTGACCACGGTGGCCTCCGGCCTGTGGAGCGCCATCCTGTTCGACCGGATGAGCCGCGAGGTGGGCCGCGCTCTCGCGGACACCCAGGACGTCACGGGTGCCACGGCGGAGCTCGCGCTCGCGCTCGAGCGTGAAGACGATGCGCTCCTCTTGGGACTCGCCGGAGACCCCGAGGCCCCCGCGGTCCTCGCTCGTGAGCGCGAAGGTGTGGCCATGGCCCTGCCACGCATCGAGGCGCTGCTCTCCCGGCCCGATGAACGCGAGATGGCGAAAGCCTTGCGCCGCGCCATCGAGGCGTATCGCATCGCCGGAGATGGACTGATGTCCTCCTCGGGCCAGCAGGACGCCATCGCCCGCTATCACCGCGACGTGAATCCCGCACTCCGCAGCGCCGTGGCGGAGGTCGGACGCGTCCGGGAACACCACGCCGAATCCACCCGCCACGCCGCCGCCTGGGCTCGCGACGAGGCGACCCGCGCCACCGGCATCGTCACCCTCATCTCCCTCGCGGCGTTCGTCCTGTCCGTGGTGGTGGCGCTCCACCTCGCCCGCGTCATCGTCTGGCCGCTCAAGGAACTCACCCGCGGCGTGGAGGCGATGCGCCAGGGCGACTTCGAGCATCGGCTCCGCCACACCTCCGGCGATGAGCTGGGGCGTCTGGCCGAGGGCTTCAACCGCATGGCCGAGAACCTCGCGGAGTTCCGCCGGTCCAACCTGGGCGAGGTGATGCGCGCCCGAGACACCCTCGAAGCCACCCTCGAGGCCCTGCCGGACGCGGTGGTCGTCATCGACCCCGAAGGCTTCGTCTCCTCCGCGAACGAGAAGGCGCGGCTGCTCCTCGGCGCCGCGCGCTTCCACTCCGTCCACTTCACCGCCTTGCCCCTGACGCCCCAGGTCCGCGAGTCCCTCCAGGCCACCCTGCGTGGCGAGCCCACGCAGACCCCCGCCGAGGGAGACCTCTCCCGCGCCATCCACATCCCGGGCACGAATGAAGAGCGCCAGTTGCTCCCGCGCGCCGTCGTGGTCCCCGGCTTCTCCGCCGGCCGGCCCGGCGCCGTCCTCGTGCTCTCCGATGTGACGGATTGGGTCCGCCTCAACGAGACCCGCGTCGAACTGGTCGCCGTCGCCTCGCACGAGCTGCGCACCCCGCTGACGACCCTGCGCATGACGCTGCTCATGCTGCGCGAGGGCGCCAGCGGTCTGCTCCCACGTCAACAGGACCTGCTCGCCACGGCCCTGCTCGGCGTGGAGCAACTCTCCACCACCATCGACGAGTTCCTCGACCTGACACGCCTGGAGGCCGGGCAGCTGCGCTTGACGTGGGACCGCGTGGACGCGGCCTCGCTCGTGGGGCAGACGCTGCGAACATTGCGGCCCCGCTGCGAAGAGGCCGGAGTCAGCCTCCAGGTCGCGCTCGCGCAGGATTTGCCCGGCGCCTTCCGGGGCGACTCCGCGCGCCTCCAGTCCGTGCTCTCCAACATCCTCACCAACGCGCTCAAGTACACGCCGCGCGGCGGAGTCATCACCGTGTCCGCGACGCGGGCTCAAGGCCCCACGGGCGGCGTGGAGCTCGCCGTGACGGACACCGGCGTGGGAATCCCCGAGGAGTACCGCGAGCGCATCTTCGAGAAGTTCTTCCGCGTCGAGCACTACCTCGCGAGCGCCGACGAAGGGGTGAAGGGCTCCGGCATCGGCCTCTATCTGGCCCGGCAGATTGTCGAAGCCCACGGCGGCTCCATCCGCTGCGAGCCGGGCGCCTTGGGACAAGGAACCACCATCGCCATGGTCCTTCCGGACCACCGCAACGGAGGCGTGGAATGAAGACAACACCCGCGGTGACCTGGGGTGACTCCAACGCCACGCTGACGCGCGGGCGCCGCTTCAGCATCGTGGACGTGCTCGTCATCGCAGGTCTCGCCGGAGCCCTCTTCGGAGGACTCCACGCCGCCCACGAGTGGACCGGAGCGTTGCGGCCCACCGTGGACATCGACCTGTCCCCCAGCGCCCTGCCCGAGTACACCTTCTTCTCGATGTCCCGGGGGCTCATCGCCTACGTCTTCTCGCTCGCCTTCACGCTCGTCTATGGCTACTGGGCCGCGAAGGACCGGATGGCCGAGCGCGTCCTCCTGCCGCTGCTCGACATCCTCCAGAGCATCCCCGTCCTGGGCTTCATGCCCGGGCTCGTGCTGGCGCTGGTCGCCGCGTTCCCCACGAGCAACGTGGGCCTGGAGCTGGCGGCCGTCCTGATGATCTTCACCGGACAGGCCTGGAACATGACGTTCAGCTACTACCACTCGCTGCGCTCGGTCCCCACCGAGCAGCGCGAGGCCGCCACCGTCTATCGGTTCAATCGTTGGCAGCAGCTGAAGTGGGTGGAGCTTCCCTTCGCCACCATCGGCCTCGTCTGGAACAGCATGATGAGCATGGCCGGCGGGTGGTTCTTCCTGATGATCAACGAAGCCTTCGTGCTGGGTGACCGGGACTTCCGGCTGCCCGGCCTGGGCTCGTACATGAGCGTGGCCGTGGCTCACGGCGACGTGCCCGCCATGCTGTGGGCCATCCTGGCGATGACCCTCATGATTGTCTTCCTGGACCAGGTCCTCTGGCGCCCCGTCGTCGTCTGGGCCCAGAAGTTCCGCGTCGAGGAAGGAGGCCAGACGGAGGCGATGGACTCCTGGTTCCTCGACCTGCTGCGCCGCTCGCGGCTGCTGGTGCTGGCCCGCTCGGGCTTCAGCCGGTTGTCTCAGTTGGTTCAGCCGCGCGCGAAGCCCGCGCCCTCCTCTGAACGCAAGGCCACGAGGAGCCCGCTCACCGGCAAGCTGTCGCACGTGCTCTTCGCCGCGCTGGTCGTGCTGATGCTCCTGGGCGCCTATCGCCTGGTGCTCATCATGCGTGAGGTGTCGCTGGCGCAGTGGGGCAAGACGCTGGGCCTGTCCCTGGTGACGCTGGGGCGCGTGCTGTTGTCCACGTTCATCGGGACGCTGTGGGCGGTGCCCGCGGGGCTGGCCATCGGCCTGTCGCCCCGGTGGTCCCGGCTGCTCCAGCCCGTGGTGCAGGTGGTGGCGTCCTTCCCCGCGCCCATGCTCTTCCCCATCGTCATCGCCGGCCTGGCGTTCGCGGGCGTGGGCCTGGGGTGGGGGAGCATCGTCCTGATGCTGCTGGGCACCCAGTGGTACATCCTCTTCAACGTCGTCGCCGGTGCCACGGCCATCCCCGCGGACCTGCGCGAGATGGCGCGCGGCTACAACATCCGCGGCTGGCTGCGCTTCCGCACGCTCTACCTGCCCGCCATCTTCCCCTACCTCCTGACAGGCTGGATGACCGCCGCGGGAGGGGCCTGGAACGCGAGCATCGTCGCGGAGTTGGCCCACTTCCGAGGCGAGGTCCTCGTGGCGCCGGGCCTGGGCTCGCAAATCAGCCAGGCCGCGGCGGGGGCGAACTTCCCACTGCTCGCCGTGAGCGTCGTGGTGATGTCCGCGGTGGTGGTGACCTTCAACCGTCTGGTGTGGAAGCGGCTCCACACGCTGGCCCGCACGCGCTTCTCACTGAGCTGATGAGTCTCTCCGCCATGGACCTCCGCCCCGAACCTTCCCTCACCGAGCCGCTCTGCGAGCTGCGAGGCGTGTCTCAGGACTTCACCCAGCCCAACGGCGCGCCGCTGCCCGTGCTCCGGGACATCAACCTCCAGGTGCGCCCCAACGAGGTCGTCTGTCTCCTCGGGCCCTCGGGCTGTGGCAAGTCCACCATCCTGCGCATCCTCGCGGGTTTGATTCGCCCCACGCGAGGCGAGGTGCTCGCTCACGGCAAGCCGCTGACGGGGCTCAACCCCGGCGTGGCCATCGTCTTCCAATCCTTCGCGCTCTACCCGTGGATGACCGTCATCCAGAACGTGGAGGTGGTCCTCCAGGCCGCGGGCCTGCCGCGCGAGGAGGTGCACGAGCGCGCCGCCCACGCCGTGCGCATCGTGGGGCTCAACGGCTTCGAGGAGGCGTATCCGCGCGAGCTGTCCGGAGGCATGAAGCAGCGCGTGGGCATGGCGCGCGCCTTCTCCCTGGACCCGGAGATGCTCTTCATGGACGAGCCCTTCAGCCAGGTGGACGCGCTGACGGCGGAGAGCTTGCGCGCGGAGGTCCTGGACCTGTGGACGGCCAAGCACCGGCGGTCCTCGTCCATCCTGATGGTGAGCCACGACATCAAGGAGGTCGTCTACATGGCGGACCGCATCGTGGTGCTCGGCGCTCATCCGGGCGTGGTGCGCGCGGTGGTGGAGAACACGCTGCCGCGTCCCCGGGACTACCGCTCGCCGGAGTTGCTCCGCATGGTGGACCGGCTGCACGACACCATCACCGGCCACGAGCTGCCGGACGAGCAGGCTCCATCCGTGCCCCAGCCCGCCGAGGTGAGTCCGGCCTCCAACATGGAGCCCTTGCCCACGGTGAGCACCAGCCAGGTGGTGGGCCTCCTGGAGTACCTGGGCGCGCGCGGCGGCTCGGAGGATGTGTTCCGCATGGCCACGGACACGGCCCAGGAGTTCGGCAAGGCCATCAACGTGGTGAAGGCCGCGGAGATGCTGGAGCTGGTGGACACCCCCAAACGGATGGTGGTGCTGTCGCCCATCGCCAGCAGCTTCCTGGACGCGGACGTGCCTGGCCGCAAGGCGCTCTGGCGGCAGCAGGTGCTCCGGCTGGGCATCTTCCGCCAGCTCCACTCCGTGCTGGAGCAGCAGCCGCGCAAGGAGCTGCGGCGCGAGCAGGTGCTCGAGCTCATCGTGCTTCACATGCCCTTCGAGGACTACGAGCGCATCTTCGACACCCTGGTGCGCTGGGGGCGGTTTGGAGACTTGTGGGCCTACGACGAGGAGCTCGAGACGCTGTCGCTCCAGTGACGCATGCGCATATTCCTTCCCTGGGAATGAGCCGTGCGGGCCCGGCCAGGGTTGTGGGTATGGGTAGAGGATATGGACATGCCGATGGAACAGGTGCGCCCGGAGGCTCGGAGCGCGGACTCCAGGCAGCCCCCGTCCGCGGTCAGCGTCGAGGAGGCGCTCGAGGTGCTCGTGGACGTCGCGCGCCGGCTGACACGCGCACACCAGGCGACCGTCGTGTTGACGCCCGCTCCGGGGAGGACGAAGGGGGCGAGCGTCACGTCGCTCTCACGGGCCTATGAGGATTGGGGGGGCTACAGCGTGCCGTCCGCCGAGGACTCCGCCCGGAGAGCAGGCGGGGGACGGGGCACTCGCGCGGAGCCTCGGGGCTGGCTCTCCGTGCCGTTGCCCTCGGGCGCCGGCATGCTCCACCTCTTCGACCGGGAGGTGGGGGACTTCAGCGCGGAGGACGATGAGGCGCTCTCCGCGCTGGTCCGCCTGGCGGGCCTGGCGCTGGAGTCCGCGCGCCTCTTGCGCGAGGAGCAGCGCGCGCGCACGGAAGCCGAGGCCTCCGAGCAACGCGCGGCCTTCCTCGCCAACGCCAGCCGCCTGTTGGCCTCGTCGTCGCTGGACCCGAAGGCCACGCTCGACACGCTGGCCCGGCTGTGTGTGCCGGTCATGGCGGACTGGTGCTTCGTCGATTTGAAGGATGAGACGGGCTCGGTGCAGCGCACCTCGGTGGCGCACGCGGACCCGGGCCAGGACGCGCTGGCCGCGCGTGTGTGGGACTTTCCTCCCGGGCCGGATGGCAGCGTCCACCCCACCACCCGCGTGGCCCGCGACGCGGAGAGCCTGCTGGTGCACGACGTGGACGAGGCCTGGCTGCGCCGGGTGTCGGTGAGCGACGCGCACCACGACGTCATGCGCGACGTGGGCTTCCACTCCATCCTCTCCGTGCCGCTGTTGGCCCGGGGGCGCTCGCTGGGCGCGCTCACCTTCCTCGCCGTCCAACCCTCGCGGCACTACACCCAGGCGGACCTGGAGACGGCGCAGGACCTGGCCCGCCGCGCGGCGCTGCTGGTGGACAACGCGCGGCTGTACCGGGAGGCGCGCCGCTCGGTGCGCCTGCGCGATGAGTTCCTCGCGGTGGCGAGCCATGAATTGAAGACGCCGCTCACCCCGCTCCAGCTTCGCCTCCAGTGGCTGCGCAGGCAGACGCGCGCGGACCTGTCCTCCGCGATTCCCGCATCCATGGTGCTCTCGCAACTGGATGTCGTTCAGCGGCAGGTGGACAAGCTGGCGGGGTTGGTGGACGGGCTGCTGGACGTGTCGCGCCTGTCCAGCGGCGGGCTGACGTTGCAGCGCGAGGACATGGACCTGGAGATGCTGGCGCGCGAGGTGAAGGCGCACCTGGCGCTCGCGGCGACGCAGGCTGGCACCCAGGTGTCGCTCTTCACGCGCGGCGACGTGAGGGGGCACTGGGACCGGGCGCGGCTGGAGCAGGTGCTCACGCATCTGCTCTCCAACGCGCTGAAGTATGGCGCGGGCCAGCCGGTGCACATCGAGCTGCGGGACGAGGGCGACAAGGTGGCGGTGCGCGTGGAGGACGCGGGCATCGGCATCTCCCCGGAGTACCAGGCCCACATCTTCGAGCGCTTCGGCCGCGCGGTGAGCGAGCGCCACTACGGAGGGCTGGGCCTGGGGCTCTACGTCACGCGGCAAATCGTGGAGGCGCACGGCGGGGAAATCCGCGTGCGCAGCGAGCCGGGGCGTGGCAGCCACTTCGAGGTCATCCTCCCCAAGCGCGAGCCCACGTGAGCCAGCTATAAGGGGGCCCGGGAGGAAGTCGACATGTCACGCAAGGTGGCGCTCATCACCGGAGCCTCGGCGGGTCTTGGAGAGCAGTTCGCACGGCGCTTCGCGCGGGATGGGCATGACGTCATCCTGGTCGCCCGGAGCGCTCCGCGGCTGGAGGCGTTGGCCTCGGTGCTGGAGAAGGAGCACGGGGTGAAGGCCCATGTGATTCCCATGGACCTGGGCACGCCGGAGGGCGCCGAGCGGCTCTTCGCGCAGGTGTCCGAGCGCGGGCTCGCGGTGGAGTTCCTGGTCAACAACGCGGGCTTCGGCTCCTCGGGGCCCTTCCTGGACCAGGACTTGAAGCGCGAGGCGGAGATGGTGGACCTCAACTGCACGGCGCTCTTGAAGCTGACGCACCTGTTCGCCCGGCCCATGCGCGAGCGCGGCCACGGGCGCGTGCTCAACGTGGCCTCCACCGCGGGCTTCCAGCCGGGCCCGTACATGGCCACGTACTACGCGACCAAGGCCTTCGTGGTGTCGCTGTCGGAGGCGCTGTCGTACGAGCTGCGGGGCACGGGCGTCACGGTGACGTGTCACTGCCCGGGCGCGACACACACGGAGTTCGCCCAGCGGGCGGGGACGACGAAGAGCCGCTTGTTCCAGCGCTCCGGCGTGGCCAGCGCCTCGGACGTGGTGGAGCACGCCTACGCGATGATGATGCGCGGACGGGTGCTGGCGGTCCACGGACTGCTCAACAAGGTGGCCGCCTTCATGGTGCGCTTCAGCCCGCGCTTCGCCGCGCGCGCCATCGCCGCGGGCCTCAACCAGCAGGGCTGAGGCGCGACGAGCCGAAGCGGCCTCCCAGGGCGGGAGGCTGCCTTGTTGCGGCTTCAGTTGTACGTGGCGGTGAAGAGCAGCGCGAAGTGGGTGACGTCCCAGTTGTCGCGGCTGCGGTCGCCGGTGCGGATGCGGCCCAGCGCCACCTCGGCGCCAACGCCGATGCCCCAGTTGTCGCTCACCCACCACTCCTTGCCCACGCCCAGATGCAGGCCCACGCCCGCCTCGGACTCGCCCTCGAGCGTGCCGTCGTGCGAAGCGCTGAGCTGGTTGGCCACCACCGCGCCGGAGACGTAGAAGTTGGCGGGCATGATGTAATACGTCGCCCCGATGCCCATCGCGGCGTAGATGACGCTCACGTCGTCGTTCGGGTCCCCCTCGTGGGTGACGCCGCCCACCCTGATGTCGGGATTGGCGGCCGAGGCGCCGGTGAGCTTCCCGTAGAGGATGAAGTTGTTGATGACCGCGTAGCCCAGCTCCAGGTTCAGCGAGCCCGCGCCACCCTTGACCACCAGGTCGGTGTCGGTGGACTTCGAGTGCAGGTAGCCCAGGCCGAACTGGCCCCGCATGTAGAAGCCATCATGGGTGTGCCGCCCGGGCGTGTCATCCGCGAGTGCCACGGAGGTAGGGAGGAGCAGCAGCACCAGGAACGATGTGAGTCGCATGAAAGAGGAGTCCTTGCTTCGTTTCGTGGAGCCCACCCCGGCCCGGGGGCGCGGCGAGGTTACGCAGCCCGTCTTCGCTCCGGCAATACCCTCGCGTATCCAGGCTCATGTATCGGCGCTTCACGTGCCTCGCGCGGGGCGCTGGAGCGTGCTCTGCTGCGCGCCCGGCGCCGCCCCTGGCGCTGAACCAACAGGGAGTGGGACGGACATGACGCGGACAGTGGACCCCTCGGAGCTGGCCCGGAGACTCGACGCCGCGCGGCGGGAGCGGCGCGAGGTGCCGCCCCTCACCCACGAGTCGCCGGAGCTGTCGTTGCCGGACGCGTACGCTGTCCAGGAGGAGGGGCTGCGGCTTCGCCAGGCGCAAGGTGAGCGCGTGGTGGGCCTGAAGATGGGCCTGACGTCCGAGGCCAAGCGCCGGCAGATGAACCTGGACTCTCCCGTGTACGGCGTCCTCACGGACAAGATGCACGTGGCGGCTGGCGGCGTCATCTCGCTCGCCCAGGGCATCCACCCCAAAATCGAGCCGGAGATTGCCTTCCGCACCGCGCGCGAGCTTCGGGGCCAGGTGACTCGCGACGAGGTGCTGGACGCGTGTGAGTCCGTGTTCGCCGCGATGGAGATCCTCGACTCGCGCTACCGGGACTTCAAGTACTTCTCCCTGCCGGACGTGGTGGCGGACAACTCGTCCTCGTCGCTGTTCGTGCTCGGCGAAGTGGAGCACCCGCCGCGCGCGCTGGACCTCACGCGGCTGGAGATGAAGATGTCGGTGAACGGCGCGCTGGTGCAGTCGGCGCGCTCGGACGCCATCTCCGGGGACCCGGTGCTGTCGGTGGTGCAGCTGTGCGAGCTGCTGGCCCAGCGTGGCCAGGTGCTGCCGGCGGGGAGCATCGTCCTCGCGGGCGCGGCCACGGCGGCGCACATGCTCCAGCCGGGAGACCGCGTGCGGCTGGACGTGGTGGGGCTGGGCTCGGTGGAGGTGTCCGCCGCGTAGTCAGGGGCCCGTCGCGCGCGCGGCGGGCGCGGGGTCCGCCGTCACCCGCAGGCCCTGGGATGCATAGGCGCGCGAGCACGGCTGGAGCCGGGCCTCCATGGGGCCCAGCGCCTCCAGCACGAAGGAGCTGTCCTTGTGCCGGGGCGGAGACTCGGGCCACTGGCCTCGCTCCGCGCGCGCCACGTCCACCTCCGCCAGCGTGAGGAGCGCGTCGTGCTGGAGCCTGCGCAAGTCCAGCCGCTCCGCGTACTCGCCATACGTGGCGACATCCGGGCCGTGGAGGGAGTCCAGGGGCTCATCGTCCTCGTCGGCCTCGGCCTCGAGCAGGGCGAACGCGCGCCGGCGTGCGCCGGTGGGGAGGTCCGCCGACGCCGTCAGCGCGTCGAAGCCCTCCACCAGCTTCCACCACAGGCGCCGCGCCATCAGCGGGTTGTCCGAGGGGGACACCTGCTCCCGCAGCTCCTCGGGCACGATGTCCCGGCTGCCCGGGGGGAGCGCGGCCAGCGTCTCGTCGGAGAGCCGCTCTCCGAAGTGGACCAGCTGGACGAGCACCGACTCATGCCGCAGCGTCAGGGAGAAGGGCGCGAAGCCCTCCGCCAGCCGCGACAGCTGGGTGATGGCCAGCCGCTTGCGCTCCACGGACGCCGCGTCCAGCGCGTCCGCGCAGGGGCGGTAGAGGACACCGTGGCCCGTGGCGGCCAGCAGCTGGCCCTCCATTCCGCCGCCCAGCTCCAGCTCGCGGCTCAGCGCCAGCGCGTCCAGGCACGTGTCCAGCGCGGGCGAGGCCTGTCCCTGGGCCAGCTTCAGCCGCGTCTCCAGCGCGGCCAGGTGCACCACGTACATCAGCGCGAACTTGCCGTTGGCGCGCGCATGCGTGAAGGGCGCCAGCGAACCCATGCTCTCGGGCAGTCCTCCCATCTCCGCGTGGGTGGCCGCCAGCACCTGCTCCATCAGCGGCCGGGCCCGCTCCAGCGCTTCACCACAGCCCGCGGGCAGCGAGGACACGGGCAGCTTTCCATCCGCCACGTCGCGGCAGGGCTGCCCCTGTGGCGAGTCCGGGCTCCCGTTCGACTTGGGCCGCTCCTGGTACAGCCGCAGCACCCCGTCCACCAGCGGCTCGAGCCTCCGCGCGAAGGTGCCCGGCGCCGGCGGATTGACGTGGGACGGCCGCGCGTAGCGCGCCTCGGTGAGCTCGTGGACCTCGCGCACCAGCCGCTCCTCCAGCGGCCCCGTGCGCAGCGTCACGTAGGCCAGGCCCCCCGTGGCCATGAGCAGCACGAGGAGCACGCCTCCAGCGAGGGTGACAAGGGAACGAGGCGAGGTCATGAGGAGGGGGAGTCCGGCCGCCGAAGCCTCGCACGAATCCTCCGGTCCTGGGACTTTCCGCCCGGCCTGCCCAATGGTTCACTGATAGTCCTGGTCCGGAAGGGGCCCTCCGCGGTGGAGTCCGCTGGTGCCCGGGCGAGGGGCGGGGCGGCTGCGTCCCAGGTGGAGGAGGAGGTGCTCGGCCAGGGCGCGGGCCTGGACGCGAATCTCCGGCACGGCGGTGGTCTCCCACAGCTCTCCTCGGCGCAGGGGCCCCAGGGTGAAGAGGCGGCCCGCCACGTCGCCGCGCGTGTCCAGCAGGGCGCCGTGGCCATCGGCCGCCAGGCCCAGGCCCAGCGCGTCCGGGCGCACCATCCCCGCCTCGGTCAGGTCATGCAGCAGCGGGTGGCCGTGCCGCACGCCGAGCCCCTCCGGGCCAGTGCAGTTCACCACGTGGTGGACCTGGAGCCGCTCCTCGCGGCGCTGCCCCCGAGGGGCCACGCGCACGCTCACCTGGCCCGAGTCCTCCAGGTGGAAGCCCCGGACGCGGGCCGCGTGCAGGCGCAGCCGGCCGCTGTCCATCAGCCGCTCCACCTGGTCGCCCACGTCGGGGGCCATGCGGTGGCGGTGCACGTCCCAGTAGGCGCGGAGGTGGCGCAGGAAGCGCCGCCGCTCCTCCAGGGGGAGCCGCTGCCACAAGGGCACCGTCACCGGTCGCAGCGCGTCCACCACCGCCCGCCAGCTCGTGCCAGCCCGCTCCGCCCGGTCCGCTTCCTCGCGGAGGACTCGCAAGAGGGCCCGCACCCGGATGGGGATGGGGTGCGAGGGCTCGCGGGGGCGCAGGCCTTCCCGGCGCAGCGCGCGCAGCACGTCGCGAATGGGCGGTGACACATAGGCCCCGGAGCCCGCGCGCTCATGCCGGTGCGGCAACAGCCCGTGCCGCGACAACGCGTGCAAGGGCCCCCGGTGGCCCTGGGACTCCAGCGACAGCACGGCGTCCACCATGGTGAGGCCGGTGCCCACCATCAGCACGGTGTCGTTCGGGCCCACACCGCGCAGGGCCCCCGCGGCCCAGGGGGAGCGGTGGTAGCGCCCGTTCGCGTACAACCCCCCATCCGCGACGCGCAGGTTCGCGGGGGGCGCGTTGCCCAGCGCCAGCACCACCGTGCGCGCCACCACGGAGCTTCCCCCGCGAAGCGACAGCGTCACCCGTCCGCCGCGCTCCTGGAGGGAGTTGACCTCCAGGGTCATGACATTGAATTGGACCCCAGGGGTCGACCGGCCGATGGCCTCCTTCAGCACCTCCTCCAGGTACTGCCCGTAGTGCCGCCGGGGGACGAAGTCTCCGGCCGCCGTGCCGGGGGCGCTGCGCCGCAGCCAGCGCAGGAAGTGCTCGGGGTCTTCGGGGAAGGCCCCCATCCTCCCGGCGGGAACGTTCAGTAGATGACGTGGCTCGTGGGTTGAGTAGGCGAGCCCCTGGCCCACCTTCCCGTCGCGCTCCAGGAGGAGAAGCCGCAGCGGCGCGCGCGCCTGTCTCAAGAGGTGGATGGCCAGGAGCGTGCCGCTGGCGCCACCTCCCACGATGGCCACATCCCATGGGCTCTCGTGTGCTTGCACGCCGCAAGTCTAAGTCCGCCCCCGCGCCACGGCATCCGGGCAGGCCTCTGAATCATCGAATGCCGGATGTGAACCCCTGGCCGCGGTGCCAGGGCGTGTCCACACTCCCACGCACACTCCGGAGGACCCATGCGCGCGCACTCCACGGAAACAAGGGATGATATCGAGGTCCCGGACACACGAAGTCTGCTCGGCTGGGCGCTCCCCGAGGATGGGGCGGCGGCGCCTTCCCTGGCCTGGCTGGTGGCCCGGCTTCGCGACAGCCAGCCCGACTGGGGGCTGCTGGCGCCGCTGACGTGCTTCGACGACGCGCGGTATGCCCGGAGGACGCTGGCGAGGACCGCCGCCTGTGAGTTGCTGCTGGTGTGCTGGTTGCCGGGGCAGGGCTCGCCGATCCATGACCATGGAGGCTCGTGGGGCGCGTCGCTGCTCATCCAGGGCGAGCTGCGCGAGACGCGCTTCGCCTGGGCGGGAGACCGGCTGCGGGTGGAGGCGAAGCGGCGCGCGGGCGAGGGCGACTTGATGCGCGAGGAGTCACACACCATCCATCGCGTGCTCAATGACTCGCGGCACGGCGCGGTGTCGCTGCACGTCTACGCGCCGCCGATGGAGGGCATGACGACCTACGACGAGGCGTGGCGCGAGGCCGTCCCCCTCAGACGACGGCGTCCAACTGGCGCGGGGGCAGGGCGAAGGCGCCGGCCACGGGCAGGGTGACGCGGAAGGTGCTGCCCTGGCCGGGGGCGCTCTCCACCGTCAGCGTGCCGCCCAGGGACGTGACGATGCCATGGCACACGGCGAGGCCCAGGCCGGTGCCCACGCCCAGGGGCTTGGTGGTGAAGAAGGGGTCGAAGATGCGCTCGCGGTGCTCGGGGGAGATGCCGCAGCCGGTGTCGCGCACCTCCACCGCGACGACGCGGCCGGGCATGGCCTCGCTCGCGACGACGCGCACCTCGTTGACCTCCACCTGGCCCGGGACGATGGCCTGCGCCGCGTTGAGCAGCAGGTTGAGGAACACCTGGCCCAGCCGGGCGCCGTTGCCTTGCACGGGGGGCACGCCGTCGCACTCGACGACCAGGCGCGCGCGGTGCCGCAGCTCGTGCATGGCCATCTTCGCCGCGGTGCGCACCACCGCGCCCACGTCCGACGGTCCGCTGCCCACGTCCTCCGAGCGCGACAGCGTCTGCAAGTCCCGGACGATGAGGCGGATGCGCTCGGCGCCGTCGCGTGTCTCCGCGAGCGCCTCGAGCACCTCCTGGCGCTCCTGCTCGGACAGCTCCTCCTTCTGCTGGAGCTCCTGGTGGATGTACTCCAGGTTGCTGAGGATGAAGGCCAGGGGGTTGTTGATTTCGTGCCCCACGCCCGCGGCGATGCGGCCCAGGGCGATGAGCCGGTCGGCGAAGAGCAGCTGCGCCTGGGTGGCGTGGAGCTGCTCCAGGCTGCGCGACAGCTTCGCGTTGGCGGCCTCGAGCTCGGCGGTGCGCTCGCGGACCGTCTCCTCCAGGCGCCGGCCGGCCTCGGTCGTCTCGCGAGGCAGGTCCAGGGTGGAGCCGGAGGCGCCATGCGGGAGGACCCGGCGGGCGTGGAACGCGCGCCGCAGCGTGCCTCGCCGTTGGGCCACCGCCGACATCAACAGCACCCTGGCTCGTAGCGTCATCACGTCGCAGTCCCGGCGTCAGGTGTCCATCCCGGGAGCATCGCGGGGGGCCGGGCGGATGTGTCGCCAGTCAACACCGGCGCGCCGTGTCGAGCAAGGAGCCGATGTCGGCCCGCGCCCGGAGACAGGCCCGTCCAGATGGGTAGTCGACGGGAGCCCACCCCAGGTGGCGCTGGTACCGTCGGAGACTGGAAGTTTCCACGCGCGCGGAGCCCGTCACCCGCGGACCTGGAGGCAGGGCGCGCGAGCGTGTCCGCGACTGGAAGTTTCCGCCTCAGCGCTCGGGGGGGACGGCTCCGGGCCGCCGGGAGGGGAACGGCTCCGTCGCGCGCCGCCCGGTGGGGCCCGTCCCCGGTCGTGAGCCGGGCTCCGCCACCCGCGCGCGGCTGCCCAGCGAGCTCGCGAGGACGGGGGGATGCCAGCGCCGCGCCCACCAGGCACTGCCCATCACGCAGGCCCCCACGCCCAGCGCCAGCAGGGCGAGCCGCAGCTCGCGGCGGCGCGGGTACCGGGACACCGGACGCGCGTGCACCACGAGCCGAGGGGCCTCGGCCGGCTCCGTCGAGCCCGGGTACGCGGGCAGTCCGCCGGTCTGCGTCGTGCGGCGGCCTCGCGACGGTGTGTCCCGGCCTTCGAGGTCCGTGGGCAGTTCGGAGGCGTCTGGAAACAGCGGCACGTCCCAGGCCGCGTCCGCGCTCGCCAGCGCCTGCTCGAGCGCCTCGCGGCAGGTGCTCGCGGTGCCTCGCCGCCAGGGCTGCTTCGACAGCAGCCGCACGCACAGCTCGCTGAGCACCCAGGGCACGCGCCGGTTGAGGGCCCCGGGCGTCACCGGTGGGTGGAGGATGACGGCCAGCTCTCCCGAAGGTGTCTCCACGTCCTCGAAAGGGTGGCGCGCGGTCAGCATCCAGTAGAGGACGACCCCCAGCGCATACAGGTCATCGGTGGCGGTGGGGAGATAGACGCCCTCGCGTCCCTCGAGCCGGAACGACAGCGCCTCCGGACTGCGGTAGCGCGGCGTGCCTGGAGGAAGGATGCCGCGCGGCGGCCGGGGTGCCCGCGTGCACTCGCCCACGCCGAAGTCCATCAACACCGGCGTGCCGTCGTCCTCGCGCACCAACACGTTGGCTTCCTTGATGTCGCGGTGGAGCACGTCCGATGCGTGCGCGGCCTCCAGCCCTCGCGCCATCCCCAGCGCCAGCTCCGCCACGCGGCGCGCGCCGGGGTTCTCCTCCTGCACCCACTGCGCCAGAGGGCGCCCGCGGACGTATTCCATGGCCAGGTAGAGCCACTCGGGCGCTTCGGGAGGAAACAGGCCTCCGTCCCGGAAGCCCACCACGTTGTGGTGCGCCAGCCGCGTGAGCGTGTCGACCTCGCGCACGGCCTTGTCGCCCAGGTGCTCCAGGGACTGGAGCTTGAGCGCCACGGATTGTCCGTCACGCGAGGCCCGATACACCACGCCGCAGCCTCCGGCGCCCAACAACCCCTCCACCGTGTAGCCGGCGATGTCCGTGCCCGCGGGGGCATCCAGGACGAGAAGACCGTTCATGCCACCTCTCCATGTCCGGCCCAACCTTGGGAATGGGGAGACCATAACACGACCTCAGGGGACGACTTCTCCCAGGAAGGCCGCTGTCCATGACGGACATCTTGGTGCGGGCAAGTCGGCGCGTGGAGCCCGCTGCCCTCAAGGGCAGGCGCCGCAGTCCGCCTGACAACTCAAGGCGCTGGTGCCGGTCCCACAATGTTCAGTGAACTGACAGACACCATCCCCGCACTGATAGATTTCCTGCGGGCGGATGCGGGCCGTCAGCGTCCGGAAGGCGCGGCCACCCAGCGTGCAGGACGCGTAGTACGGCAGCGCCGCGCCCCCGCCGTCCACCGCGCGCTGGCAGAGCGAAGCACACATGCCGACGTGGGTGAGCGGCGCGCACGCCTGCGTGGAGCTCGAGGCCAGTCCACACGTGCGCGACGTGCTCTTGTCCGGCGGCAGGTAGGGCTGGTCATTGGCCGCGAAGACGCCCGTGCCGTCGAAGAGGTTGCCGAAGAAGCAGGCCTCCGGCTCGCTGAACGTCGCCAGCTCCTCCGCGGTGTAGGGGATGGGTGAGCCGTCGCTGTCCGCGCCCAGCACGGAGATTGCCACGTGGATGCCATACTTGTTCGCGTGCGCGGCCAGGCACGCGGAGATGACCTCCTGCTCCGCGGGTGTCGCCGCGAGCCCCGAGGCCCAGCCCGGCGCCAGCCCCAGCGCCCCGTTCCAGGAGTGCAGCGTCCCCGTGACGGGGTTGGTGAATTGTCTCACCTGGCCGGAGGGCACCGCGCACTTCACCACGTACTCCATCACCGAGTCCGCGGTCATGGGGTCCTGGTTGAACCAGGTGGTGAAGCCATTGGTTGACAAGCCATTGGTGGACAGTCCGTTCGTCGACAAGCCGTTGGTTGATAACCCGTTTGTCGACAAGCCGTTGGTGGACAGTCCATTGCTGGAGAGCTGGCCCCCCCGCGCCTGGCTTGTTTCATCGCTCCCCCCCTCCACCCCCACGCCACAGGCGCCCGTCCCGAGACCCAGCGCCAGCCCGAGGAGCACCGCCGCATACCCCTGGATGCGGCTCGGATGGCTGTGGATGTGACGACGCGACTGCGAGGCGGATGTGCGGTTCATTTCATTCCCCCTTGTGTGTGTTGGCCAGCCGTGGCTGACCACCTTGCCGCCCACCCATTCCAAGCGTCTCAAAGAATGCCGTTGGAATTGGCGGGTACGACAAGATTCGGGGGCGAGTCGCGTATGTGAATTCCGCTGGGTAAAAGTTTTCCCAAGCGGGTCGAATCAAAGACAGTCCATGCGTGCAATCCATGACCCAGGGGACGGGGCCTGGATTGAAATCAACGCAGGGGTGTCATCCCCGGGAGGTGTGGATGGGTTCGGGGAACTCCATGGCGATGGCGGCCGCGGGGGTGAGGGCGAACCCGTCCGGTCCGCGCAGGCGCCAGGCGCCCACGTCGGTGACGGGGCCTCCGACGACCTCGGACTCGGTGGAGTCGCCGCGTGTCTCGGCCTGACCCAGGTGCAGGCAGAGGTGGACGCGGGCCTGCGCGGGTTCGGCCAGCTTCTGCGCGGTCTGTTGAAGCAGGCGCAGGGCGCGCTCGGCCTCGCGCAGGTAGGCGGTGCGCTCCGGGGTGGGGGCACCGTTCTCCAGCGGACGCACGGCCAGCAGCGTGGTGCCGGACTGGAGCGCGAGCAGGAAGCCGCCGGCGCGCAGGCCCTGCTCCAGGCTGTCCAGCACGTCGGCGAGCACCGCGTACAGGGCGTCGTCATCCTGGGCGGCGGTGGGCAGCACCACCTCCGCGTGGACCCCCAGCGCCAGCCGGGAGCGGTGGGTGGGCTGCACGGGCTCCTCGGCCGCGTCCGCGAGCGCGGCGAGGAAGGCGCTCACCCCGCTGTAGCGGCGGCTGGCGTCCTTTTCCAGACAGCGCAGCACCACCGCGTCCACGGCCGGGGAGACGGGGGCGATGGCGCTGGGGCGGGGCGCGGGGGCCTCCAGGTGCAGCCGCTCCAGTTCCATCCGGTCCTCGCAGAGGAAGGGATAGCGGCCGGTGAGCAGCTGATGCAGGAGCACGCCCAGGGCGTAGATGTCCGTGTGGGCGCCGATGGCGCCGCCGCGGAACTGCTCGGGGGCCATGGCGTGGGCGGTGCCCAGCCGCTGGCCGGCCATGGTGAGCCCTTCTTGCGAGGCCTCCGCGTGCAGCAGCTTGGCGATGCCGAAGTCGAGCAGCTTCACCCGGGGCTTCTCGCCCTCCTCCACGACGAGGATGTTGCTGGCCTTCAAGTCCCGGTGGACCACGCCCGCGCGGTGGGCGGCCTCCAGCGCGCCGCACACGGGCTCCAGGTAGGCGCGGGCGCGCGACGCGGACAGCCTGCCGCGCTCCTGCACCACCTGGCCCAACGTGCGCCCGGTGAGCAGCTCCATGACGTAGTAGGGGCTGCCGTCCGGCATCAGCCCGAAGTCATAGACGTCCACGATGTTGGGGTGGCGAATCTGGTTCACCACGCGGGCCTCGCGCACGAAGCGCTTGAGCATCTCGCCCTGATCCGCCAGGTGGGGGTGCAGCACCTTCACCGCGGCCCGGCGGCCTAGAATCCTGTGCTCGGCTTCGTAGACGCTGCCGTGGCCACCGGAGGCCAGCAGGGCCTTGAGGACGTATTCACCCGCGAGCGTGCCGGGTCCGCGTTCTCCCCGGCCCGCCTCCCCCCGTCCTCGCTCGGCGCCATGCAGCTCTGCGCGTGCCTGGATGCGGAAGGTGCTCTCGGAGTCAGCCGCCATGCGGGGTTGAGCCTAGCACCCGCGCATCAGGCGTGCTGCATGCCCCGGGCCCGAAGTGTCCGCCGCGTCGCGCCAATGTGGCTCGGGCGTTCACCACCCATCACCTGGGGCGGGAGGCGGTGGGGCAGATGTTGCCTGTCGTATGCTGGGACGGTCCATCACCCCAGGTGGTTGGACGCCGTGGCCCGGGGCTGTTGGATTCTCGGATGTGACACCACGCGTGCAAGCCGGGGGAGGTCGGGTGGACGGACGCGGCGCGGAGGTGCCGGGGGGCTGTGTGATGACGACCTTGGATGATCTCACGACCTGCGCTGGCCTGGCGCTGGCTCCACCCTCTTCGACAGGGGCTTGTCTCATCCTCATCAGCACGACGACGCCGGCCGCCATCGGCAGGGCGTTCCGGCTGGAGCCCGGGGAGCACATCATCGGACGTGGCTCGGACGCCACCGTGCGCATCGATGACCACGGGGTATCGCGCAAGCATGCCCGCATCGTCCGCGCGCCCGATGGTGGCTGTCATGTCACGGACCTGGAGTCCACCAACGGCACGCTGCTCAACGGAACCCCCATCGCCACGGCGGAGCTCCAGGAGGGGGACCGGCTCCAGATTGGCACCGTCACCGTGTTCCGCTTCTCCAAGCGCGAGCTGTTGGAGCAGCGCGAGGAGCAGCTGCGCCAGGCGTTGTCCGCCGCGCGGGTGGGCATCTGGGATTGGAATGCCCAGAGCGGCCGGGTGACGTGGAGCGAACAGGTGGACCGCCTCCTGGGGTTGCCCGTGGGCAAGCTGTCCGGCCGGGCCATGGAGTTGGAGGAGGTGGTGCACCCCGGTGACCTGCCCCGGGTGCGCGAGGCCCTGTCCATCGCCCTGGAGAAGAAGACGCAGGTGGATGTGGAGTACCGGATTGAGCCGCAGGGCAGCGGGTGGCGGTGGATATCCTGCAAGGGCGACGTGCTGTGTGACGCGACGGGGGTGCCCGCGCGGGTGACGGGCACGGTGATGGACATCACCGCGCGCAAGCAGGCCGAGGAGGAGGTGAACCGCCAGGCGCTCATCTTCGAGAGCATCTACGACGGCGTGGTGATTACGGACCTGGGCGGCGGCATCATCGACTGGAACGCCAGCGCGGAGCGGATGTTCGGCCGCAACAAGTCGGAGGCCATGGGCCAGACGTTGTTCCGCGTGCTCCACCCGGACGAGCCGGACCGGATGACGGGCATGGTGCTGGCGGGCCTGGAGAAGCAGGGGCGGTGGAGCGGGGAGCTGGAGTTCAAGCGCCGCGATGGCACGACGTGCTGGTGCGAGTCCGTGGTGGTGCCGCTGCGGGACAGCGAGGGGCGCGCCATCGCCAACATCATGGTCCACCGCGACACCTCGGAGCGCAAGCAGCTCCAGGCGCACCTGGTGGTGGCGGACCGGCTGGCGTCGGTGGGCACGCTGGGCGCGGGCGTGGCGCACGAAATCAACAACCCCCTGGCCTACATGCTGGTCAACCTGCACCTGGTGCGCGAGGGCCTGGAGCGGATGGAGAGCCATGTCCCCGCGGCGGCCATCGCCTCGCTGCAGCAACTGGTGCGGGAGACGACGGAGGGCGCCGAGCGCATCGCCACCATCGTCCGGGACTTGAAGGTCTTCGCGCGCGGTGAGCAGGAAGTGCGGCTGATGCCGGTGGACGTGCGCCGCGCGGTGGAGCTGGCGTGCAAGATGGCGGACAACGTCATCCGTCACCGGGCGCGGCTGGTGACGGAGTTCGAGCCGGTGGCGCCGGTGGAGGCCAGCGAGTCGCGGCTGTGTCAGGTGTTCCTGAACCTGCTGCTCAACGCGGCGCAGGCGATTCCGGAGGACGGCTCGCCCGAGCACGAGCATGAGATTCGCGTCGTCATCCGCGCGGGAGACCGGGGGCGGGTGCTGGTGGAGGTGCGGGACACGGGCATGGGGATGACGCCGGAGGTGATGGACCGCATCTTCGACCCGTTCTTCACCACCAAGCCGGTGGGCGTGGGCACGGGGCTGGGGCTGTCCATCTGCCACGGCATCATCGAGTCCATGGGCGGCTCCATCCACGCGGAGAGCGAGCCGGGCAGGGGCAGCACCTTCCGCGTGGTGCTGCGCGCGGCCACGCGGGAGCTGGAGGTGTTGCCCCGCTTGCAGTCGGTGGTGCAGGTGAACGCGCGGGCGCGCATCCTCGTGGTGGATGACGAGCCCAATGTGACGCTGGCGCTCCAGCGCTCGCTCGCGGCGGACCACGAAGTCGCGACGGCGAACAGCGCCCAGGCCGCGCTGCGGCTGCTCAACGAGGGCAGCCGCTTCGACCTCATCTTGTGCGACGTGATGATGCCGGGGATGACGGGCATGGACCTGTACCACGAGCTGGGTCGGTGTGCTCCGGAGCAGGCGGGCCGCATGGTGTTCATGACCGGGGGGGCCTTCACCCCCCGCACCGTGTCCTTCCTGCGGGAGGTGCCCAACCTGAAGATTTCCAAGCCGCTGGACCTCACGCAGCTTCGGGAGCTGGTGGGACGCTCGGCCGAGGCCGGGCGATGAGCGAGCCCGCGCCTTCGCCCGCGATGGAGAGTGTCCAGGCCGCGCGTCTGGGAGGGGTGTCGGAGGCGGCGCGCGAGCCGCTGGAGTTGACGGCGCGAGCCCTGGGCATGGGCGCCGTGATTGGCGCGCTCCTGGCCGTCACCAACGTGTCCATGGGGTTGAAGCTGGGCTGGTGGGAGAGCGGCTCCATCATGGCGGCGGTGCTGGGCTTTGGAGGAATGGCGGCGGTGTCTCGCGCGAGGGGCTCGCCGTACACGCCGCTGGAGAACAACCTCACGCAGGTGACGGCGGTGAGCGTGGGGGCGATGCCCGCGGCCGCGGGGCTCCTGGGGCCGCTGCCCGCGCTGATGTTGCTGGGGATGAAGATGCCCGGCGTGGCCGTGGCGGCGTGGAGCGTGGCGCTCGGCGTGCTGGGCGTGCTGGCCGCGCACCTGTTGCGGCGCCGGTTGATGGAGGAGGAGGCGCTGCCGTTCCCCACGGGCATCGCCACCGCGGAGCTCATCTCCGCGATGCATGCCTCGGCGCCCCAGGAGAATCGAGGGCGCGGCGTGTGGCTCGCGGGGGCGGGGGCGGTGTCCGCGGCCATCACGGTGCTGCGGGATATCCTCCAGCGGCTGCCGGGGATGGTGGCGATGCCGGGCTCGGTGGGCGGTGTCCCCGCGGCGTCGCTGGTGTGGGGCGTGGCGTGGAGCCCCATGCTCATGGCGGTGGGGATGATGGCGGGGCCGCACCTGGGGCTGAGCATGCTCCTGGGCGCGGGGGCGGCGTGGGGTGGGCTCTCGCCGTGGCTCGTGAGCGCGGGGGTGGTGAAGGAGGCGAGCTACGACGGATTGTTGCCCTGGCTCACCTGGCCCGGGGTGGGGCTGCTGGTGGGCTCGGCGGTGGTGTCGCTCCTGGCTCAGGCGCGTGACTTCCGGAGCGCGGCGAAGGACCTGCGCTCGCTGGGTCGCGGTGCGCTGCTGCCTCGCTGGGCGTGGGGGTGGGGCGTGGGGGCCGGGGCGCTGGTGTTGGTGCTGGGCGTGGGGGTGTTTGGCTTGAGCGCGCCGCAGGTGTTGCTGGCGTTGGTGCTGCTGTTGCCGCTGTGCGCGGTGTGTGCTCGCGGCGCGGGTCAGGTGGACGTGTCGCCCGTGACACAGGTGGGGCAGTTGTCGCAGGTGGCGGTGGGCGCGGCGGTGCCAGGGAGCGTGGCCTCCAATGTGTCGGT
The DNA here is from genome assembly GCF_037414475.1 of Myxococcus stipitatus. Next base: position 3,320,460 of record NZ_CP147913.1, on the reverse strand, counting down.
GGGCGGGCTGGTGTCCGGCGCGGCGGCGCAGACGGGCGTGAGCCTGTGGGCGCTCAAGGCGGGACATCTGTTGGGGGCCTCCTCGGGGCGGATGCTGGGGGCGCAGCTGTTGGGGGTGCTGGTGGGCTCTTTGGTGAGCGTGCCGGCGTTCCTGCTGCTGACGCGGGCGTATGGCCTGGGCTCGGAGGCGTTGCCGGCGCCCTTCTCACATCAGTTCCGCGCGGTGGCGGAGCTGGCGGCGCGGGGGCTCGAGGGGATGCCGCCGCACGCGGCGTTCGCGGGAGGCGTGGCCGCGGGGGTGGGGGCGCTCCTGACGCTGCTGGCGCGAGGGCGCGCGGCGCGGTGGGTGCCTTCTCCCGTGGCCATGGGCATCGGCTTCATCCTCCCCGCCTACTTCGCGGTGACGCTGTGCCTGGGAGGCGTGGTGGCCGCCGTCGCCCGGTGGCGCTGGCCCCAGGTGACGGGCCGCAACGTGCCCGCGCTGGCGGCGGGCGCCGTCGTCGCGGAGTCGCTGGTGGGTGTGCTCGTCGGCGCGCTCAAGCTGCTGGGCTTCATGGCCTAGCCGGGCCGCGAGAGGGGGCGGGTTTTCTTGGGGTGGCTTTTCCGCCAACCTGGGTATCCTTCGCAATCTCATGATTGGTGCAATTCAATTTCAGGAGATTGCGAGCCGGTTCTTCCCCCTGAAGAGGAGGGGCTGGACGGCGGGGTGGTCCAAGGACGTGATGCGCTCCGAGGACTACCAGACCTACGTGGAGGAGACGGCGGAGTCCCTCACGCTCCACCTGGCCGTGCTGGAGGAGGACGAGGCCGGAACCGTCCTGGGGGCCCAGTCCTGCGAGGCGCCCCTCAAGCGGGAGTGGCTCACGGAGGCGCGCATCGTCGCTTTTCTGGAGGCGGTGGACCGCATCCTCATGACGAAGGAGCACGAGGCGTTCAACTCCCTCGACTGGTGCCTGGAGACGCTGGAGGACCCCCGGTACAACTCCGTGGAGGAGTTCGAGAAGTACATGCGCAACCCTCCCGTGCCCCTCACGTACTTCGAGGAGACGGATGCGGAGTACCAGGAGTTCGTGAAGCAAGCGCGCCCGGAGTCACGTGACGTCCTGCGGTACAAGCGCATGGAGGCCCTCGAGAAGGCGCTGGCGAGGCACGAGGTGGTGGCGGCGCGGTTCGCCCGGACGCACGGCTTGTATCTGCCCAAGCAGGCCGCGGTGACGTTCGCCTTCTTCGACAGCCTCACCTCGGCGGAGTGGCAGGCGCCGAAGTATCTGCTGGGAGTCTCTGCCTCGAACGTGTCCGTCGGGTTCCTGGCGCACTATTCGGAGGAGGCCTTCGCGTGGCCGCTCAAGGATGGGCTCGACGAGCGGCTCCACTACATCAAGCCGGAGACGCTGCCGGAGACGCCGCTGATGTTCCTGGCGGACTTCGCGCTGTTCGCCTTCTTCTATGACGACCCGGGGTTCCACCCGAGCGGCGTGGTCCACATCCAGATGGACAAGAAGACGCGCTGGATTGGAGAGACCTTCCTCGACTTCTTCCATGCCTGGGCGGACGCCATCCTGAAGCACCCCACGCTGTACCTCGATGGTGAATCGAGCGTGAGCGCGCAGCTCGGCGTGGACCAGGAGACCACCCGCAAGAGCGACTACTTCACGGTGCGGTTGTTCAAGGAAGCGGTCGATGACTTCCGGGCGCTCACGGAGTCCATCCGCCTGGAGGACCGGGCGAAGATGCGCCGCTCATACGAAGAGCGCAAATGGATGGCGGACCAGCCCGGCGGCGTGGGCATCGCGACGGACCTGGGCGATGGCGAGGGCTTCGAGTTCCCCTCGGCTCCCCTCTCCGACGAATCACGGCCCGCGGTGCAAGAGGCGGTGGCGCGTGCACGCAAGCAACTGGCTGAAGGAGACCCGCGCTACGCGCTGGCGCTGGGCCGGGAGCTCCAATGGTCCTGCCATGAGCTGGGAGAGGAGGACTTCTCGCCGGAGTACGCGGGGCCCCCCGTGCCGTGGCAGCAAGAGGCGAAGGAGCTCCTGGTGGGGGCCTACCGCGCGCTCGGATGGGAGGCCCTGGCGCGCAAGGTGGAGGTCCACCATGCGCACCGGAACTTCGTCATGAGGAGTGTCTTTGATTTTCCCTGAAGGTCCGGGCGCGCTCCAGTGAGCGGCGGATGCGGCCTTCCATGAGGTTGGGAATCCGCGAGGCCAGCTGGAGCGCGTCCGTCAGGATGTGCACGGCCTCGCGGGGCTCTCCACGCCGCAGCGCCGCCAGCCCCATCATCTCCAGCACCTCCAGCGGCTCTTGCTCCACCGATACCTGGCTGGAGCGCTCGCGCAGCGTGGCCCACTCCTCCGCGGAGGCGTCCCGCGTCGCCAGCTCCACCATGGAGATGAGCACCTCTTCCGACGGGCTCGGTTCGGTGCCGTTGCGGCTCTCGGCGAGCACCTGCCGCACCTGCGCGAGCATCTCGCGGGCCCGCGTCTGACGCCCCATCCACGCGAGCGTGCGCGCCTGGAGCAGCAGGGCCCACGGGCGGGGCGCGACCTCCGGGTGTCTGCGCTCCAGGGCGATGGCGCGCGAGATGTGGGGCGCGGCGGCTTCGGCGTCTCCGGCCTGGTAGTTCAGCTCACCGAGGTTGTGCTCGGCGAAGTACTCCCAACCCACCATGCCCAGCTCGCGCCCCAGGTGCATGAAGCGCTCCTGGTCCTTGAGCGCGCTGGACAAGTCCCTGCGCGCGACCCACAGGTTGCGGCGGTTGTTGATGGCGCTGCCCAGGTGGAAGAGGTCTCCGCGCTCCGTGCACGCGGTGACGACCTCCGAGAGCACCCGGTCCGTCTCGTCGATGTCGCCCAGGTTGGGGAGCATGACGGCGAGCAGGAGCTGTGACACCACTTGTGTCTCATAGCCCGCGTCGCCCAGCCGGCGGGCGATGACCGCGGCGGTCTCCAGCGGCTCGCGCGCCTCCGCCCACTCGCCCTTGCGGAACAGCGCGCGCCCCACCGCGAGCAAGAGCCGCCCCTGCACATAGGGCGAGCCCACGCTCGCGGACTTCTCCTGCGCCTCCAGCGCGCGGGCCTCGCTGGAGGGATAGTCATTCACCCAATCCAGGGCCATGGCCTCGTCGAGCAGCAGCTCCACCTCGGCCCGCGTGTCGCCCAGCCTGCGCGCGCGCTCCAGGGCGGCGGCGAAGTCCGCCAGTGAATCGTCATACCGGCCGATGCGGATGCGCATCAGCCCCCGGCCGCGCAGCGAGGTGAGGCAGCGCAGCTCGTCCTCGGTGTCCAGGAGCTCCAGCGCGCGGGTGTACATGGCCTCGGCCTCGAGGAACGCGTGACGTCCTCGCGCGGACTCGGCCAGGTCGATGGAGAGCGCGGCGGCCTCGTCGCGCAGGTCCGCGGCGGCGGCGTGCAGCGCGAGGCGGGGCAGGCGTTGACGCTCGCTCGCGCCCGCGCGCCCCAGGTAGTAGCGATACGCCGCGCGGTGGATGCGCTGGCGCTCGGCGGCGGGGAGGGTGGTGGCCACCGCGTCGCGCAGCAACTCGTTGCGGAAGCTCAGCCCCTCCAGCCGGTGGGACACCAGGAGCCCCGAGTCGAGCAGCCGCCGGGTGGCGTGGCCCGCGTCCAACGGGAAGCCCCCCGCGGCGCCATCGCGCTCCAGCTCCCGCACCACGCCCTCCGCCGTGGCCGCGGTGAAGTCCGTGCCCAGCAGCGCGCACAGCCGCGCGTGTGCGGCCAGGGCCGGTGGCAGCGCGCCCAGCTCGCGGTCCGCCAGCCACTCCACCAGCCGCAGCTCGGGCACCTTCTCCAGCCCGTCGGTGACCAGGTACCAGCTGCCTCCCGGCGCGCGCTGCCGCACCAGGCCCTGGCGCTTGAGGCCGCGCACCAACTCCACCATGTAGAGCGGCACGTGCTGCGCGCGCTCGACGATGCGCTCCACCGCCTGCGCGGGCACGTTCTCCACGGGCTTGAGGAGCATGCGGCACAGCTCCTGCGCCTGGGGCGCGGAGAGCGCGCGCAAGGACAGCGTGACTTGCCGCGCCGCGCGAGTCCCCCACAACGGGCGGCTCTTCTCGAACCCCGGGCGCGCAAGAACGCACACCCAGATGGGCACACTGGCCTCGGCCAGGCACGCGTACTCCAGCGCGTCGAGCGCCGTCTCCTCCGCGAAGTGCGCGTCGTCGATGACCAGGCACAGCGGACGCTCGCGCGCGGTGGCGGCGAGCAGCTCACCCGTGGCGCGCATGGCCAGGGAGCGCAGCGCGCCGGGGGCCGCCGCCCAGCTCTGGAGCTCAGGACCACCGGGCGCGTACCACCCCAGCGTCGCGGCCACGCCGGGCCACAGCTCCGTGCCCAGCGTGGGCCCCAGCCGCTGCATGATGGCCGCGCGGCCCTGCTCCTCCGTGTCCGTGTCGTCGCGCTCGAAGGCGTTGAGCGCGCAGCGCAAGAGCGTGCGCAGCGTGCCGTCCGGGTCGCCCTGCACGGGCTCTCGCGAGCGGGTGCTGTAGATGCGCGCGAGCGGAAGCTGCACCTGGAGCTCACGCGCCAGCGCGGCGGCGAGGTGGCTCTTGCCCAACCCTCGCTCTCCCATGACGGTGACCAGCGTGGGCGCCGCTCCCCCCATCGCCGCGCGGGCGCTCTCCACCAGCGAGGCCAGCTCCAACTCGCGGCCCACCAGCACCTCGCTGCCCAACTGCAGCACGGTGATGTCCGGGCGGGGCGCGGCGCCCGGGGACGCGGGGCGCAGCACGCCGGGGTGGCCGGGGACTTCCATGCAGGGCACCTCGGGCACCGCTTCCGCGGCGGCGGGTGACAGCAGGAGCCCGAGTGCATCGGGGCCGGTGGGGTAGCGGTCCGCGCGAGAGAAGATGGCGCCCAGGTAGCGAGGCGTGCCCGTGGGTCTGCGCTGCACGGTGACGGCGGACACGTCCACCAGCGCGTGGGTGGACAGGCCCCGCTCGGCCAATCCCTCGGCGGCGCGCATGGCGCGGCGCACGGGGTTCTCTCCCACGTCCGGGTCGAACACGGCGGCGATGCGGGGCCCGTCGGTGAAGGCCAGATGTCCGCCGTAGGAGGCCAGCCCCTTCTGCACGCTGACCGGGTTGGCGCGCGACGTGAGGAAGAGCACCGCGACCGAGCGCCGCACCTGCGCGGGCCGAGGCTCCCCAGGCGCGGAGGGCCGCGGTGTCAGCGGGTCGAGGGGCCGGTGCGCATGGCTGAAGGCCGCGCGCAGCGCATGCGCCAGCGCGCCGGCGTCCTCGGGGCGCCGCGCGCGCTCCTTGGCCAGACAGCGCAGCACGACCTCCTCCAGCGCGGGAGGCACGGGCGCGAAGTCGGAGGGCGGTGGAGGGCGCAGGGCCAGGTGGGCTTGCAGCACGTCCGGCGTGGGGCCGAAGAAGGGCGGCCGGCCGGTGAGCATCTCGTAGAGCAGCACCCCCAGCGCATACACATCCGTGCGTGCGTCCACGTTCGAGTTGCCCGCGCACTGCTCGGGCGCCATGTACTCCGCGGTGCCGGCGAAGCCGGAGCTGTCGCTGGAGGAGATGCCTTCGCCCGGAAGCGTGGCGCCCTCCACGGGCGTCGCGCCGCGCACCAGCCCGAAGTCGAAGACGCGCACCTGCCCGCCGCCGTCCTCGTTGAGGAAGAGGTGCTCGGGCTTCAAGTCACAGTGGGCCAGGCCCTGCTCGTGGACGCGGGCCACGGTGTCCGCCACGGACAACGCGAGCGCGGGGAGCTCATGCGCGGGCACCGGCCCCGAGGCGCGCGCCAGCCGCTCCGCCAGCGTGGGCAACGGCACGTGCTCCATCACCAGGAAGCGCACGTCGCCAGCGAGCACTCCCACCTCGAACAGCGCGGGCACCGTGGGAGCTCCCAGCACGCGCAGGGCGGCGGACTCGCGAAGCAGTTGCGCGCGCGCCAGGGCGTTGCCGGTCCTCGCCAGCTTGATGGCCACGCGCTGCTGGTCCGCTTCGCGCCAGGCGCCCAACAACACCCCGAAGCCGCCGTGCGCGAGCACGCCGTCGACGCGATAGCCGGGGATGCGGGGAGGCTCCATCTCCTCGGGCGTCAGCCGTCCGACCCCGTCCGAGGGAGCGTTTGGCGGGCATGGCGCATGGGAGCCTTCCCAGCGCCGCCCACATGTCTGACAGCGCGGCACGGGCTTCACTCTACGCCAAACGCCGTGAGGATTCAGGGCGCCCTTGCCCAGACAGCCCCCAGGGTCCGTCTCGCATCACCTGTCATTCGAGGCACGCGTGCCCACGCCCTCATTGCCTCACCTTGGAGCGGATGCTGTCATCAGGCCTTCCACGCGGGAGCACCCCACGCGATGAGCCTGGCGAAGAAGCTGAACCTCAAGGAGGGCATGAAGGCCCGAGTCATCGGCAGGCCCACCGGGGTCGACCTTGACGATGTCGTGACGACCCCGTCCTCGAAGGCCGAGGCGTTGCTCATCTTCGTCCAAAGCATGAAGGACGTGGATGCGAAGTGTGCGCCCCTCATCGCAGCGGCGCGGGAGGACCAACTCGCGTGGCTGGCCTATCCCAAGGCGGGGCAATTGGGCACGGACCTCAACCGGGACCTCCTCTCCGCGCGGCTGGAGAAGGAAGGCATCGAGTGTGTGCGGATGGTGTCGCTCGACGCCATCTGGAGCGCCATGCGCTTCCGCCCCGGCGTATAAGCCTCGTGGAGGAGGAGGTGAGCTACGCTGCCGCCCTTCTCACGAGGGAGCTCGCATGGCCTACGTCGATGGTTTCCTGCTGCCAGTCCCCACGAAGAACGTCGCCGACTACCGCAAACTGTCTCGCAAGGCGGGCAAGGTCTGGATGGAGTACGGCGCCCTCCAGTACCTCGAGTGCGTCGCGGATGACCTCGATGACGAGCGTCGGGCCATGTTCGGTAGGAGCGTGAAGTTGAAGCCAGGAGAGACGGTGGTGTTCTCCTGGATTCTTTACAAGTCTCGCGCGGACCGGAACCGCATCAACAAGAAGGTGATGGCGGACCCCCGGATGAAGGTGCCCGACTCCATGCCCTTCGATTCGAAGCGCATGGTCTGGGGCGGCTTCAAGGCGCTGGTGCAGTTCTAGACATCCGGAAGAACTCGGCGGCGTCCGGCGGTGGGAGGGGAAGAACCCGCCGGACGCCGCGAGCAGCTACGGAACTTCCAGAGCGCGAAGGACGGTGGAGTCGGAGTCCGGGGCACGCACGCGCAACAGCAGCGCGGCGCCGGACTTCGCGGAGGACAGGATGTTGGCCGCCTCGGAGGCGCTGCCCACCTTGCCGTCACCCACCTGCACCAGGACCATGCCGGGCATCAGGCCGGCGCGCTCGGCGGGGCTGCCGGGTTCCACCGCGGTGATTTGAGCGCCCAACCCCTCCGCGTCGCGCAGGCCCAACCCCAGCTTGCGCGTGGTGGGCGAGGGCGCGTTGCGCGGGGTGACCTCCTCCTCGCCGCGCTGGGCTGGACGCGTGCCGAGCATCACGTCCAGCGTCATGGGCTTGCCGCCGCGCACCAGCTCCACCTTCACGCGGCTGTCGGGCTTGAGCAGCGCCACGGCGCGGGTGAGGGCTCCGGCGGAGTCGACCGCGCGGCCACCGACGGCGGTGATGATGTCCTCTTCCTTGAGGCCGCCCCGGTCTCCAGGGCCGCCCCGGTTGACGCCGGCCACCACCGCGCCCTTGTTGGCGTCCACCTTGAGGGCGCGCGCCAATTCGGGCGTGAGGTCCTGGATGGCCAGGCCCAGCCAGCCGCGGCGCACCACGCCGGTCTCCTGGAGCTGGGGCAGCAGCGCGTGGATGAGGTTGCTGGGCACGGCGAAGCCGATGCCGCTGGCGCCGCCGATGATGGCGGTATTCATTCCGATGACCTCGCCGCTCATGTTGAAGAGCGGGCCGCCGGAGTTGCCGGGGTTGATGGCCGCGTCCGTCTGGAGGAAGTCGTCGTAGGGGCCCGCGTGGATGTTGCGGGCGCGCGCGGAGAGGATGCCGGCGCTGACGCTGTAGTCCAGGCCGAACGGGTTGCCGATGGCCATCACCGCGTCGCCCACGCGCACCGCGTCCGAGTCACCCAGCGGCACGGCCGGGAGGTTGCCCGGCGCGCCCTTGAGCTTGAGCAGCGCCACGTCGGTGAGCGGGTCTCGTCCCAGCACCTCGGCCTCGAACGAGCGCCCATCCTGCAGCTTCACGCGCACGACGTCCGCGTCTTCCACCACGTGGTTGTTGGTGAGGACCGTGCCGTTGGCGTCGATGATGAAGCCCGAGCCCAGGCCCTGGCGGGGCTGCGAGTTGCCTTGCATGCCAGGCGGCAGGCCGAAGCGCTCCGCGAAGCCGGGAGGCAGGCCCTGCATGCCCGACATGCGGCGGGGGCGGGACTGCACCTCGACGTAGACGACGGAGCCCTTCACCGAGTCGACCAGGGGCGCGAGCGAGGTGACGGTGCCGGCCGCGGGGTTGAAGCGCGCGGGCTGCACGGGCACGCCGGACGGCGTGGTGGCGGCGGCCGTGGTGATGGCGGCGGGGGCGGGCGCGGTGCTGTTGAGGGAGCTCAGGGCCTGTGCCTGTCCACACGCGAAGCCCAGCGTCGCGGCGGGAAGGAGGGCCAAGGCGCCAAGGAAGCGGCGAGAGGGGAGCGAGCAGGCCATCGTTCGTTCTCCGAGCGGCCCGAGACATGGGCCCGCGGCAAAGGGTGAAGGTTCGGCCCGGACGTGGGGTGGACGGGAAGCGCCACCCCCTGGAGGTGGAAAGGTCTGCCGCTGGTCGTCCCCCGACTCCCGACGGCACCAATACTCGGGGCTCGCTTCGCGAGGCCCCACGTCCGAACCGATGTTCGCGGTCCAGTGCAGGTGCCGGGCCAGGACCTTCGCGAGGGGCATTCCCCTCTGAGGGAGGGGGCGAGGGGGCGGAATGGGGCGGGGCAAAGTGCCCCGTCCGGGGCAAATCTCCCCGAGGCGTTTTGCCTCCCGCGCCTGGGGGAATGAAGTGGCACGTCGAATGCTCTGCTCCTGGACCGCCTCGCCGCGTTCCTGGCCTTTGGATGAGAGGGCTGGAGGGTGAGGGGCCCACCTCGCTGAAAGGAGTCGACTTGATGGGGCGCGACGAGGAGCAGACGCAGTCGAGCACGTGGCCGTGGCCGGTGGAGGTGGAGCCGGGGCGCAAGGCGCGGGTGTTGGTGGCGGAGGACCAGCCGGAGATGCGAGCGCTCCTGCTTCGGGCGCTGAAGCGCAGGGGCTACGAGGTGGTGGAGGCCTCGGATGGGCCGGGGCTGGTGCAGGCCATCATCGATGGGCTCCTGGCGAACCAGACGCAGGTGCCGGACCTCATCATCACGGATGTGCGGATGCCGGGGTACTCGGGCCTGGAGGTGGTGGCGCGGTTGCGGCGGGAGGGTTGGAAGACGCCGGTCATCTTGATTACGGCGTTCGGGGATGCGCAGCTGCACCAGGAAGCGGAGCAGCTGGGGGCGGCGAGGGTGTTGGACAAGCCGTTCGCGATGGAGGACTTGTGTGGCGCGGCGGAGGCGCTCGTTCCGCCGGTCCGTTGAGCGCCTGGTTGCCGGGCGTGGGCGGCGAGGGGCGAGGGTGTGCACCCTCTGAGGGGTGCTGTCCCAGACCCAGCTGAGGCGAGGGGTCCTCGCCGTGTTGCCGTTGGTGTTGTTGTCGCTGGCGTTTCTCGTCCTGCGGCACGAGCTGCGTGAGTTGAGCGTGGCGGCGATGCTGCGGGCGTTGACGTCGATTCCGCGCGAGCGCATCGCGTGGGCGGTGGTGTGCGCGGCGGCCAACTATCTGGCGTTGACGTTGTATGACGTCTTGGCGTTGAGGCACCTGGGGCGGCGGTTGCCGTACCGGCAGGTGGGCTTCGCGTCGTTCGTCGGCTATGCGTTTGGCCACAACATCGGGATGTCGTTCCTGACGGGGGGTGGGGTTCGCTACCGGCTGTATTCGGCGCGTGGGTTGAGCGCGTTGGATGTGGCGCAGGTGGGGACGTTCAACGCGCTGACGTTCTGGGCGGGGTTGTTGACGGTGGCGGGGGGAGCGTTGGTGGTGGACGCGGGACGCGGGGCGATGTCCGCGTTGTCCTTGTCACCGGGGGTGGCGCGAGGGTTGGGGTTGGGGATGTTGGGGGTGTTGGGGGCGTACCTGGTGGCGTGTGCGCGGGTGCGGCGGACGTTGAAGGTGGAGCGGCTGCACCTGGAGGTGTCGCTGCCGACGTTGCGGCGGGCGGTGGAGCAGGTGGTGGTGTCGTGTCTGGATTGGACGTTGGGGGCGATGGTGTTGTGGGTGTTGTTGCCCAAGGAGGCGGGCATCCATCCGACGAGCATGGTGGCGTTGTTCGCGGTGGCGCAGTTGTTGGGCATCGCGAGTCAGGTGCCCGGGGGGCTGGGGGTGTTCGACTCGGTGATTCTGGCGGCGTTGACGCCCAGGCTTCCCGGAGCGGTGGTGTTGGGCACGCTGGTGGTGTACCGCATCATCTATTATCTGCTGCCCTTTGCCGTGGCTTCGCTGATGCTGGCGGGACATGAGCTGTCATTGCATCGGGAGCAGCTGTCGGAGTGGTGGGCGCGGTTGGGACGCAGACGGCAGGAGGGGTGAGTCCTGCCGAAGGGGGCTTCGCCTTGGGGCAGTCCTTCCGCGACGTGCCACGGTTACGGCAAGCGACTCCTGAGCTGAAGCCAGTCTTCAAGCTCTGGGTGCTTCTTCGTCAACCCTGACTCAGGGATGTGGGCGAGGATGTTGAGCGCGCTTTTGAGGTAGCGCAGCTTGAGGAGTGTCTCCGTGGGCATGGTTTTCCAGTCGGGAGCGTCCGCCATTCGGGTGGCATCCTCGATGGAGATGACGGCCAGTTCCTGGAACCAATCGAAGATGTACTCCGGGTCCAGGACCGCATCGCTCTCTTGCGCTCCGAGTTCTCTGATCATCCATGCTCGCAAGCTCATCGCCGAGAGCATGATGGAGTGTGTGTCTCCATCGGGTGGGCGCCTCGCGAGTGCTCCATAGACGAGGAGGGCAATATGCGCCCAGGGCAGGCTCCGTGTTTCCCGGGCTCGTGCAGCGGCGGTGAAGGCGAACCCGTCCCAATTGAAGGTCTCCCCTCCAACGGGCTCACCGATGGACAGGCCATCAAGCCAGGTTCTCACCTGAGGGAGAGTCCACGTCAGGACGGTCTGCAGGAGGGGTGGTTTCGTCTCCATGTTCATGGTCATGGCGCGAAGGTGATTCCGAACTGGGCGAATGCCCGCCGCCCGATTTCGACGACGCTCTCGTTCGCGGCCTTGGATGCACCGTTCATGTAATGGCCGCTACGAGGCGTTATGCGGATTCCGAAGCGAGTGGTGCCGAGAATCGAGAGCTCTGCCTCCCCGGCGGCGAGTACAGGGCGACCTCCGCTTGCGACCGCATGAGAGATTTCGACCTCCTGCCATCTGTGAGGAATGATTCTCAGACGCCCCTCCTCTGTGACGACCCATTTGATTCGCTCTCCACTCGCATACCGCAGGAACTCAGGTGAGTCCACGCTGACTGGGTGGACCCCGAGTCGCCGAGCGACTTCCAGTTCAGATGAGAGCTGGTCTGGCAGTTGATTCTCGTAAAGAGGCGTCGGGGCCGGGGTTTCCGTCTGAGATGCGCGATGTCCTCCTTGCTCCCGCGCGGCCATCGCGACCGCATGGGGCGCAAGCCCCACCGTCAAGACGCCCTCGGAGACGGCGATGGAGCGAACACCGCCCGCCATCGCGGCGGACAAATGGAAGCCCGCATTGGTTTCCGTCGCCAGCGCCACACGCGCAAAGCCCGGAAGCATGGGGACCTTCGACGCCATGTTCGCGGCCCCGCCACCCAGCGCCACTGTCAGCGCCATGATGAGGACTCGCGCGCCATGGGCTCCCATCACCTTCCCAAAACGATGCCCCGCCTCCTCCAACTCCAAGAAGGAGATGGCCCGTTTGGACTCCACAGACAGCTGCTGCCAGCCCTCAACGAGGCGAGTGAATGAGTCCAGTCCGATGTAGGCGATGACATACGTCGTCAATGCAATCGCCAGAAGCTTTGTTACCGGCTCGGGCGCGACGATGAGGAGCATGTAGGCGGCCATGGCCGATGTAATCATCGCCTTCATGGCCAGAGGGTTGATGACTTCCTTCACCGCATCTTCGACCCCTTCCCAAACGCCATCCCATGCGAAGGAAAGGGCCATCCTCCGCCGTGCCTTGGATTCCATGAAGGTGAAGCCATCCTTGAGCAGGGAAAGGCATTCACTTGGGCTGTTCTGCCGGGAACACCACTGTTCGTCATTGCCCTCTTGGGCGCGGGCGTCCGAATCCCACGACGCGAGCCGGAACCGTTGATGCGTCTCTTGCTCAGGGCGCAGCGAGAAGCGCATGTCCAGTACGAGCTGGGTCATCACGTTCTGGAAGGCGCTCGCGTCAACCTCGATGGGCTGCACACTCTTTGGTGGTGTGTAGATGATGAGAGGGGCGCCTTCTCCGGTATCCAGATGGACGACCCTCGTGGTTGCGCAGCCCGCCACGAAGTACCCCAGGAGCAGCAGTCCCCACCAACGCATGTTCATGGTGTCCTCTGGGTTTGTGCCCCTTGGCAGGAAGCACAGAGGAGGGATTACCACGGGAGTCCGACATGTCCGGACCCGCCCGTCAGCGCAAGGCTTCGGCCAAGAGCCTGCGCCAGACGGGAGGGTGGTGCTGGAGACGCCTCATCGCAGAGAGTTCCTGCGGGGCGATGGTGGCGGGGCCGACGCTCTTGGTTGGCTACGGCTCTCCGAGTGTCTCCGCGCTTCGCTGCACGGCACGCCAGCGCAACAGGTCGCCCATCAGTGTGCGAAAGGCGCTGCGCTTGAAGGACGTCCGTCCCAGCTTGTCGAAGAAGGCGTCCTCGAGTTCCTTCACCTGGACCGGCGTGCCTGTGTTGAGCGTCGCCACGAGCTTGAGCGGCCTGCGCTTCACGGGGGCAGCCACCTCCAGCGTGGATGAACGGCCGTTGGCGGCGACCAGCAGCTGATTGCCTGTCAGCGCGGAGGTGACGATGGGTCGTGAGGGATGGGCGCGGACCCAGTCCTCGTTGGACAGGGGCGCGGTGTCCTTGCCCTCGGGTGGCGTGCCGTCCATCGCCCCGGTGGTGAGGAAGCGCACCCAGGCCTCGGTGCTCGCGCGGTTCGCGGCCAGCACGTTGGCGCGTTGTCCTCGCTGGCTCTGGGCCTGCTTGAGCGCGTTGGGCATCTTCCAACTGAACGTGGCCTTGGCGAGCATCTGGCGCTCGTCCTCGTCCTTCAGGTGGATGAGCGCGAGGTCATCCCGGAGCTGCTTCGGGTCATCGCGCGGAAGTTCCGGCCGGTCCGGCAGTGTTTCAAAGGGCCAGAAGCTCATCGTCTTCCGCCCTTGGATGATGAAGTTGAAGATGTGCAGGTCGTCCTTGTGCACACCGAAGGGGTGGAGCGGTAGTTCCCCAGGAAGAGCGTCGAGTCCGCGCCGGACAGCGGCACGCCCATGGCTTCGTAGAAGCCGGACAGGAACGTCTTCATCTGGAGCCAGTGGTGCCAGTGGTACGTCTGAAGGTTGTTCAGCACGACGCCGAAGCGCCGTCCCTTGAGGAGTCGGGTGACACGCGCCTCATAGCCTTCGAGCGTGTTGTCCTCGGCGTAGGGCAGGTAGCGCGACAGGGAGTACAGCGCGGAGTACTCGGGCACCTGGCCGGGCTCGTACTCGTGCTCCACGTAGATGCGGATGAACTGCTTGAAGTCACCGGCGCGGTAGCGCTCGCCGCACACGAGCAGTGCCTCGAAGACTTCCTGCGCCGTGGGGAAGTGCGCTGGGAGCAGTCCCTTGAACACAGTGGGCCGCCGGTCCCAGTGCTCCTTGACGAAGCGCTTCCAGAAGGAGCGGGGAAGGGCGAGGGACGGCTCGGAAGGAGAGGGGGACGCGGAGGATGGGGCGCGGGCGATGAGGTTCCCAGGGGAGTGCCGCGATACTAGTCCGCTTCACGGCGTTCCGGCGCTCGTGGGGTGAGGTTCACGGTGCGTGGTGTGGAGTCAGAAATCATAACGAGCCTGGAGGCGGAGTTGCCGCGGTGGCTGATACTCGAAGGGGGCGCCGAGGGCATCGGTCCGGGTGACAGCTTGGAGGTTGAGGATGTTCGAGACATCCAATCCAAGGGTGATTCTTCCCGTGTATTCAATCCGATACAGGAAGGCCACGGATGCGTCGATGGTGTGCACCCAGGGCAGGCGTGACGGGGCCCCCTCCATCCATGCGCCCGACTCGCCGATGTAGCTCAAGCTCAGCGAGGGGTCCCACGAGTCGAGGAAGGGGAGGTCTCGGCGGACGTAGAGCTTGATGGAGTCGGGGCGGTCCGACACCGCGGCGTCGAGAAAGGGGAGCCAACCGCCATCGAGCGTGTGCTGGAGGACGGGTGTTCTCACCCGGCCCGTGCCCCTTTCGGTCAGGCTTGACCGGGTATAGCTGAGGTAGAAGCGGAGGCCGTGGTTGCCCGTGTCCTCCTGCTGAAAGACCAGGCTGAGGGCTTCGTATCTGCGCTCTCTCGCGCGCGCAACGGGGGTGCGCAACAGCCCTTCCACCGGAGCATCGAGCTTGCGATGCAGGTAGGTCAGGGCGAAGTGTGAAGGGATATCGGCCAGGTACCGAAACCCGAGGTGGAAGTCACGAGAGGTGGGCGCGACGAGCGCGGAGGGGCTCCCCGAGGCACGCTCCGCCAGGCTCAGCGGGAGGACGGACACCGTGGAGCCGTATCTCGCGAAGAAGCGCATGTCGAACCATGGAATGAGAGTCGGGAAGGTGAGCTCCAGTCTCGGAGAGACCTGCTCTCCCACGCGCAAGGAGGGACCACGATCCGGGAGGAGGATGCGTTGCGCGTCGTAGCGGACGCCGACGTTGAGGTCTGGTGAATATCGGAGGGGCACTCTCCACGAGTCCTGGACGTATGCACCCAGGACGCTGCCGCGTGTCCTGACTTCGGGGCCCGGCACGGAGGCGCCCGTGTCGAGCGGGGACGTCGCATGGGCAAAGCTCAGGGCCTCCGCATCGATGCCGGCCCTCAGATGATGGCTCCCCAAGAGGGTCAACCAGCGCTCGGCACTTGCACTCGCCTGATAGCGGTTCGTGGAGAAGGGCGCGCCGGTCCGGGGGACGTCCGTCGGCGGGAACGCTCCCTGCCCATGGAGCAGGGCTTCGAGGTCGCCTTCGTGATGGAGCCACCCCACGCTGGCCTCGAACGAAGTCTCTCCGATGGCGCTCTCGAGCGTGAGGCTCGTCCTCGTGGTCGTGCTGTGGATGAACGTGGGGAGTGTCGGTTCGGAGGTCGCCGCGCGCGCTGACCTTCACTCGGTGGGGGTGGTGATGAAGGAGAGATTCACGCTGCCGGGATAGGATGGGGATTTGAGCGTCAGCTTGGCGATGGCCTGGACGCCGCGCTGGTCCAGAAAGGGAGAGGTCTCCGCGCTGACACGCGAGCGGCTCAGGATGGGGGCCGCCCCCAGAAAGACGGCCAGTCGCTTGGGGATGATGGGGCCCGCGAAGGTCCCTCCGAGGTCGCCGAGGTTCCCCAGCGACGTCGTGCGAGGAAAGGTGCCGCCGGTGCCAGGCGGCGCGCGCGCTCCCGCCAGGAAGCCGGGTGACCAGGACATGAAGGCGGAGCCGGAGAACCTCCGGAAGACTGTCGGCGTGGTGGTCGCGGCGATACGGGCTCCTGTGACACCGCCGGACATCGCGTCGGTACCGCTCCAGGAAAGGTCGATGCTTTCGAGGAAGCTGGAGTGGAGGGGCAAGGCATTGGTGCCGAACGCGGGGTCGACGGTGGACAAGCCATCCAACTGGTAGTGGGCCTCGAGCCCGGATGCGCCATGGAGAGAGAGGCCCGAGTGCGTCACACGGGTTCCCGTGGCGAGTGGGAGGGCGCTGTCGACGGAGCGAACGGTGTCGCCTTGGTCCCTGGCGAGGGGCTGGTGCTTGAGGTCCGGGAAGAAGTCCTGGTTCACCTTGAAGTGATGGGGGGAAGTGGTTTGGTTGTATCCCCAAATCGGGAGGTACGACTCCCACGGCCCCTCCTCCAAGCGCACATCCAGGCGGAGTGTCTGCCCCTCCTCAAGATGGACGTCTCGAGAGTCGCTGGTTGCGGTCGCATCGTGACTGAGGGCGACGAGGAATCTGCCCGGTGAGAGGTCCTCCACGCGGTATTCACCGTGCTCGTCCGTGACGGCCTCTCGCTTGATGTCGGGATAGCGCACCACGGTGACGGTGACTCCCACGAAGGCGTCCCAGGGAGAGTCCGCGCGGGTCACCTTTCCGATGAGGGTCGCCCCGGCGTGGGCGGTCATTCCAGACAACAGACACAAGGCCGCGAACAGTCGGAGCGCATCAATCAAGAGCGCGCGTGCGGACACCCTTGCCCAGCGCGCCACGATGAACAGACGGATGCTCCAGCGGAAAGGCACGATGGACACCTCGGGACGGGGGACGTCCTATCTTGCGAGGAGGCGCCACCCGCGCGCCATACACAGGAGCCGCTGACTTCGTCATGGTTTCATCTTGAGTGGTAGTCCTTGCGTCCTGTGCGGCTGAGCGAGAACCGGGTCCACGTGTACCGCCGAGCGTCCGGTCCGTTCGGCGGGGTTGTTCCTGCCTGCGTTTCTTGTTTGCGTGGACCGTTCCCATGAAGACGCTGAGCGCGGAGTCGAAGGTGCGGCGAATTCATCGAATCTTTCAGCGGACGGGCGGCAACGGTGCCTGGACCCGTCCATTCGATGAACTGCCAGCCATGGTTCAGGCCCAACTACTGGGACAGGTGGCTCTCCCGGAGCACGAGCTTCCAGCGCTCGCATGCGTTCAAACTTCAGCGCGGTGGATATTGCTCACGAGCGAGCGGCTGGTCCTTCGGCGTGAAAGCGAGACCCTCGAAGTGACCTGGGGCGACATCGAGGGCGTGAAGTTGGATGCGGAGCGCGCCAACAGCCTGTTGGCGCTGGGCCCTGGTGGGAAGATGGCGCTGAGCCGCCTGACGCTGATTCGCCGCGGCGGCGAGCCCGTGGAGCTGGCGCTGGAGCTAGGTCCTGCGTTCTTCGGCTTCTGGAACGTCCTGCTGTCGATTGCCGCCTCGGGGAGCCCTCACCGAGCTCCATGATGCCTTCGCTCGGTGAACCGCCTCCTTTTCGACGGCGGAAGCCCCCGAACCCTGGGTCGGTTGTGCCGGCCCGCGTTTCCTGCTTGCGTGGACACCTCGATGCGCATGAATCCAACGGCATGGCTGTCGGCGCTGGGTGTTCTGGTCATGATGGGTAACGGTTGTGGTGGTGGGGCCGTGCACCGGCGCGCGACGGAGAGCACGCTCACGCGGAAGGTGGCGCACATCGTCCGGGAGTATCCGCACTCGACCGAGGCCTTCACCCAAGGCCTCGTCTTCCACCAGGGCCGTCTGTTCGAGAGCACCGGCCATCAAGGCACGCTGCGCGAAATCTCCCTCGACTCCGCCACCCCGCTGTGGATGGAGCGCCTGGGCGACATCTTCGCCGAAGGCCTCGCCACCGACGGCGAGCGCCTCTACCAGCTCACCTGGACCGAAGGTCAGCTCTTCACCTGGAGCGGCCTGCCCCCCACGCGTCTGCGCACCACGCGCTACGCCGGTGAAGGCTGGGGCCTGTGCTACTGGCAGGGCAAGCTCGTGCGCAGCGACGGCTCCTCCACGCTGACCTTCCACGCCCCCGACACCTTCGAGCCCCTCGGCACCGTCGAAGTCACGCTGAACGGCCAACCCCAGGACCAGCTCAACGAGCTCGAGTGCGCCAATGGCGTCATCTACGCCAACGTCTGGCACTCCTCCTACGTCCTCGAAATCGACCCGACCACCGGCCACGTCGTCGGCCTCATCGACGCCTCCGCCCTGGTGCGCGCCGTCGGCCCCCAAATCAACCGCCCGGATGCCGTCCTCAACGGCATCGCCGTGGAGCCCGGCACCGGGCGCATGCTGATGACCGGCAAGCTCTGGCCCAAGCTCTTCGAAGTGCGCTTGGACCCCGTGGACTGAAAGCCCTCGCTCAGGGCTTCTTCGCCTCGTCGTCCCGCTCCAGCTTGCGGTACAGCGTCTTGCGGTCCACGCCGAGAATCCGTGCCGCCAGCGTGCGGCTCCCACCCACCGTCTCCAACACCCGGTGGATGTACTTGCGCTCCAACTCCTCCAGCGTCACCAGCTCCGAGGGGTCCGTGTTCTCGGTCGCCCCCTTGGGCTGGCTGTAGTTCCGGATGCGCTCGGGCAAGTCATCCACCGTGAGCTGCTCGAACGACGTGAGCGCCACCGCGCGCTCCATGCAGTTCTGCAACTCGCGCACATTCCCAGGCCACCCATACGCCAGCAGCCGCTGCGCCGCCGCGGGTGACAAGCCCACCACCCGCTTGTTGTTCCTCCCTGCGAATTGCTCGATGAACCGCTGCGACAACAACAACACATCATTCCCACGCGCGCGCAGCGGGGGCAGCTCCACCCCAATCACATTCAACCGGTAATACAAATCCTCGCGGAACCGGCCCTCCTCCACCGCCAGCTCCAAATCCCGGTTCGTCGCCGCGACGATGCGCGCATCGAACGGAACCTCCGTGTCCCCACCCACCGGGCGCACCACCCGCTCCTGCAACGCCCGCAGGAGCTTCGGCTGGAGCGTGAGCGGCAACTCGCCCACCTCGTCCAGGAACAGCGTGCCCCCGTGCGCCTGCACGAAGAGCCCCGTGCGCGCCGCCTTCGCGTCCGTGAAAGCGCCCTTCGCGTGCCCGAACAACTCACTCTCCAGCAGCGCCTCCGGCATCGCCGCGCAGTTGAGCGCCACGAAGGGCCCGTCCGACCGCCGCCCTCGCGTGTGCACCGCGCGCGCGGCCACCTCCTTGCCCGTCCCGCTCTCACCCGTAATCAGCACCGTGGAGTCCAGGTCCGCCACCCGGTCGATGAGCGCATACGCCTGCTGCATCGCGGGGCTCTCTCCCACCACCGCGCCGGTGTCCTGCCTCCGCCCCAACTCCTGCCGCAGCCGGCGCACCTCTTCACGCAGCGCCCGGTGCTGCACCGCGCGCTCGAGCACCAGCACCAGCGCGTCCACGTCGATGGGCTTGGTGACGAAGTCGTACGCCCCCGCGCGGATGGCGGCCACCGCCGTCTCCAGGCTCCCGAAGGCCGTCACCACGATGACCGGGATGTCCGGCCGGTTGAGCACGATGCGCTCACACAGCGCCAGCCCGTCCATCCCCGGCATGCGCAGGTCCGTGAGCACCACGTCGAAGTCCTCGGTGGCCAACCGCGCCAGCGCCTCGTCCGCCGACCCGAGCGCCACGGGCGCATAGCCCCGGCGCGTCAACCCCTTCTCCAACATGGCGCGCATCTCGCGCTCGTCCTCGACCATCAGGACGCGGCCTGGCATGTGTCCCCTCCGCTCGGCAGGTAGATGGAAAAGCAGCTACCGCGTCCCAGCTCGCTTCGCACGGCAATCCAGCCGTCATGGTCTCTCACCAGACCGTAGGACACCGACAGTCCCAGTCCCGTGCCCTCACCCACGTCCTTCGTGGTGAAGAACGGCTCGAACACGTGGCCCAGGATGTCCGGCGCGATGCCAGGGCCCTCGTCCTCCACGTCCACGCGCACGTAGCTGCCTTCCGGGCCACCCACGTCCTGCGGCGGCGTGGTGCGGACGTGTGCCGCGCGCACCGTCACCGTCCCCGGCTTGTTCATGGCCTGCAAGGCGTTCATCACCAGGTTCGTCAGCACCTGCTGCACCTGTCCTCCATCCGCCTGCAGCATGACACCCGTCGGCACGTCTTCCACCAGGGTGATGCTCTTCTTCGAGGCCATGGGCTTGAGCAGGCTCAACGAGCGCGCCACCAGCTCGCGCATCTCCTCTGGAGCCCGGTGGGGCGCGCGGCGCCGCGCGAAGTCGAGCAGCTGCCGGATGATGCCCGTCATGTGCTGGGCCTGCTGGGTGATGATGCGGGCGCACTCGCCCACCTCCTCACCCTCCGCCTCGCCCGAGGAGATCATCTTCGAGCGGCCCATCACCACGTTCAGCGGCGTGCCCAGCTCGTGCGCCACACCCGAGGCGAGCTTGCCCACCGTGGTGAGCCGGTCCGCGTGCCTCAAGTGCTCCACCGCGGCCAGCCGCCCCGTGGTCTCCGTCGAAAGCCGGGAGCGAGTCTCCTCGAGCTGCTCACCCATGCGGTTCATCGCGTTGGCCAGCGTGGTGAGCTCGTCACCTCGCCGCTTGGGCGGCAGCCGCACGCGCGCCGTCAAATCACCCTGGCCGAAGCGGTGCGCGAGCTGGACCAGCTGGTCCACCGGCTCACCCACCAGCCGCCGGCCCATGGCCATGGCCACGATGAAGAACGCGAAGGTGATGGTGCCGGTGGCGACGATGGTGCCCACCACGGTGACGAAGACGTGCTGACGCTCTTCGCCCAAGGACTCGGTGATTTCGATGGCGCCGAAGCGCCGGCCGATGCCGAGGTCGATGAAGACAGGGGTGTACGAGTGCAGCAGGCCGGGCGCGGGCTCCGGGTCCACCATGGAGCCGTCCTTGCCCTGGCGCAGCGTGGCCAGCAGGCGAGGCGGAAAGCCCGCGAGTGACGGAGTGCCGGGCCCACCATCCAACCAGACCCAGCGCAGGTGGACCTGCTCCTGGAAGTTGTTGGATTGATGCAGGAGGTTCAGCGCTTCACGCTCACCGGCCAGCTCCCAGGCCTTGCTGATGGTCCCCGCGAGCGCGTGGCCGAGCAACCGGTGGTCGTGCTGCATGTCCAGCGCCGAGCGTTCCAGCTCACGGCGGACCTGGATGACCTGCAGCCCGGCGATGACCGCCACGGCGAGCAGGACGAGGGCGAGGGTGAACTTGCGTGCGAGTCTCAAGGTAGGCCGAGGCTATTCCGGTCCATGCCAGTTGGAGGGGTCGAGAGCGCATGGACCGGAAGGAAATACTCAGAAACTACCGCGACCGCAGCGGGAAGGAATCAGTGAGTCGAGCCAGGGTCCTTGGTGGGCGTGGAGGCGCCCTTCGCGTGGGCCCCATGCTTCTGGGCGGGCTTGGCCTTGGTCTCGGCGGGCTTCGCGGATGCCTCGGCCGCGGGCTTCGGCGTCGAGGATGCCTTGGGCGTCGCGGCCATCGCGCCCATCGAAATCAGAGAAAGGCCCACGGCAAGGGGAAGGAATCGCTTCATCGTTGTCCTCCGGTCGGCCTCGTGAAGTCTCACGCGGCACGCGGAGCCCTAGAGCATCCGTCGTGCCAGGAGGGGCTTGGGGGCTGTTTCCCTCGGAGGAGGAGGTCCCGGCGGGGCGAACGGGCCCACCGGGACCGGGGCACATTGCCCCATCGGGGCGAAGTGCCCCCGTGTCACTGCCTCACGCCCTTCAGGGCAGGGCCACCACGTCGCTGACCAGCGAGAAGCCGCTGGCGGGGCACGCGGCGATGGGCGGCTGCGAGGTGTTCTTCAGTCCACGTCGCTCGACCAGGGTGTTGCCCACGACCTCGTGGACGAAGATGCGACCGCCGTTGGTGTCGCCCAGGTAGGCGCGCTGTCCCACCACGGCGAAGCGGCCCGCGGCCGGAATGGCGCAGGCGCTGGCCCCCGGCGCACATGCCACGGGAGACGTGGCCACCACGCGGTCCTGTGTGTCCAGGAGCACCAGGCCCGTGTGCTCCACGGACGTCAGGTTGAACTGGTCGTCGTAGTTCGCCTTGCCGCTGCAGCTGACCAGGAGCTGCTCACCGACGGGGGCCACGGCGCTGGGGTTGAGGCAGCCGTCACCCAGCTCGATGAGGTCCACGGCGCGGCTCGTCGGGTCGATGCGCGCGAGCAGGCCCGGGCCTCCGGGGCCGTACGTGGCGGGGTTCAGGTTGTTGAGCGCGGTGTAGAGCTTGCCCCGGTGCGGGGTGATGCTGGTGGGCGTGGAGAGGGTGGTGTTGTTGGGGAAGGGCTTCAGCGCGGCACCGGTGGGCAGCACGATGACATCCTCCACGCGAGGCTGCGCCGGGTTGGCCAGCGAGACGCGCGCCACGCGGCCTCCGGCGGTCGGGTCGCCCATCAGGTTGCCGTAGAGGGTGACCCACAGCTCATCGCCGAGCACCGTCATGCCGAAGGGGTTGGTGTTGGCGCCGAAGCTCACGCTGCCGACATCGGTGAGGGTGATGCCGTCGGGGAAGCGGGAACCGGGGGCGGCGCCGGGGACGGGCTCCTCGTCTCGTCGCAGGACCTGAAGCGTGTTGTCCGACGAGTTGAGGATGTAGAGGTACGGGTCGCGGACGATGACCTGATTGGGCGCGCGGCCCGTGTCGTTGCGCGTGGGCAGGACGCCGTAGTCGCCCAGCCGCGTCTGCACCAGCTTGCGCGCGCCATCGAGCACCATCAGCACGTCGCTCATCCGCGCGGCGCTCTGCGGCGACGAGGCGACCTGGGCGTTCGGGCCCTTGAAGTCCGTGCCGGACTGGATGCCCACCACCTGTCCCGTGTTGAAGCACGTGGCGACCACGTCATACGTGCACACGCCACCGCGGCAGCTGCGTGCATCACCACAGGCGTTGCCACACGTGCCGCAGTGGGAGGCGTCCGTGTCCAGGTTCACACACGAGTCGCCGCAGCGCTGGAGGCCCTCGGTGGTGCACTGCACCTTGCACGTGCCCTGCTCGCAGACCTGGCCGGTGCCGCAGACGCTGCCGCCCGAGCCGGCGCAGCCGCCGCAGTGCTGGGGCGAGGACCGGGTGTCGACACACGAGCCACCGCAGGCCGTGGTGCCCGCCTGACAGGTGCAGGCGCCCTCGGAGCAGAGCTGTCCTTCGCCGCAGACGACGCCGCAGGCGCCACAGTTCGCGGACTCGCTGGTGAGGTCCAGGCAGGTGTCGCCGCAGCGGGTGAGTCCTTCGCCACAGACGACGCCCGAATCGGGGCAGCCCGTCAGGAGCAGGGAGGACAGCAGGACGCCGAGCGTCGCGAGGAGTGAGCGGTGTACGTGTACGGCAATCAAGGGGTGTTGGCCTTTCGAGGAGTAGGGGAGAGGTCGAGCGCCATCGCCACCGAGGCGAGCACGGTGCGTCCTGGCAGGGGATAGCCGTCGAAGTCCTCGACGTGGGCGTCGAGGAGGTTCTTGAAGTCGAGGGAGAAGGTGAGCGCGGGGCGGCGGCCCACGGTGCTCGACAGGCCCGCGTGCAGCAGCGCGCGGCCCGGGAGGACGAACTCGCCGGTGCGGTTGCGGAGCTGTGAGGACTGGGCGCGCAACTCCGCGCGTCCGGTCAGCCAGGACGGGCCCACGGCCACGCGCGCGGACACGGTGTGGCGGGGGCGGTGGGGGAGTTCGCGCAGGTAATAGCGCGGGTCGTCGCGGAGGTTTCGCGAGACGAGGAATGTGTACGCCACGGAGCCCGACAGGAAGGAGGTGGGCCGAGCCTCCAGGTCCACCTCGAGTCCGGAGACACGCGCGGAGGAGAAGTTGGTGGGCTTGGCCGCGAACGGTGGATAGGCCTCGTAGGCGATGAGGTCTTCGTAGAGCGTGTAGAAGCCGCCCACGGATACGAGCGAGTGCTCTGTCCGGTGCGCGAGGGCCACGTCCGCGGAGACAGCGCGCTCGGGGCGGAGGTCCGGGTTGGGGAGGAGGGTGCCTTGTCGGACGTACAGCTCCATCAGTGAGGGAGCGCGGTGGGTCTGGCCCACATTGGCGCGGACCTCCAGCCGCGCGGGCAGGGACATCCGCGCGCCGAGCTTGGGAGACAGCAGCGTGTAGCGGCCGACGCGCTCCAGCCGCAGTGACGGTGTCACGTGAAGGTCGCCGTCGAACAGGGACACATCATCCATCGCCATGACGCTGGCTCGCAGCCACGACGTGTGCGGTGTCTTGCCCACGGGCTCGCCTTCGGTGGAGAGACCTTCGCGTCCCACGCTCGAGGTCAACGTCAGGGCGTGTGCACGGCCCAGTGGCAGTCGTCCTTCGACTTCGGCTCCGCCCGCGAGCAAGGTCTGTTCGCCCTGCTGTGCGATGGGGCCTCCGGACAGCTTCAGGTTCTCCTGGCGGATGTGGGCTCGCGCGGAGAGTTGGATGCCTCCCGCGAGTGCGCCGAGCAGGCGCAGGCTCAACACGCCGCGACGGTTGGACTGGCGGGCATCCGCCACGGGGTTCTGGGCAGTGCCCGCGAGGCCTCGGCCATCGAGGGAACCTTCGCCCATGGCGTCCACCACCACACCTGGAGCGAGGCGATGCCGGAGTCGAAGGAGTGCTCCGAGTCCCCGTGCATCGTTGTTGTCGCGGCGGCGCGACTCGAGAGCGTCACCTGGGAGCGTCGGGGTCGGGTCGAAGGGGTAGGGGAAGTCTCCGGAGGACGTGCCTCCGTGGACGAGGAGCAGCAGCTCGCTGTCCAGCACCGGAGCGGTGGCGGCGAGCCATCCCGTCGCGGTGTTCCAGCTTCCGTAGCTGAGCTCGCCGGACAGGCTCACCGTGTCGCCGGGGCTCCGGGTGACGATGTTCACCACGCCCCCGAGTCCACCGCTGCCGTAGCGAGCGCCCGCGCTTCCTCGCATCACCTCGAACTCGCGCGCGAGCGCGAGGGGGATGCGTGACAGGTCCGTGTGCCCACCCGCGCCGTTGAGGGGGATGCCGTCGAGCAGCACCAGGGTTCCGTTCGACGAAGCTCCCCGGACGACCAGGCTCTTGCTCTGTCCGTAGCCGCCGGAGTCCTGGACGGAGACGCCGGGCGAGGTGGCGAGGATATCGGCGGTGTCGCGAGCCGTGCCTCCGCGCTCCTCCACGGAGATGACGGTGACGACGCTGCTGGGGTCGCGTTGTGACGCGCGGTCCATCGGCTCCGGGTCGGGCACCTTGCCCACCACGTCGATGACCTCCGACAGGGGCTCCTGCGCCTCGGGAGAGTCAGCGGAGGCTTGTGCCCAGGCGGGTGTCGAAGCGAACAGGGCCACGGTCAGGCCGCGTCTCACGAACGCGCCCGCGCCTCGCGCGCGGAGATGTCGCCAGCCGGAAGCCATGGGGCGCGCATCCTCCAAGGCGCGACCTCTGGCGTCCAGGGCGAAGGACTCGGCGGCGTTCAGAGGGAGAAGGAGGCCTGTTCCGCCCGTGAACCGCGGTGGGGACCTCGCTCCGTGTGTGAATGGGGGAGCGTCTGGCCAAGGCACCCCGCGA
This sequence comes from Myxococcus stipitatus, assembly GCF_037414475.1. The sequence goes on along the minus strand of NZ_CP147913.1, from coordinate 3,295,304 downwards.
GTGACCGCCCCCTCAGGCCAGAGCGAGTCGCTTCGACGGTGGCGGTTCCCGCGTCACGCGCCCGAGAAGATGTCTCTGTGTTGACTCTTGGTGACGCCGGGGATGCCGGAGAACACGAGGGTTCTTCCGCTCACGGTCATCGTGCCTTCGAAGAAGCCCTCGGGTTGTTCGAACCGGCAGGGGCGCGTCTTTCCCAGGTGCCATTCCCCGCCATGGGAGTCCCCCTCGGGTGGATGTCTATCCGCAACCTACGCAGCCGTGCCTCAGTGTGTCCGCGCGGGTTCGCGTTGCAGTGTGGGGGCCTGGGGCGGCGCCTGCTTGCGACTCGCGGGGCTGACCGTGGCAGGGGCACCCACGTTGAAGAGATTGACGAGCACTCCCACGGCCGCGAGCTGCGAGGTGGCCGGGTTGTAATCAATGGCCTCGCCGAGGGGGAAGTCCACGGAGTTGATCGCCTGGACCTGAAGCTGCCCATCCGGCGTGACGAGCACCGTCCACAAGAGTCCCTCCTGCGTGGTGGCGAAGACATATGGCTGTCCTCCCACGCGCGCCATGGCCGCGCGGAACGCGAAGGATTGCGGCAGGGAGAGGTCCTGCTTCAAGTCCACGGCGCCCTGGGACTGAAGCTCAGACGGGCGAACGCGGAACAGCCACGTGTTCTTGTCCGACGCGCCCACCGAACAGGCCACGGCCACCAGATGGTCATCCAGCAGCGCCAGCCCGTTGATGCCTCTCTGGGCACTCGGGTTGTAGCGCTTGCGCGCCAGCACAGTGCCTTGCGGAACCTGGATCATCACCAGGTCGCCATCCTCCGCGCCCGTGATGACGATGCCGTCCCGCCACGCGACGATGTCCCGCACGTTCCAGAGCTGGAAGGGGCTTGGGATGGGGTCCGGAGAACGGACCTCCAGCTTCTTCAGCACCGCGAGCTGCCGACCCTGACGCGTGACGCTCCAGATGAGCACGAAGCCATTCTCATGGCCCGTCACCAGGTACTCGCGATTCGCATGCGTGAGGAAGACGCCACTGTTCGCCATGCCCACGTCCGTGTCGTAGGCGAAGTTCTCATACCGGAAGGGGCGGGGAAGCCGGTCCATCAGCGCGGGCTCCGCATCCTCTTGCAGCGTGGCGTCCCGCTCGCGCCAGAGTGTGATGGAGGTGCCGTCGTTCGACGTCACGAACGTGCGTGCATCCCTCACGGCCATCATCTCCACGCCCCGGTTGGCGGGAGTGCGCAGGACGTCTGTCAGCATCGGGCCCCACTCGCCGGCACCCGGCGGACGGAACAGCGTCATCGAGCCATCCCATCGCCCCACGATGAACCGCCCCGAATCCAACCACTGCAACTGCTGCGCATACGGGTACGTCGTCCCCACGGGGGTGAGGACGGGGGCGGCGTCGAGGGCCGCCTCCTGGGCGAAGGCGGAGTGTTGACAGGCCACGACCCACAAGAGCGCCAGCCGGGGCAGGGCGCGCACGAATCCATCGAGCATCACGTTGAGCCTCCTCCTGCGAACGACAGCTGCGGAAGAGCCTCCCTCGGCGGGATGGAGTCAGTCAGGGATGGTCAGGTGCTCGGCCAGGGCGGCTGCGAGGCGATTGTAGCTCTCCTCCCGGCGCGTGTCGTGATTGCACAAGGGTTCGGTCAGTGCTGGCAACCCCTTGCGTTGGCGCAGCAGGTCGATGAACGCGCGGCTCAGTCGCGGGTTCTTGAACAGGTCATGGATGAAGGTGCCGAAGATGGGCAGCCGTTCATGGACCGCGCCATCGACGCCTCCCGCATACGTGTAGAGCGGACGCGCGCTCGCGTACCGGACGAGTCCCGAGTGAATCTCATACCCCGACACCTCACCCGCGCTCGCGAATGGGTTGTCCCGAGTCGGAGCAAAGCGGCGATTGACCACCGTCTTGCCAGGGAGGAACTCCACGTCGATGTCGAGCAACCCCAGTCCCGTCGTGCTCCCGTGCTCCGATTCACGCCGCCCCTCGTCGAGCAACGCGCGCCCGAGCATCTGGAATCCGCCGCAGATGCCGACAATCGGCGTGGAGGTGCTGAGTTCCAGAAGGGCCCGGTCGAAGCCGATGCGCCGCAGATGCACGAGGTCCCCCACGGTGTTCTTCGTCCCAGGGAGGATGACCGCGTCCGGAGCACCCAGTTGGTCCACGGAGCGCACGAAGCGGACGCGGACGTGGGGCTCCTCCTGCAGATAGTCGAAGTCGGTGCTGTTCGAGATGTGCGGCAGGTAGACGACCGCCACGTCGATTTCAGGCGTGCCCCGCATCCGAGGCTGGACGCGGTCCTCCTCCTCGAGTGCGAGCGAGAGATACGGCAGCACGCCGGCGACGGGCCGCTGAGTGTGTTGCTCGATGAAGTCGATGGCGGGCTGGAGGACCTGCCGGTCACCTCGGAACTTGTTGATGATGAAGCCGGTGATGCGCTCCAAATCGCCCGGAGCGACGAGCTCCAGGACCTTCAAGGTGCCGAGGAGCTCGGCCGCGACGCCGCCCTTGTCGATGTCCGTCGCCAGCAAGACGCGTGCGTCCAGCCGGTGCGCCACCTCCATGTTCACGACGTCGAAGGGCCGCAGGTTGGGCTCAGCGCAGCTCCCGGCGCCCTCGGCGATGACCAGGTCGAAGTGGCGGTTCAGGTGGTCGATGGACTCCTGGATGGCGGCCAGCTTGAGCGCGCGGTGGGTGTCGGAGAGGAAGTACTCGTAGGCGTCGACGTCCCGGTGGGGCCTGCCGTGGATGATGAGCTGGCTGACACTGTCCGACTTGGGCTTGAGCAGCAGCGGGTTCATGTGGACGATGGGCCGCTGCCGCGCCGCGAAGGACTGCACCGCTGTCGCGCGGGCAATCTCCTCGTTCTCCTCCGTGACGAAGGAGTTGAGGGACATGTTCTGCGACTTGAAGGGGGCCACGCGCAGCCCCTGGTTGGCGAACAGGCGGCACAGGCCGGCGACCAGCGTGGTCTTCCCCACGTGGGAGCCCGTGCCTTGAATCATGAGATGAGGGCGCTTCGGCATGGCGGGTCTCCTGTCGCGCGTGCACTATAGGGCGCCAACCGTTCACGGGTTCCCCTCCGCGCCATGTCCGCCGCACGCACCCTCCGTCTCCTCGGCCTCGCCCTCACGCTGCTCGTGGGCTGCCAGCGTTCCGCTCCTGCGACTCAGGAGGCGGGCCCTCGGCGCCTCGTCGCGTTGTCGCCCGGCATCTCCGAGACGCTCTACGCCCTGGGCGCGGGGGAGCAGGTGGTGGGGCTCTCCGACTACTCCTCCTGGCCTCCCGAGACGGCGTCGGTGCCCAAAGTGGGTTCCACGCTGGCGCCCAACTACGAGGCCATCGCCCGGCTCAAGCCGACCCTCATCCTCGACGAGCAGGTGAAGCAGGCCCCCGCCGGCTCGCTCTCCGCCGTGGCCCCCGTGAAGGTGCTGCCCTGGCTCAGCGTGGATGACGTGGCGAACGGCATCCGAGAGCTGGGCCGACAGACAGGTCGCGAGGAGGTGGCCTCGAAGCTCGCGCAACAGGTGGAGACGACGCTGAAGCGGAAGCCACCGCCGGATGCGCCTCGGGTGCTGTTGGTGATTGGCGATGCGGAGGCTGGGCTCTCCAGCATCTGGTACATCCGCAAGGACTCGCTCCACGGCGCGGCGCTGGAGGCCGCGGGTGCGCGCAACGCCATCGCGGATGCCCCCGCGGGTCCGCCCAACATCTCCGTCGAACAGCTCATGACGCTGGACCCGGACATCATCGTGGTGTTGCTGGAAGGGCCGCGCCTGTCGCCGGAAGAAGAGGCGCGTCACCTGGCGGCGTGGAAGCAGCTGTCCGTGCTGCGGGCGGTGAAGCAGGGCCGGGTGAAGCTGGTGTCGGGGCCGGGCGTGCAGTCCACCGGGCCTCGCATCCTGGACCTGGTGGAGAAGCTCCAGGCCGCGCTGCGCTTCGACGCGAAGGCCCCATGACGTCGTCCCTGGCGGTCTCCGGCGCGACGGTGCGCAAGGGCGGGCGGCTGCTGCTGGAGGACGTGTCCCTCCACGTCGCGCCCGGGGACTTCGTGGCCATCGTCGGGCCCAACGGCGCGGGCAAGTCGACGCTGATGCGCGCGGCGCTCGGACTGCAACGGCTGGATGCGGGGAGCGTCACGATGGGAGGGCGCGAAGTCTCGGCGCTCTCGCCTCGGGAGCGGGCCGCGTTCCTCGCCTGGCTGCCCCAGCGCGTGCAGGTGTCCGAGCCCATCACCGCGCTGGAGCATGTCGCCGCCGCCCGCTACCGCTTCCTCGAGTCACGTCGCCGTTCGGAAGAGGTGGCGCTCACGGCGCTCGCGCGTGTGCAGGCGGATGCGCTCGCTCCGCGCCCCATCACCGAGCTCTCCGGAGGAGAGCAGCAGCGTGTCGCCGTGGCGGCGCTGCTCGCCCAGGAAGCTCCGCTGGTGATGCTGGACGAGCCCGCCAACTTCCTGGACCCCGCGCAGCAACTGGAGCTGTACGCGCTGGTGGGGCGGCTGTGGCGCTCGGGGCTGGGGGTGCTGTGCATCACCCATGACATCAACGTGCTCGCCCATGCGATGCGGGAGGGGAGCGAGGGACGGATTCGCGTGGTGGGGCTGTCGCGCGGCCGGGTCGCCTTCGAGTCGAGCTACGACGCGCCGGACCTGGGTGAGCACCTGGGCCACGTGTTCTCGGTGCGGATGCGCGGCCTGGAAGTGGAGGGCCGCCGGGTCTTCGTGAGCCTGCCCCTGGAGCGCGGGCCATGAAGACGCGGCTGATGGTGACGCTGCTGGTCTGCGTGGCGGTGATTGCGGTGGCGCCCTTCATCGGTCCGCCGATGCCGCCGGACGCGCGCGACTTCATCCTCTGGCAGTTGCGCATCCCTCGGACGCTGATGGCGCTGCTCGTGGGTGGCACGCTGTCGCTGGTGGGCGCGGTGTATCAATCGCTCTTCGCCAACCCGCTCGCCGCTCCGAGCACCGTGGGCACCACGGCCGGCGCCACGTTGGGCGCGCTGGTGGCCATCGTCCTGGGTGCTCGCAACGCGGTGTGGGGCTTGCCGCTCATCACCGCCGCAGCCTTCGCGGGTGCGCTGGGCGTCAGCATGCTGGTGGCCGCCATCGCCGCGGGGCGGAGCGTTCGGATGAACGACCTGGTCCTCGCTGGCATCGCGTTCTCCATGGCGGCGGGAGCCATCTCCACGGGCGTGCAGTTCTCGGCGGACTCGGCGGAGTTGCTCGCGGCCACTCGGTGGACCATGGGGCATCTGCCGCAGGTGGGTTACCAGGGCATCGTGATGTTGCTGCCTGTCGCCGCCGTGTCGGTGGTGGGGCTCTTGCTGCTCACGCGCGCGCTGGAGGTGTTCATCGCGGGCGAGGAGCACGCCGAATCCCAAGGCGTCAACGTGCGGGTGGTGCGCATCGTCGCCATCGGCTTGGGCGCGATGGGTGTCGCGGGCTGTGTCGCGTGGTGTGGCCCCATCGCCTTCGTGGAGCTCATCGTCCCGCACATCGTCCGGCGCGTGCTCGGCGTGAGTCGCCGTGTGTTGCTGCCGTGCTCGGTGGTGGTGGGGGCCAGCTTCCTGGTGCTGTGCGACGCGCTGACTCGCGTCATCATGCCCGGCCGCGAGCCTCCCGTGGGACTGGTCACCGCGGCCCTGGGCACGCCGTTGCTCGTGTACCTGGTGGCTCGCAGGTCCACCTGAGCCGAGGGACTCAAGGCTCCAGGTTCATCAGCTTCACCACGGGCTCGTCGTCGTAGAAGTCGATGACGTTCACCGCCGCGTGGACCTGGTCCAGCCGGAACAGGTGCTGGTCCGCCATTCCCAGCGCTTCGGCCAGCAGCGTGCGGTTGACTCCTCCGTGTGACACCAGCGCGAAGCACTGGCCTGGATGCCGTGCGCGCAAGGCCCGGCCTCCCTCGCGCACTCGCACGCGCATCTCCGAGAACGTCTCTCCCTCGGGGAACCGCACCTGCTCGGGGTGCGCCATCCACTCCGCATAGAGGCTCGGGAAGCGGCGCTCGGCTTCTTCGTAGGTGAGCCCCTCGAAGAGCCCGAAGTCGATTTCGCGAAAGGCTTCGTCCACCTCGATGCCCACGCCGCGCCACTCCGCCACCCGCTTTGCCGTGTCGAGCGCGCGCAGCCGCGGACTCGAATAAAGGCCGTGGAGCTCCACCTGGGAGAGCAGGCTCGCCGCGCGCTGCGCTTGCACGTGGCCCTCCGGCGCGAGGCCCACGTCGAGCCGCCCATAACAGCGGCCCTTCATCTCCTCCGAGGGCTTGCCGTGCCTCACCAGAATCATCCGCGTCACGCCGCTGGGGAGCCGCCAGTCCACGCTTGTCCTCCCTCCTCGAGACTCAGCCGAGCGCCAGCGCCACCACGAGCACCACCGCCTCACAAATCTCGGTGTTCGCGCCCATGGTGTCGCCCGTGATTCCGTCAATCCTCCGGCGGCACCACCAGCCCTGGAGCGCGGACACTCCGGCCACCACGGCGAGCAGCACCCCGCCGCGCCAACCCATCAACCCCAGCGCGAAGCTGAGCGCCAGCACCGTGGCTCCGAACACCTCCACGCGCCCGACATGGTCGGTGATGGCCATGCCAAGGCCTCCCGTGCGGCGCGCATAAGGCAATAGCCACCCTTGAGGAACGGAGCCCCACCGGCCCAGCACCAGCGCCACCACCAACGCGGTATCCGCTTGTCCGCGCTCCAGCAGTGCCGCCAGCGCGCTCGCCTTCAAGCCCAGCATCAGCACCAGGGTGACGCCGGCATACGCGCCAATCACGTGGTCGCGCATGATGCGCAGCACGTCTTCTTTCGTGCGCCCGCCGCCGAAGCCATCCGCCATGTCCGCGAGCCCATCCAGGTGCAGCGCGCCCGTCAGCAGCGCGTACACCGCGAGCAACACGAACGCCGTCACCGTGGCGGGCAGCAGCGGGTAGAGCAGGTGGCGCACTCCCACGAGCAGCACCGCCAGCAGGGCACCGACCAGGGGAAAGCAGAGCGTCGAGCGGCCCACGTCGGCGGCGTCGAACGTCGCGGCGCCGGGGACGGGGATGCGCGTGAGGAAGGCGATGCTGGCGAAGAGTCGCTTCATGGGAACGTGGCGCGACTCCTGCCACGTTTCCGCCGCCACGGCGAGCGTCAGCGCCGCGTCTTCTCCGCGACCCCCGCCGAGGCGAACGTGGCCATCTCGTGCAACACGCGCAGGCTGCTGTCCATCAAGCCCATGGCGAGCACCGCGCCGGTGCCCTCGCCCAGCCGCAGGCCCAGGTCCAACAGGGGCCGCAGCCGAAGGGCCTCCAGCACCCGGCGGTGGCCCGCCTCGCGAGACATGTGACTGGCGAGCAGGAAGGGCATCACCCTGGGACACAACCGCGCCGCCACCAGGCCCGCGACAGATGAGATGAAGCCATCCAGCATCACCGGCACACGCCGCGACGCCGCGCCCAGCGCCACACCTGCCAGGCCCGCGATTTCGAAGCCCCCCACCTTGGCCAGCACATCCAGCGGGTCCGCCGCGTCCGGCTGGTTCACCGCCAGCGCGCGCCGCACCACCTCCACCTTGCGCGTGAGGCCCGCGTCATCCACGCCCGTGCCGCGCCCCGTGGCCATGTCGGGCGACACTCCCGCGAGCACACACGTGAGCGCCGCCGACGCGGTGGTGTTGCCGATGCCCATGTCCCCCAGGCCCACCAGCGTCACGCCCGACTCCGCCAGCTCCAGCGCCAGCAGCGCGCCCACGCTCAGGGCCTCCTCGGCCAGCCGGCGCGACATCGCGGGCCCACGCGCGAAGTTCCCCGTCCCAGGCCCGAGGCGGTGGTTGCGCACGCCCTGGAGTCCAGGGAGCGGCGCGCGCACGCCCATGTCCACGACCTCCACGCGGACGTCGTGCTGCCGGGCGAGGACGTTGATGGCGGCGCCGCCTCGGGAGAAGTTGGCGACCATCTGCGCGGTGACTTCGGCGGGATAGGCGCTCACGCCTTCCTCCGTCACGCCATGGTCCGCGGCCATCACCACCAGCCCCTTGCGAGGCATGGCGGGCGCGGCCTCTCCTCGCAGCGCGGCCCACTGACAGGCCAGCTCCTCCAGGCGCCCGAGGCTGCCTTGAGGCTTGGTCTTCATGTCCAGCAATCCCTGGCACTGCCTGCCAGCGTCGGTATCGGGGTCGGGAATCCGGGCGAGTACTTCGCGATACGCAGGCATGGGGGAGCCCCTTAGCGGAAACCCCTTCAAGCTAGGCGTGCGGGATGCCACCAGGCAATGTATCCGAACGAGCGCCGCGCTTCGGCGCTGCACGCTGGTGGACACAACCTCACCGCGCATGTTCGTGGACTACAGACGCTCGGTGCGACTCAGTTTCCGGTGGGCGTGGACGCGGACGTCCCAGGCTCAGACAGGAAGCGCTTGCGCAGCGTCTGGGTCACCACCGCATCCCAGCGAGGCGAGAACACCTCCACGAAGGTCCTCCGCCATCGCAGCGCGCACGCCAGGCACACCAGCGTCACGACGAGCCCGATGACCGAGTTCTGCCACGACGCCAGGTTCCACTGCCCCGCCCAGAACCACTCCCGCATGCTCGTGGGCCAGAAGTAGTGGATGGGCCATCCAGGCCCACTGCCCGCGAGGTCGCAGAGCAGGTGCAGGTGGAACGCACCCAGCGCGAGCGCGGCCACGAGCACCCGTTGCCGCGCCATCGCCACACACACCGCGGTGGTGATGAGCGCCCCCACGTAACCGTGGAAGAGCACATGGTGATAGCGCACGTACATGGCCTCGCCCGCCAGCAGCGTGAGCCCATCCACATCCGGAGCGAGCCCCGCGCACATGACGAGGATGCGGTCCCTTCGCTCGCGCAGGACCTGGGACATCAGCCACGACAGCTCCGCATGGACGATGGGGCTCATGTGTCCCCAAGCCTACGTCAGTCCGCCTTCACGGCGGCACGGGCGTGGAGCGGGGCGTGCCGAGAAGTTCCAGTGTGCGCACCGCCACATCCGCCAGGGTGGACGAACACGGCATGCAGCCTCCACCGCAGCAGGTGGGCCAGTCGCCCTCCGCGTCCCTGAGCAGCGGATACACACATCCACGCAGCGAGTCCGGCAGGCCGGCCTCCTCACAAGCGCGGCGCAGCGCCGCCTGCACGGTGGGGTCCTTCACATCGAGCACGCCCACTTCATAACGGCCCGCGTGGCACCAGGCGCACCGCTTCACACTTCGGGCGGGCGAGCAGGCCCTTCCGTCCACCGCCGTCTCCCGTTTTGAAGTTTTTCGTTGCGCCGACTAGTTAGGGGCCTTACGACATCGACACGGCGTCGCTCGCCGGGAGCACCGCTCGGAAACCATGACAGTGAATCCTCCCCCCATCACCCGCTACGAGCGGTTGCAGCGTCTGGCGAAGCGCTTTCCGCAGTTGGACCCAGGCGCCATCGAGACCTGCATCTCCTTGCTGCGGCTGTCGAACGACCTGTCGGTCGCCTACGACGCCAGCCTGGGCCGGTGGGGGCTGTCCACGGGCCGCTTCACCGTGCTGGTGCGCCTGTACTCCGCCAGCGAGACGGAGGATGGCCGAGGCCTCACTCCCGCCGAGCTCGCGGAGAGCTCCTGTGTGAGCCGCGCCACCATGACGGGGCTGCTCGACACGTTGGAGAAGGACGGCCTCATCTCCCGGGAGGACCACCCGGAAGACCGCCGCATGTACACCGTGCACCTCACACGCAAGGCGCGCGTGCTGCTCGAGGAGATGTTCCCCGAGCACTATCGCCGCGTCGCCGCGCTCATGTCGGGCTTGAGTGAAGAGGAGCGCGACACCCTTCGAACGCTGCTGGCCAAGGTCTCCACGCACCTCCCCGCCTTCCGCGAGCCGTAAGCCCCCTCCCTTTCCCGAACCCTCGAGTTCCTTCCGTCAGGCCGGTGGATGTCCCACTCCGCCCGAATGGTTAGCCACCAAATCATCGACTCGTTGAACCTTTGAGAAACGTCATGAGTACTGCATCCCCATCGATGGATTCCCCGAACCCCGACACCTCGAAGACGACGCCTTCCCTCGTGAAGGAGCCCGCCGCGCCACGCTCCCGCGCGAAGAAGGTCCTGCCCGCGCTGCTGGGCCTGGCGCTGGTGGGCGGCGGGGTTCGCTGGCTCGTGTCGCGTGGCCACGAGTCCACGGACGACGCGCAGGTGGAGGGCCGCATCGCCAACGTGTCGCCCCGCATTGCGGGCCAGGTGGCCAAGGTGCTGGTGAACGACAACCAGCGGGTGAAGGCCGGTGAGGTCCTGGTGGAGCTGGACGCCACGGACCTGGAGGCGAAGCTGGAGGTGGCTCGCGCGGACGTGCAGAGCGCGGAGGCGCAGGCGTCCAACGCGCAGGCGCAGCTGGCGCTCACCGAGGTCAACGCGGGCGCGACGCTGCGTCAGGCCCGCGGTGGCGTCGTGCAAGCGAGCAGCGGCATCAGCTCCTCCAAGGCGGCGCTGAACCAGGCGCAGGCGGACGTGGTGGCGGCGGAGGCTCGCTTCAAGCTGGCGGACACGGACCTGGCGCGCGTGAAGACGTTGAAGTCGGAGGGCGCGGTGACGCAGGCGGACCTGGACGCGCGGGAGTCCGCGTATGACCAGTCGAAGGCGGCGCTGGACGTGGCTCGCGCCAAGCTGCTCTCCACCGAGGCGGGCGTGCAGGGCTCCTCGGGTGGCCTGGAGACGGCGCAGGGCCGGCTGGCCGCGGCGGAGACAGGGCCGGTGCAGGTGACGGCGGCGCAGGCGGCGGTGAAGCTGTCCGACGCGAAGCTGAAGCAGGCGCAGGCGGCGCTGCACCTGGCGGAGCTGGCCGTCTCTTACACGAAGGTGCGCGCGCCGGTGGATGGTGTGGTGAGCCGCCGCACGGTGGAGCTGGGGCAGATGGTGGGCCCGGAGCGCCCGCTGATGGCGGTGGTGCCCCAGGACGACATCTGGGTGGTGGCCAACTTCAAGGAGGACCAGGTGGGCGAGATGAAGGAGGGCCAGCCTGTCAACGTGACGGTGGATGCCTTCAGCGGCCACAGCTTCAAGGGCCACGTCGACAGCCTCGCGGGCGCCAGCGGCGCGCGCTTCGCGCTGCTGCCTCCGGACAACGCGTCCGGCAACTTCGTCAAGGTGGTGCAGCGCATCCCCGTGCTCATCCGCTTCGACGGTGACGCGCAGGGGCTGGCCCTCAAGCCGGGCATGAGCGCCATCGTCACCGTGGACACGAGGAGCAACTAGTCGTGAAGGGTGAGGTCATCACCGGCTCCAAGGCCGGTATCACCATCGCCGCGATGGCCGCGGCGCTGATGTCCGTGCTGGACATCTCCATCGTCAACGTCGCGCTCAGTGACATCCGCGCGAGCTTTGGCACGCCGCTGGACCAGATTGCCTGGGTGTCCACCGGCTACATGATGGCCAACGTGGTCGTCATCCCCATGACGGGGTGGCTCCAGCGGCGCTTCGGCTTCCGGCGCTACTTCACCGCGTCCATCCTCATCTTCACCGCGGCCAGCGTGCTGTGTGGCCTGGCGTGGAATCTGCCGTCGCTCGTGCTCTTCCGCATCCTGCAGGGCGTGGGTGGTGGCGCCATCATCCCCACGTCGCAGGCCATCCTCTTCGCGCGGTATCCCCAGAAGGAGCACGGCATGGCCGGCGCGCTCTTCGGTCTGGGCGCGGTGACGGGGCCGCTGCTGGGCCCCACCGTGGGCGGCATGCTCATCGAGGTGGCGAGCTGGCACTGGATATTCCTCATCAACCTGCCGGTGGGGCTGTTCGCCGCGTACATGGCGTGGCGCCACATCAAGCAGGAGGACTTCGAGCCCTCCATGGCCCGCGTGGACCGCTGGGGCATCGCGCTCCTGGCGGTGGGCATGGCGGCGCTCCAGTTCGTGCTGGAGGAGGGCACCCGCGAGGACTGGTTCGACAGCATGAAGATCACCGTGCTCGCGGTGGTGGCGGGCGTGGCGCTCATCACCTTCATCGTCCACGAACTGGAGACCCCCCAGCCGGTGGTGGACTTGCGCGTGTTCGCCAACCGCTCCTACGCGGCGGCGACAGGCGTCAACTTCCTCATCGGCACGGCGCTGTTCGGAGGCTCATTCCTCTTCAGCCTCTTCTGCGGCACGGTGATGCGCTACTCGGCGCTCGACATCGGGCTGGTGTTCCTCAAGGGCAGCTTCATCCAGGTGCTGCTCATGCCGCTCATCGGCCGCTTCGGAGGCAAGGTGGACGGACGCCTGCTCGTGGGCCTGGGCATCGTCGGCATGTGCTTCTCGCTGTGGACCAACGGCCACCTGACGAGCACGGCGGACGAGGCGGCGCTGATTACCCCGGTGTTCATCCGCGCCTGCTCCATGGGCTTCATCTTCGTGCCCCTGTCGGTGATGGCGCTCAGCAACCTGAGGCCGGACCAGCGCGGCAACGCGGCGGGGTTGTTCAACCTGACGCGCGAGCTGGGCGGCTCCATCGGCACCGCGTGGATGAGCAGCGCGCTCAACCGGCTGACCAAGGTGAACGCCACCGCGCTCTCCTCGCACGTGGACGTGTACGGGCAGGTGACGCAGGAGCAGCTCGCCGGCATCAAGGCCACGGTCGCCGCGCGGGTGACCGACCCGCTGGCCGCCGCCTACGGCCTATTGGGGCAGCGCATCAACCTGCAGGCGCTGGTGCGCGCCTTCAACGCCAACTTCACCGTGCTCACGGCCATCTTCGCCTGCTCGCTGGTGCTGGTGGTGATGCTGCGGCGCGCGAGTCCCGGCGTGAAGGTGGAGGGCGCGCACTGACGTGTCCTCCCGGCCGATGCGCCGGTGAATCGATGAACGGGTGAAAGAAAAGCGGGTCCGCCCTCGGTGAGCGGACCCGCTTTCTTGTTCATGGACCGGGACGTCGTTCCCTGGACGCTCAGCGCCGGGTGACGCGCACCTCCGAGGCCCTGCGGCGGCGGCCTGTCAGCGCCAGCGCCAGCAGCGCCGTGGCCACGACGAACGGAGCGCCGCCCGTGGCCGAAGCGCCACAGCCACTGCCGCCGGGCTTGGGGTTCTCGCGGTCGTCGTTGTTCACCACACCGGTGCCAGGGGTGCTCGTGTTCGGCTGCGTGGGCACGTTGATGACAGGCGGCGTCGGCGTCGGATTCGGAGCAGGCGTCGGCGTCGGTTCCGGAGTCGGCGTGGGCGTCGGTTCCGGGGTCGGGGTCGGCGTCGGCGTCGGCTCGGGTGCCGGGGGCGGCGGGGGAGGCATGACGTCCTCCAGCGCGGTGCTCATGACGAAGCCGTCGTGGTACACGCTGGCCTCGGGCTTGATGGTGTCCTCGCGGTACAGGCCGAGCTTCAGGTAGTTCATCTCGCTGCTGAACTGCGTGGCCCCCATCGTCTTGGGCAACACAAGCTTTCCGTTGTGCCAGAGCTGGACGAAGCCCACCTTGGGGTTGGAGGACCACTTCACCTGAAGCACGAAGTCGTGCCACTCACCTCGGGACAGCGGACCCTCCCACGGGATGGGGCCATCGGCTCCGCCCACGCGCAGGTGCATCCGGTCCCCGCGCACGAAGAACTCCAGCGGCGGTGAGCCACAGCAGCCCTCCTGGTGCCACTGCGCGAAGACCTGCCACCCGTCCGAGAGCGGGTAGTTCTTCGGGAACAACGTGCTCCACTTGTAGAAGTACGTCGAGCCGGTCTTCTCCTCACTGATGTAGAGCAGCTCGTTGCGGTTGCCGCTGGCGCCGATGGGGTCATCTCCCTGGCGGACGGTGGCCTTCAGGGCATAGCGGCCCTCGCGCACCATGTCCGTCACCACCTGGAGGCGGCTGTTGGAGACGCTTTGGGTGCGCGTCCACTGCGAAAGGTTGCCGGTCTCGAAGTCGCCCTTCCACACCACGGTCGCGGATGCGAGGGAGGGGGCAAGCAACGCCAGGGCAGCGAGTCGAAGGGATGGGGTCAAACAGGGTCCTTTCATTCCGGGTTGGCGGCGCATGGGACACCCGGGCGGCCGTCCTGCTTCCCGCTGGAGCCCGCCCGCCAACCCCCACTCGCTCATGCGTCCGGCGCGCCGCTCGTGGGTGGACACGGCGGCGCCGCGCTCGCACCGCTGCTCGCTGCTTGAGGTTCGGCGCAGTGATTCCCGGGGGATGGACGCGCGGCGCCAGGGTGGGTGCGCGAGCCACTTGGGCTCAGATGCCGCTTGCGTCCCCACCGGCCTGACGGCGCGCCGCTGCTTCGTGCACCTGGCCTCATACGTGGGATGCGCGGGATGGATTCCGCCGATTTATTTCGCGGGACGACTCGCCGGGGTGTCCGTTCGTACAGGGCGGGTGTGAACCACGGGACGCCTGTGCCTCCGGTGCCCGGTGTTGGGATTCGAGCGAAAGTCGGCGCCAAGGGGAGGGTTGGTGTAGAACCCGCCGGGTGGGCGGCTGCCTGGGGAGGCGCCCGAGGGGGCAGCATGTTGAAGTCGGCTTATGACAAGGCCTTGGTCCTGGCGTTGGCCGCGGCCGTGCTTGTCGTCACGTTCCTGCTCGTGCGGACGCCGTCGGGGGGCGGTGGAGTGGAGCCGCGTTTCTGGGCCGAGCGGCGCGCCGTCGCACGCATCGAGGCCCGGCTCACCTATCCAGAGGCGGACCGCTATCGTCCGCGTGTCTCGGCGGGGGGATGTCTGGTTCCTCCCGAGCCCATCCCATTGAAGGAGCTGGCCGGTCTGGAAGCGGATGGGAACTGGGCGGGCATCGCCGCCGCGTACGGACTGCAAGGGGAGTGGAACCAGGCGGGCTCGTTCCTCGCGCGCATGTCGCCTTCGCCGGACCGGGACAGTGACCTGGCCGCGGTGCACCTCTCCCGCGGAGCCCATGAGCAGGCATTGCAGTTGTTGGATGGGGTGCTGGCCTCGAATCCCCGGCATGCGCAGGCCCTGTGGAACCGCGCGCTGGTGTTGCGGGACATGGGCCTGACGATGAAGGCGGCGGAGACCTTCGAGAAGGTGGCCGCGCTCGGTGAGCAGGGCTGGAGCCGCGAGGCGAGGGCGCACGCGGTGACGCTGCGCGAGGAGACGCAGGAGCGCGCGAGGAAGTGGCGCAATGCCCGCGACGCGACGCTGGCGCTGCTGGAGGACGCGAAGGCGCCGCTGCCGCTCCAGGAGGCGCGCCTGAGTCCAGGCGTGGTGCGGCAGCACTTCTACGACGTGGTCCGCGCGGCGCCGTCGAAGGAGCGCGCGCTGGCGCTGATGCCCCTGGCGCGTGAGCTGGACCGCATCCAGGGAGGCTCCTCGCTGGGCGATTACGTGACGCGTGTGTCGTCGCGGGACTTCGCGCGCCGGAGCGTGCTGGCGAAGGGGTACGCGGAGCTGGTGCGCAAGCGTGTCGCCGCGCCCGAGTCCCTGGTGGAGTCGGTGCGCGCCTCGGGCGAGGACGACCTCTTCGTGGGCCTGGCGCTGCACAACAAGGCCGCGCTGCGCTACCTGCCGGACCTCCTCGCCCGGGGACAGCGCGAGCAGGACTCCTGGCTCAACCTCTTCCTGGAGCGCGAGCTGGCGCGCAAGGAGATGGCGGACGGCGAGTGGTGGAAGGCCGAGCAGCGCCTGTTCAACGCGCTCCAGCGCTGCCGCGAGGGGGCCTTCTCCGCGCGCTGCGTGGAGCTGGAGCTCCGGCTGGGCATCCTCTACGGCGACCTGCGGCGGTTGACGGAAGCCGAGCAGCACGTGCGCACCGCGTGGTCCTGGGCGCGGCAGCTCCAGGAGTGGGAGCTGGAGCTCACCTCGCTGGAGGTGCTCGTCCACATCTCCCGCGACCGCAGCGACTTCGCGAGCGCGCTGGCCTACGTGGAGGAGTGGTCCGCGCGCGGAGGCCGCTCGCCCAACTGCTACTGGCCTCACATCAACCAGGCCCACACGTACTATCTGGCCCTGCGCCCGGAGGCCGCGAGGGCTTCGCTGGACGCCGCGGCCTCGTGTCCCGAGGAGCGGTTGGATTTGATGTACGGCGCCACGTTCGCGGAGCTGGCCCGCGCCCGCCCGGACCCGAAGGACACGGAGCGGATGCGCCACGCGCTGGACGTCGCGCGCGCCTCCAACCCCATGCCCGGCGACGCCGTCTACGCGCGCTACATCGAGGGCCGCTTCGAGCTGGACCGCGAGCACGCGCGCGGCGTGGAGCTGCTCACGCAGGCCATCGAGGACGCGCGCAAGCTGCCCTCCACCGACACGCTGGCGCGGGAGGCGTGGACGTTGAGCTATTCCTCGCTCGTCACCGACGCGGGGCGCACGGGCGACTTCGCGCGGGTGCTGGAGTTGATGGCCGCGCAGCTGGGCACGCAAGTCCCCAAGACGTGTGCGCTCGCCGCCGCCGTGCACAACGAGCGCTCGGTGGCCGTGGCGCGGGGCCCGGGCGGAGAGCTGGTGGGGGACTATCAGGGAGACCGCAAGGAGCCCTTCGCGGACAGCCCCAGCACGCAGCTGGTCCCCGAGCCCGTGCGGCGCGTGCTCAAGGCCTGTCCTCAGGTGGAGGTGCTCGCGTGGGCGCCCGTCTTCGGCCGCACGGACCTGTTGCCCTCGGACCTGCCGTGGAGCTTCCGCATGGGGAAGGCGGCGCCCGTGGTGGGCGGCTCCGCGCCACGCCGCCTGGTGGTCTCCAGCGTGGAGGCCCCCGCGCTGTTGCAGCTCCCCCGGCTGCCCACGTGGACACCTCCGGATGAGCCGGAGCCCTCGGCGCTGGAGCTGCTGACGGGCTCGGACGCGACGCCGTCGCGCGTGCTCTCCAGCATGTCGGACGCGACGGAAATCGAGATTCACGCGCACGGCATCAGCGACCCGGTCCTCTCCGACGCGTCGCTGGTGGTGCTGTCCCCCGAGGGGAACGGGCGCTACGCGCTGACGGCCGACATCGTCCGCAGGCAGAAGCTGGCGGGCTCGCCGCTGGTCTTCCTCGCGGCGTGCAGCGCGGGGCGGCTCGCGTCCACCACCACGCATGAGCCGTTCAGCCTGCCGGCCGCCTTCATCGAGGCGGGCGCGCGCGCGGTGCTCGCGTCCACCGTGGACATCCCCGACGCCGCGGGGCGCTTCTTCGACGGCGTGCGCCAGCGCATCCGCGGCGGCGCCGCGCCCGCGGTGGCGCTGCGAGATGAGCGCGCCAAGTGGCTGGCGCGGGATGCTCGCAACAGCTGGACGCACCACGTGCTGCTGGTGGAGACGTCCGACTGAGCCCACCGCCCCCTTCAGTGGGGCGTGGGCAGGTACGTGTTCCCCTGAGGGACGAGGAAGTGGTGGAAGGTGACGGACGCGCTCACGTCGAGCGCGCGCACCCAGTGCCACCAGCCCACCGGGATGAAGACGAGCTCGCCGGGCTCCAGCACCGCCTCCACCACGTGGGCCTCCGAGTACAGCGGGAAGCGGTCCGCGTCCGGGCGCGCCGCGTCCACGTGGCTGAAGGTGCCGTAGCGCGGGTACATCAGGTGCCGCTGGAAGGAGGGGATGAGCTTGATGTGCTTGCGCCCCACCACCTGCGCCAGGAGCACGTTCATGTTGTCGTGGTGCAGCGGCGTGACGGTGCCCGCGGGGCCCAACAACAGCGTCATCATGTCCGGCTTGAGCCGCGCGTCGATGATGTCTCGCGGCGCCCTCACGTCATCCCGCAGCGGCTTGAGCCCGTCCCGCTGCCAGTTCTCGTTGCGCGGCACCATGTAGTAGTCGTTCGTCTCCCCGCCCGTCGCCACGCGGTGCACGTAGTCGCGAAAGCGCATCGTCTCGCGGTGCTTGTCGGGCTCCGGCGCGTGGTCCGGGTTCGACTCCCGCCGCGTCATCACCTCCACCTCCGCGTCGCCCGCGCGCTCGGCCAGATAGGGCAGCGTCCAGCGTCCCAGGGCCGGCCAATCCTTCATCAGCCCCGTCAGCACCACCGGCCGGTGGCCGAAGTAGTAGCGCGCGAAGAACTCCTCACCCGACAGGTTGTGTCTGCGCTCCAGCTCCGTGTGCCGTCCCGATTGCTGGTGCAACGTGCTGTAGACATCCATCACGGACTCCATCCACCCGTAGCGCCGCCCCACCCGCTGGCACGCCTGGAAGAAGGGATGGGCCTCCACTCGCGCCACCTCCTCCTTCGCCACGTCCTCGCCCACGCCGGCCCCCACCAACGCCTCGCACGCCTCCTCCCGTGTCACGCCCAGCGCCAGGTTCTCCACCAGCCAGACCTGCCACTCCAAAGCCAACCGGGATGTATCCGCGCTCATTTAGAAATCCTTGAATTCCTAGACCCAATCCACCCCCCCGCCTCTCACGGAATGGCAGCGGAGCATGGTAAGGACGATGACAGTTCCAACGTTTCATCCACCAGCAACTTGTCCGTGCTGCCTGTATCTCAGCACGAGGAGCGAGCGCATGACGCCGGGTTCAACGCCGTCCCTGAGTGGCACTGCCGTCGAGTCGAGTGCGGCGGACGCCCACGTGAAGAACAACTACGTGGACTGCTCCACCAACGTGGGAGTGCAGCGGGCGCGCAAGCCCCTGCCCATGCCGTCCACGCCCGCGCTGGCCGCTGCCCCGCAGGCGCGCTAGGCCCCACCGGTCGTGGCAGCGGGGCCATTTGGCCCCACCGTGGAGATCCATGCCCGGACGGGAACATCCCCCCTTCCGGGCATCTGCTTGTCTGTGCCCTTGCACTTTTTTCTCAAGGAACAGGGGGCTTCACGTCTTTGACAGGGAAACCCGCCAAGCGAGCATGTAGGACAAAATGGCCAACGTCTTCAACCGGGAGCGGAGGCGCTTCGAGGCGTTCATCCGGCAGCACCGGCCCAGCTTGCTGGGGCTGGCGCGCCGGCTGTCGGCTCGCTCCAGCTTGGAGGCGGAGGATTTGGTCCAGGAGACCTTCGAGCGGGCGATGCAGGAGTTCGAGTCGCTGAAGGAGCGCTCGGACGCGGCGGCGGCGGCGTGGCTGTGTACGACGATGACGAACCGCTTCCTGGACTACTGCCGCCGTCAGCGGACGGAAGTCCGCGGAATGCCTCACCTCGCCCTGGTGCAGGAGGGGGTGGCCCAGGCGGAGTCCCAGGAGAACTGGGAGCTGGTCAGCACCGAGGAGTTCCAGAAGGCGGTGGAGCGGCTCAAGCCGCACCTGCGTGACGCCTACCGGCTACATGCCGAGGGCAGGCGCTACAACGCCATCGCCGAGCATTTCAACGTTCCCGTGGGCACGGTGGGCAGTTGGCTCACCCTGGCGCGCAGGGACCTGAAGGACTTGCTGCTGCCACAAGTTGCGGTGGCCCGCGAGCGAGGGGCAACGAGCTCATGACGACGCCATGCACCAACAACCGATTGCACCTCTTCATCGACGGCGAGCTGTCCGCGCCGGAGGCGGATGCCTTCCGCCAGCACCTGACGCGGTGCGCGGAGTGTGAGGCGGGGTTGAGGGATTTGCTGCAGCTGGAGTTCCTGGCGGCTCGGGCCTTGGGGACCGCGGAGGTGGTGGAGGAGCCGGAGGACCTGCCGGCGCCGGTGGTGGGGGCGAAGGTGGTGTCGCTGCGAGACAGGTTCCGGCAGGTGTCCCGCACGGTGGTTCCGGTGG
Organism: Myxococcus stipitatus; assembly: GCF_037414475.1. The sequence continues at coordinate 3,275,787 of NZ_CP147913.1, read as the reverse complement.
CGTTGGCGGCGGGGTTGGCGGCGGTGGGAGTGTTCCGGTTCCAGGCGCCGGCGGAGATTCCGGGCGAGGTGTGGATGGCCAGCGCGGACACGCGAGCGTTCGAGGCGCGGCTGAGCCACCCGAAGGCGGACCGGTTCCTGCCCTACAGCCCGATGCGTGGCACCAGCCACACCACGGAGCTGTTGCCGCTGCGGCCGTTGGCGCAGCTGGCCGAGCGTCACGACTTCCGGGGCATCGCGGCGGCGTATGCGCTGCGGGGTGACTGGCAGCAGGCGGAGGCGTTCCTGGGCCAGGAGCCCGAGTCCGCGGACAAGGCGAATGACCTGGCGGTGGTGGCGCTGAGCCGGCAGCGGTACGAGGAGGCGCTGGGCTTGTTGACGAGCGCGCTGCGCCAGAATCCCAATCATTCGCAGGCGCTGTGGAACCGGGCGCTGGTGTTGCGTGAGAGGGATTTGCTGGACCGGGCGGCGGCGTCCTTCGACACGGTGGCCTCGTTGGGTGAGGACGGGTGGAGCGCGGAGGCGCGGCGGATGGCGTCGGAGCTGCGCACGCAGCTGGCGGAGGAGCGGGTCCGCTACCGGCGGCAGGTGACGGACGCGTGGGGGATGTTGACGGGAGAGGCGGCGTTCGACGTGAAGCAGCTGATGCAGCGGCCGGTGGTGGCTCGCGCCGCGCTGTATGAGGCCGTCCGCACGCTGCCGTCGAAGGAGCGCGTGGAGGCGCTGTTGCCGCTGGCCCGGGAGCTGGATGGGTTGGGTGGGGGCTCGGTGTTGCAGGACTACGTGCGGCAGGTGGCGGCGCGGGACTTCGCGGCGCGGGCTCCGCTGGCGCAAGGGTACGCGGGGCTGCTGCGTGACAGCGATTCGAAGAAGGACGCCACGGCGCTGCTGGAGTCGCTGCGCCGCTCGGGGGAGCGGGACATCTACTTCGGCGCGCTGGTGCAGACGGGCTTCGCGGCGATGGATGGCTCGGCGATGAGCGCGCTGCGAGGCTTCGCCGAGGGCACGCCGGACCCGTGGCTGCACCTTTTGGCCGAGCGCGAGGGCATCCGCCGCGAGCTGGCCGCGGGCCGCACGGCCGAGGCGGAGAAGCAGCTGATGGACGCGATGCTGACGTGCAACGGCCTGGGCAACATCGCGCCGTGCATGGAGCTGAACTGAGCCGCTTGCGGACGCGGTGAAGCACGTGAAGGGGCCGGTCCATTCGGACGGGCCCCTTCTTCGTTCCCGGCTGTTGCCCATCGTGCGAAGCGGGTGGGAGTGGCGGACGCGCGCGCCGGTGCGTGGCAGGCTTCCGCGCATGACTCCCTCTTCGCCCCGCAACATGCGCGACTACGCGGCCACCCATCGCGACTTCCGGTGGGAGCGGCCCGAGCACTTCAACTTCTCCACGGATGTGGTGGACCGGCACGCCGCCGAGCGCCCGGAGTCACTCGCGCTCTTGTGGTCCGACGAGTCTGGCCGGGGAGAGCGCTTCACGTGGCAGGGCGTGCGGCAGCGTTCGGTGCACGCGGCGCAGTTCCTCGCGGGACTGGGGCTGAAGAAGGGGGACCGGGTCTTCATCATGATGCCCCGGATTCCCGAGTGGTGGTTCCTGGTGCTGGGCTGCATTCGCGCGGGCATCGTCTTCATGCCCGGGACACCCATGCTCACCGTCAAGGACATCCGCTACCGCCTGGTGGCGGCGGAGGCGAACGCGGTCATCGCGGATGTGAGCTGCCTGGACCACTTCGAGGGGCTGGTGGGGACGGGCCGCGTGGAGACGTGGATTGCGGTGGGCGAGGGGGCTCCCTCGCCGTGGGTCCGCTACCAGCCGGGCACGTTGGGCACGGCCGCGCATGGGGAGACGTTCGCTCCGACGCGGGCGGAGGACCCGTTGCTCATCTACTTCACGTCCGGCACCACGGGCATGCCGAAGATGGTGCTGCACACGCACGCCAGCTACGGCATGGGCCACGTGATTACCGGCAGGTACTGGCTGGACCTGACGCCGGAGGACCGGCACCTGACGCTGAGCGACACGGGGTGGGCCAAGTGCGCCTGGGGCAAGTTGTTCGGCCCGTGGAGTCAGGGGGCGTGCAACGTCGTCTATGACTTCCGGGGGCGCTTCGACGCGCCGAAGCTGCTGAAGGTGCTGGCGCATCAGAAGGTCACCACGTTCTGTGCGCCGCCCACCGCGTGGCGCGCGATGGTGTTGCAGGACTTGAAGTCCTTTGACCTGACGTCGCTGCGGCACACGGTGAGCGCGGGCGAGCCCCTCAACCCGGAGGTCATCGAGACGTGGAAGGCCGCCACGGGGCTGCACATCCGCGAGGGCTACGGACAGACGGAGACGGTGGTGCTGGTGGGGATGTTCCCGGCGGTGGAGCCGCGCATGGGCTCGATGGGCAAGCCCTCTCCAGGCTTCACGGTGAGCGTCATCGACGATGCGGGGCAGGAGGTGAAGGACGGGCAGGAGGGGGACATCGCCGTGCGCGTGGCGCCGGAGCGGCCGGTGGGGTTGTTCCAGGAGTATCTCGGGGACGCCGCCGCCAACGCGGCCTGCCGCCGAGGGGATTGGTACGTCACGGGCGACCGGGCGGTGCGCGACGCGGAGGGCTACTTCTGGTTCGTCGGGCGGGCGGATGACGTCATCAAGACGTCCGGTTACCGGGTGGGGCCGTTCGAGGTGGAGTCCGCGCTGCTGGAGCACGAGGCCGTGGCCGAGTCCGCGGTGATTGGGGTTCCGGACGAGAAGATTGGCCAGCGGGTGAAGGCGTTCGTGGTGCTGGCGCCGGGCTTCAAGCCTTCACAGGAGCTGGCGAAGGAGCTTCAGGAGCACGTGAAGCACACGACGGCGCCGTACAAGTACCCGCGCGACGTGGAGTTCGTCACGGAGCTCCCGAAGACAGTGAGCGGCAAGATTCGCCGCGCGGAGCTGCGCGCCACGCCGCCGAAGCCAGGGTGAGGACGATGGCCGCATGGGTGGGGCATTGCGCCTGCTCACGGCGTCGGACATTCAACGCTTCGCGGCGCTCCGGATTCAGGTGGATGGCTCCCGGACGCGGTCACCCTGTACGTGGCTGGCATCCGCCGTAACAACCCTCGGGAGACGTGCATGCCAGTCCAAGCCCACCCCCAGATGAATCCCCGTGTCGCGAACCTCCTCGTGAGCGTGGCCGCGTTGGGGGTGTTGATGATGCCGGGGGGCGCCTCGGCGTTGGGGCTCGTCACCTGTCCGCTGGGGACATCTCAGGTGTCCTATTCGCCGGGCATCTCCAACACGCCGACTCCGACGAATGTCTCGGGCGTCGAGTTGTCGGGCTTGTGCACGGGTCTGGGGCTGCCCGTGGGCGTCAACTCGTTCACGACCTCGTTCGCGGGGACGGCCACGCTCTCCTGCTCGGGCCTGTTCACCTCGGGGGAGGGGGAGCAGACCTTCGTGTGGAACAACGGCGCCACCAGCACGTGGCACTACACGGCCATGACGCCGGTCATCATCAACGGCCAGCGGGTCATCACGAGTACCGGGGTCATCACCTCGGGTCTTCTCGTGGGAGCCCAGGTGACGCAGGTCCTCACCCTGGCGAATCTGGACTTGATGCAATGTGATGCGCCCGGGGGTCTCACGACGACGAGCGGGCCTTCGACCTACACCTTCACGACGCTCCAGGCTACGCGGTGGCCCGGCGCAGCGTCAGCTCCTCGCGGAAGGCGCGGATGACCTCATCCTCTTCGGGGAGTTCTCCGGAGCGCCGCTCCATCAGCGTCGAGAGCACGGCGATATAGGCCTCGCCGAACAGCGTCGTGAGCGTGGTGGCTGTGGTCGCGGCGATGAGCGCACCCACCAGCGAGCCCGCGCCGGGAAGGAGCTTGAGCAGGCCCGACACGATGGCCTGTCCCGAGAAGGTGGCCCCCAGCCCGGTGGCCACCGAGCTCACCAGCGTGGAGAGGAACGCCTCCGTGAGCGGCAGGCCGAAGACACTGCTAATCCCCGCCAGCATTCCGACCTGCGTGGGGACGAGCAGGGCGGCGTCGGCGAAAGGGATGGGGGTGGCTCCGATGGCGGCGGCGGTCGCGGCCGCGCTGGCGACGATGCCGTGCGCCCGCTTGCGCTTCTGTCCGATGCTCACGCGCTGCGCCGCGGCGAAGGCGTTTCGCTGCGCCTCTGGCACCAGCTCCATGGTGAGCTCCACCAACTCCACCAGGCCTCGGGGATGGAGCGTGTGGCCTTCGTCATCCGTCTCCAGCAGCGCTCGCACGCGCATGACGTTGCGGGCCACGGGCAGGAGCTTCTCCACCTCCGTGAGGAAGCCCTGGTCATTGCGCGCCTTGGTGATGACCGCGATGACCGGCATGTGCCGCGCCAGCATCCGGGCGACCTCCAGGTCTCCCTCCTCCACGCGGCGCGAGTCCTCGCCGATACACATCCAGGCGCAGTGCAGGTGCCGCGTCGCATCCGAGTCCCGCGCCCGCGTGGCCACCAGGTCCTCGAGATGCGTCAGCGTCTCCTTGAACGCCCCCAGCTCCATTCCCCGCGTATCGAGGATGCTCACCGGGATGCCGTCCTTCGTGTACTCGCGCGTCTCACGCGTGACAGGACGCCCCTGTCCCGTGTCGGCGATGCGCCCGTGGAACACGGCGTTGATGAGCGTGCTCTTCCCCACGCCGCTTCGGCCCGCGATGACGATGTTGACCCGTCCGCGCTTGCGGAAGGCCTCGTCGACCTGCTTTCGAATCTCTTCTGCGAGATGGAGTTCCATGGAACCTCGCTGTGTCCTCCCGGGGGAGAGGACTCGCGGCCCGATGAAGGGGGGCCGCGATGGACTGTCCTGAAAGCGTAGCGGAAGGGCCGCGCGAAGCCATGTGACAGGATGAGGACACCGTGCACTCAAGGGCAGACGGGCGTCCTGGCGGCGGAGCGACCGCTCGTCATCCTCCGCCCGTGTTGACTGGCTCGGTGGACGGGCGCCTGGGGTCGGACCATCGGTGGGGTCTCTGGCCGTCGCCCGTGCGCTCGAGGCGACTCCGTCCCGCGTGGCGGGGTGTCCACTGTTCGGCAGGACCGTCGTGCGGCGGGCTGCCTTGTCCGGCGATTCGCGTGCCGCCAGCTTGGGCATCCTCGGGGGCATGGCGGATGGTGGTGTTCCTCATCGATGGGCGGGCATCGCCCGCGGTGGTGGTCCGGCATGCCGTGGCCTCGCGGCGGTTGCGTCTGGCGGTGCCGGGACTCCTGGGGGACCGCTATCTGGGACGACGGCTGGAGCGCACCTTCGAGACGTGGCCCGGCATCGAGACGGTGAAGGCGGAGCCTCGCAGCGGACGCATGCTGGTGCGCTACGCGCCCGATGCTCCGCTGCTGAACCGGCTGAAAGAAGCGCCCGATGAAGCGCCTCCCTCTCCCGAGCCCACGAAGGAGGCCCGGCCTCTCAAGTCCATCGAGACATCTCCCGACGAGGAGCCCTGGCACGCGCTCACCGTGGAGCAGGTGTTGAGTCGTTGGAAGACGGACCGGCACGGTCTGTCCCGCGCCGAGGCCGCGGCGAGGCTCAAGAAGAACGGCGCCAACGCGGTGGCGAGCATCAAGCCGCGCTCGCGGTGGTCGCTGTTGCGTGCGCAAGTCGCCACCATCCCCATGGGCCTGCTCATGGGGTCGGCCGCCGCGTCCGTGCTGGCGGGAGACCGGTTGGAGGCCACGGCCATCCTCGCGGTGGTGGGGCTCAACGCCGGCATCGGCTATCGCATCGAGCGGCGCAACGAGGCGCTCCTCGCCTCGTGGCAGAAGCTGGAGGCCGGACAGGCCCAGGTGCTGCGCGATGGCGTGCTGCACAACGTCCCCGTGGCGGACCTGGTGGTGGGCGACGTGCTCCTCGTTCGCGCGGGGGATGTGCTGCAAGCGGATGCCCGCGTGCTGGAGGCACATCGCCTGAGCGTGGACGAAGCGCCGCTCACGGGGGAGAGCGAGCCCCAGCTCAAGGGCCCCGAGCCCGTGTCTCAGGACGCTCCACTCGCCGAGCGCTCGTGCATGCTCTACGCGGGCACGGTGGTGGCGTCGGGACATGGCCGCGCGGTGGTCGTGGCCACGGGCAGGTTCATGGCGCTGGCCCGGGTGCGAGAGCTCGTGGAGGAGACCGCCTCGCCTCCCACGCCACTGTCGCGCAAGCTGGAGCATCTGGACCGGCGCGTGGCGCTGTTCTCCGTGGGCGCCTCGGCGGCGTCTGGCGTGGTGGGCCTGCTCCGTGGACGGCCCTTGGGACAGGTGCTGCGTGGCGCGGTGGCGCTGGGAGTTGCCGCCTTGCCGGAGGGCCTTCCCATCGTCGCCACCGCGGCGCTCGTGCGCTCGATGCAACGGCTGCACGCGCGCGGCATGGTGGTGCGCCGAGTCTCCGCGGCGGAGGCGCTGGGCGGTGTCACCGTCATCTGCACGGACAAGACGGGGACGCTGACTCGCAACGACATGCGGCTGGAGGTCCTGGACGTGGGTGGAGGCGCGGTGGACCTCGCGTCCCTGCGCGCGAAGCCGGAGGCGGTGCTGGAGGATGTGCCGTCGCTGGCGTTGGCCGCGGCGCTGCTCAACAGCGATGTGGATGTCCACCGCAACGGGCACGAGGTCGTCATCGCGGGCAGCTCCACGGAGCGGGCCCTGGTCACCGCGGCCCACGCGGCGGGACTGGACGGGGCCACGCTGCGCCGAGCCTTTCCCCGGCGCCGGCTCCTGGAGCGCTCCGAGGGCATCCACTACGTGGTGAGTCTGCACGACGCACCCGGCGGTGGCGTGGCGTTCATCAAGGGCGCACCCGAGCAGGTGGTGCGCCTGTGCTCACACGACTCCCGAGGGCCCCTCGACGCGGCGGCACAGAGGCACCTGCTCCAGCGCAACACGGCCTTGGCCGAGTCGGGCCTGCGAGTGCTGGCGCTCGGTTGGCGGCGCATGGACCTGTCGCGTGGCGCGGCGCCGGAGGGCGGCTACACCTTCCTGGGCTTCATGGGCCTGAGAGACCCATTGCGCGAAGGGGCCGCGGACACGCTGCACCAGGCGCGGGTCGCGGGCATCCGGACCATCATCCTCACCGGTGACCAGCGGCATACCGCCGAGGCGGTGGCTCGCGCGGTGGGCCTGCGAGGCGAGACGCTCATCGCGAAGGAGTTGACCGCGCGCCTGTCCGAGCCAGGAGGCATCGATGGAGACTGGCTCGACCGGGTCGCGGTGCTCGCGCGGGTGACACCGGAGGACAAGATGGTCCTGGTGCGCGCCCTTCGCGAGCGCGGCGAAGTGGTGGCCATGGCGGGCGACGGAATCAACGACGCTCCGGCGTTGAAGGCCGCGGACGTCGGCGTGGCGGTGGGGGCTCGCTCCAGCGACATGGCCCGGCAGATGGCGGACATCGTCATGGCGGGTGAGGACCTGCGCGGCATCATCCACGCGGTGGGCGAGGGGCGCATCGTCCAGGACAACCTGCGCCGCGCCCTCCGCTTCCTCTTCGCCACCAACCTGTCGGAGATGTCGCTGGTGATTGGGGCCACGCTCGTCGGGAGCCGTGAGCCGCTGACACCCCTTCAGTTGCTCTGGCTCAACCTGCTGACGGACACGCTCCCGGGGCTCGCGCTCGCGCTCGAATCGGGTGACCCGGACATCCTCGACCGTCCTCCGGCGCCACCGGGCGCGCCGCTGCTGTCGGGGTCCCTGGCCCGGCGAGTGGTTCGCGATGCGCTGCTGATGGCGGGCCTGGGCGCCACGGGATTGGTGCTGGGGGGGCCGCCGCTGGCGTTCGGGATGCTCACGGCCGCGCAGCTCGGCTACTCCGTGGTGTGTCGGGCGCCGCACCATGTCCATGGCGGTGGCTATCAGGGCTCCGGGCGCTTCTCCGTGTTGGTGGGGAGCGCTGTGGCCATGCAGGTGCTGGGGCTCACCTTCCCGCCGCTGCGCGCGGTGTTGGGGTTGCCCCCGCCGTCGCTCCTGACCTTCGGAGGACTGGCCACGGGGCTGGTGTTGCCCGGCCTCGTCCTGGGCGTGTCGCGCCAGGGGCGCCGTCTGGCCCAGCGCCGAAAACCCTTCTTCATCCCCGCTTCCGCGGAGGTTTCCCCATGAAGTTCCATCTGCCGTCGTTCCTCCTGGGCTACACCGCTGGCGCGGGCTCGGTGCTGTTGAGCCGTCACCTGCGTCCGCTGCTCCTGGAGGTCGCCACCGCCGCCTATCGCTTCGGCGACAGGGTGATGGCCCGGACCGCCATCAGGCAGGAGGACCTGGAGGACCTGCTCGCCGAGGCGAAGGCTCGGGCCCGCCGGGCGGCGAATGGCCACGCGAATGGGCCGGCGCCGACTTGAGGAGGAGCAGCGCGATGCCCCGCTACATCTACGTGGTGCATGTCCTGCCCGGGCGCGTGCGTCTGCGGCTGCCCTGGCTGCGTGAGCACGCCTCGCTCGCCCACGAGCTCGCGGAGGGCTTGACGGCCGTGAAGGGCATGGACGAGGTGGAGGTGCGTCCCTTCACCGGCAGCGTCTTGTGTCTTCACGACCCGGAGATGCTCGACGCGAAGGACGTGGTGCGGGAGGTGAGTGAGCTCACCGGCGTGGACCTCGTCATTCGTCCAGGCGAGGAGCCGCCCGAGGAGGCCACCTTGTTCGACGCGCTGGAGACGGGCAGCGACGTGGCCCGCGCGACCAGCCGCTTCGTGAAGGGGGTGGACGTGGACGTGCTCCGCGCCACCCACGGACGCGTGGGGCTGGGGGTGCTCATGTCGATGGGGTTCGCCGCGGCGGGAGTCGCCAAGGTGGTCGCCACCCGTCAGATTCCCATGCCGGACTGGTTCAACCTGGCGTGGTGGGCCTTCGCCACCTTCACCGGCGTGGAGCGCACGGCCATCAACAACACGGAGCCCCCGGTGCGAGGGCCCCCGCCCCATTCGAATACACCCGAGAGGAGTGAGGCCCACGAACCCGGGGACCTCTCCTCCTGACTCGCGTGTGTCCTAGCTGTTCCAGTCCGTGTGCACGAAGCCCGCCTCGGGCTTGTCGCGGCGCTGGTACGTGTGTGCGCCGAAGGCGTCGCGCTGGGCCTGGGTGAGGTTCTGCGGCAGCTCCGCGGCGCGGTAGCTGTCCAGGTACGCCAGCGACGCGCTGAACACAGGCACGGGGATGCCCACCTTCGTGGCCACGCCCACCAGCTTGCGCCACGCGGGGGCCATCTTCTCGAGCACCGGCGCGAAGGCGTCCGACACGAGCAGGTTGGGCAGGTCCGGCTGCTGGGTGAAGGCCTCGCGCAGCGGGGTGAGCAGCTTCGCGCGGATGATGCAGCCGCCTCGCCAGATGCGCGCCATCTCCGACAGGGAGACGTTCCATTTGTACTCCTGGGACGCCGCCTGGATGAGCCGCATGCCCTGCGCGTACGTCACCACGCGCGCCGCGTAGAGCGCGTCATGGGCCCACTGCGCCAGCTGCGCCTTCTCCTCGGCGCTGAGCGTCTCCGAGGGGCCCTTGAGCTTGCGGCTGGCCGCCACGCGCTCGTCCTTCATCGACGACAGGACACGCGCGTCCAGCGCGGCGGCGATGGACGGCACGGGGACCCCCATGTCGAGCGACACCTGCACCGTCCACTTTCCCGTGCCCTTCTGCCCCGCCTTGTCCAGCACCAGGTCCACCAGCGGCTGGCCCGTCTGCGAGTCCTTCTTGCGCAGCACCTTGATGGTGGTCTCCAGCAGGAAGGACTCGGCGATACCCTGGTTCCACTTCGAGAAGAGGTCCGCCAGCGCGTCCGCGGACAACCCCAGTCCCCGGCGCAGCACGTCGTACGTCTCCGCGAGCAGCTGCATGTCCGCGTACTCGATGCCGTTGTGCACCATCTTCACGAAGTGGCCCGCGCCATCCGGCCCCACGTGGGTGACACACAGGCCCTCGTCGGTGCGCGCGGCGATGGCCTCCAGCACCGGCTTCACCAGCGCATACGCCTCCGAGGGGCCTCCCGGCATGATGGACGGGCCGTGGCGCGCGCCCTCCTCGCCGCCGGACACCCCCACGCCCAGGAAGCGCAAGCCCTTCGACTTGCACAATTCCTCGCGCCGGCGTGTGTCCTGGAACCAGCTGTTGCCCGCGTCCATCACGACGTCCCCGGGCGACAGCAGCGGGAACAGCCGCTCCAGCATCTGGTCCACCGGCGCGCCCGCCGTCACCATCAGCAGGATGCGCCGAGGCCGCTCCAGGCTCTCGACGAAGGACTCCAGCGACGCGAGCGCCTTGAACTCCGGGCGCCCGTGCTGCTGGTTCACCTGGTCGACGTGCTTCGCGTCCCGGTCCCAGCCCACCACCTTGAAGCCGTGGTCCGCGATGTTGAGGGCCAGGGCCGCGCCCATGACACCCATGCCCGCCACGCCAAACTGCGCGCCCGCCTGGGCGCTCGCTGCCGCACTCATGGTTCCTCCGAGAAGTTTCGCTCACCGACCCGCGGCGGCGGTGTCCAACATCCACTGCGCATTCGAGACGCGAGCCGCCGGGAGCGTCAGGTCGCCCGCCAGCGCGCGCCGCGCCACGTCCCGCTTGCCCCCGCCCGCCACCAGCATCAGCACCGCGTGGGCCGACAGCAGCACGGGCATCGTGAGCGTCATCCGCCATGGCGGCGGCTTGGAGCCCACCAGGGACAACACCCGCCGGCTCTTCTCCTCCAGCGCCGGGTGCCCAGGAAAGAGGCTGGCCGTGTGCCCGTCCTCACCCATGCCCAGCAGCACCACGTCCAGCGTCGCGGGCAGGCGTGCCTCGTAGTCGCGCGCGGCGGCGTCGCGGTCCTCTCGCTCGCCCTCCATGCGGAACACTTGCGAGGGAGACAGCCGCAGCGGCCCCACGAGGGTCTCCTCCACCATGTGGTAGTTGCTGTCCGGGTGGTCCGGCGGCACGAAGCGCTCGTCCACGAAGTAGAGGTCCACCCGCTCCCACGGGAGCGTCAGGCGCGAGAGCTCCCGGTACGCGGGGCCCGGCGTGCTGCCTCCTGACAGCGCGAGGCTCGCGCGAGGCTTCGTCGCGAGCGCGGCTTGCAGCGACTTCGCCATCCACTCCGCGGCCTGACGGGCCAGGTGCTCGGGCGGGACGACCTGGGGAGGCAGCGCGCTCATAGCTGCGTCCACCGCCGCCCGTCGCGGGCCAGCAGCGCCGCGGCGGCCTGCGGGCCGGTGGTGCCCGTCGCGTAGGGATGAATGGTTCCTCCTTCTCCGGACTCGATGGCTTGCAGGATGGGCGTCACGTAGGCCCAGGCCTGCTCCACGCTGTCCTTGCGCGCGAAGAGGGTGGCGTTGCCGCGCATGCAGTCCAGGAGCAGCCGCTCGTAGGCTTCCGGCACGGGCTTCTGGAAGCTCTCCGCGTAGTTGAAGTCCATGGTGACGCCCGCGATGTTGACGTCCTCACCGGGGACCTTGGACTCGAAGGAGAGGGCGATTCCCTCCTGCGGCTGGATGCGCAGCGTGAGCACGTTGGGCTGGAGCCGCTGGCACGTGGCGCCCTCGCCGGCGAACAGGCCGATGGGCACGGACTTGAAGTGGATGGACACCTCCGTCATGCGCTTCTTCAGCTTCTTGCCCGCGCGCAGGTAGAAGGGCACACCCTCCCAGCGCCACGAGTCCACGCTGAGCTTCATGGCCACGTACGTGGGCGTGCGCGAGTCGGGCTTCACGCCCTTCTCCTGGAGGTAGCCCTCGTATTGGCCCACGACGACGGACCGGGACACCTCGCGTCCCTCCACGGGGCGCAGCGCGCGGAACACCTTGGTCTTCTCGTCGCGGATGTCCTCCGCGGCGAAGGACACGGGTGGCTCCATGGCGCACAGGGCGAGGACCTGGAGGAGGTGGTTCTGCACCATGTCCCGGATGACGCCCGTCTCGTCGTAGAAGCCGCCGCGGCCCTCCACGCCGATGGACTCCGCCGCGGTGATTTCCACATGGTCGATGTGGTTGCGGTTCCACAGCGGCTCGAAGATGGCGTTGGCGAAGCGGAAGACCAGGATGTTCTGGACGGTCTCCTTGCCCAGGTAGTGGTCGATGCGGAAGATCTGCTTCTCGTCCAGGACGGAGGCCAGCTCGCGGTTGAGCTCCTTGGCGCTCTCCAGGTCATGGCCGAAGGGCTTCTCGATGACGATGCGCCGCCACGGCTTCTGGTTCGGGCTCTCCTCGCGCGAGAGCAGGCCCGCGCCGGCGAGCCCATGGAGGATTTGCGGGAAGGTGGAGGCGGGCGTGGCCAGGTAGTAGAGCTGATTGCCCTGGGTGCCCTCGCGCTGGGAGACCTTCTCCAGCCGCTCGCGCAGGCGGGTGAAGGAGGCCGGGTCGTCGTATCCGCCGGAGATGCCTTCCAGCCGTGGCGCGAAGCGCTGCCACGTGGCCTCGTCGAGCGGCTGCGTGCGCGCGAACTTCTGGAGGCCTTCCTTCACGTGGCGGCGGAAGGCGTCGTCGTCGAGCTGCGAGCGGCTGAAGGCGACGACGGCGAAGTGGTCCGGCAGGAGGTTGGCGCGCGCCAGTTCGAAGAGGGCGGGGAACAACTTGCGCTGCGCCAGGTCCCCCGTCGCGCCGAAGAGCACCACCGTGCACGGGTCCGGGCGCGCGGCGCGCAACAGCGGGTCTCCCTCTCGAGGATGCGTTTCGATGTGCAGGCCCTGCGCTTCCATTCCGCTGCCTCCTCCGAGTGACTTCGTGGCCGGCCACCTTACGCCCCCCTTGTCGCCCGACGGCAACGCGGAGTGCGCGCAGTGACGTGCGCGTGACGTCTGGAGCGTTGGATTGCGCGCCCCGCGACGCTTCGAGGGCCCTGCTCTAACAGCACGCGGCCACGCTCGCCATGCCCAGTCGGCGGTGATGCACGCCAAAGGTCGCTGGAATGTGTCCGTCTCCGAGCAGCCCGGCGCGCCTCAGGTACCAGGAGGCCGCGGAAAAATGTGGGCGCGCAGTTGCTCCGTCTTCCTTCGTCGGTGTGCATCCCCCCGGTCCAGCAGCGTGGCGAGGGAATGGAGCCGCAGCGCGGTCAGCCGTTGCTCTCCTCCCTCCAGTGTCTTGCCGTGCTTGATGGCCAGGTCCGCGAGCCGCTTGCGCTCATCGCGCGTGGGCCGCTCGTTCAATGCCTTGTCGGTGAACACGCAGCGCCAGCGCTTCAAGCCCCGCTCCCGCGCCGGTTCCCGTGCGAAGCCCTCGAAGCAGGAGGACTCCCGTCGCCGCGGGCAGCAGCGCGAGCAGTCCCAGGACGATGCCCTGGCCATGGGCATCGGTGTCGGGCTCCAGGAGCAGGGGCGGCTCAAGCCGACCAGCAGCGTCCACAGGGGATTGGAGAAGCCCTCGACGATGGGGGGCGCCAGGTAGCCGCGGTGGTACGCCGCGGCGGCGACCGCGACCATGAGCAGTCCGCAGGTCAGAAGCGCCTCCCAGTGAGTCTTGAGGATGGGGAGCCGCGGAGAGCTGGGAGCCGATGCGCTCATGTGCATCGAGACCGCGGAAGGGGCCTGCACGGTATCAGAGCCCAGCGGCCGGGCGGGATGCGTCGTGCTGGCGGAAAGGTGGTATGCCCTGGCCACGGCCAGAGCCTGATGCCCTGGCGTGCGCTCAACGATGAAGTACCTCGTCACCGTCTGGTTCTGGCTCGTCTTCCTGCTCACCGCGCCCATCCTGTTCGCGCTGGGGGCGCTGCTGCTGCTCGTCACCTTTCCGGTCGACCGGGACCGCCGGATGCTCCACTGGCTGGTGTGTCACTGGTGCCATGGACTCTGGCTGCACCTGTCCCCGGGGTGGCGCACGCGCATCGAGGGCCGGGAGCTGCTCCCACCCGGGCCCTGTGTCCTGGTGGTCAATCATCAGTCCGCCATGGACATCCTCGCGGTGATGGGCCTGTACCACCCGTACAAGTTCGTGGCGAAGGCGTCGCTGTTCTCCCTTCCGCTCGTGGGCTGGATGATGACGCTCCTGGCCTACGTGCCCATCGTCCGGGGCTCGTCCACGGCCATGCATCAACTCCTGGACCCTTGCCGGCGCTGGCTTCGCCGGGGCATGCCCATCCTCATCTTCCCGGAGGGCACCTATGCCCAGCCAGGGCAGCGGCTGCCCTTCAAACGGGGCGCCTTCCAGCTCGCGGTGGAGGAGCACGTCCCGGTGGTGCCCATCGTCGTGGAGGGAACGACGGACCTGCTCCTGGGGGACGGCCCGTGGATGAATCCTCGGGCCACCCTGCGCGTGCGCGTGTTGCCGCCCCTGCCTCCTGAGTCACTGGGGCAGGACTCGCTGGTGCTCGCGGAGCGGGTGCGCGCGCTGTACGAACACACCTTGTCCGCCCACGGTTGAGACGCGCGCATGGGATGGACACTCTGGGCCCTGGAGTCGTTGCTGGCGGTGGCCTCCGCGTGGGCCCTGTCCACGGCCCTGCTGCGTGAGCGCTCGACGCTGGAGCGCTGGATGGGCGCGCTCCTCTTCGGCGCCGCGAGTGTCCTCACCTGTGTCCAGGGACTGGGGCTCGTGGGCCAGCTGGGAAGGCTTCAACTCGCCCTCGCGGGACTCCTGCTGCACGGAGGTCTGCTGGCCTTCGCCGTCCTCAAGGTGGGCCGCTCGGAGCTCCTCACTCGTTTGCGCGCGGACGCGGGGGCGCCGCTGCGGCTGCTGCGCGATATCCGTCAGCGCCAGGAACTGGCCGCCTGGGCGCTGGTGCCCGCGGCGTGCGCGCTCATCGTCTCGTGCGTCATCATCTGGCACTTCCCCAACTGGGCCTGGGACGTCGTCTGGTACCACGTCCCCAAGACGAACTACGCGGTGCAGACGGGCCGCGTCACCTGGGTGGAGACCTCCGTCTGGTACGTCAACGGCTACCCCGAGCTCACCGAGCTGTTGGCCGTCTGGAACGTGCTCCTGCCCCGGCACACGCGCCTGGATGACCTGGCGCAGATTCCCTTCGGTGTGCTGGGGGCGCTCGCGGTGGCCGCCTGGTGCCGCCGCGCGAGCGCGAGCCCCGCGCTGTCCGCGTCCCTGGGCGCGATGTGGCTGGCGCTGCCCGCGGTGGCCCTCCAGCTCCACACCACCCACGCCGACGTGGTCGCGGGCTCGCTCTTCATCACCGCCTTCTACTTCCTCACCGAGCGCGACTGGAGCCCCACCGCGCGCACGCTGACGCTGCTGGCGCTGGGGCTCTACGCGGGCACCAAGGTGTCGGGGTTGTTCCACCTCGCGCTGGTGTCTCCGCTGTTGCTCGCGCGGGGCGCGTCGGTGCTGTGGCGCGCGAAGGGGACTCGTGGGCGGGTGCTGGGGCAGACGGCGCTCGCCTTGCTGCTGCTCCTCTGGCTGGGCGCGCCCACCTACGTGGAGAACGTGGCGCGCACCGGCAACCCGTTCTGGCCCGCGCACATGCGCGTGTTGGGGCACGAACTGGCGGGGCCCATCCGCGCGGAGGACATCACCGGGCCGCCGGCCTTCTTCGGCGCGCCCGGGGCCTTCAAGCGCATGGTGGACGCCTGGACCGCGCCGGAGGGCATGTACTGGCCCGACGTGCGCGAGAGTCCTTTCGGTTGGCTCTTCCCCTATCTG
Source organism: Myxococcus stipitatus (assembly GCF_037414475.1). The sequence goes on along the minus strand of NZ_CP147913.1, from coordinate 3,260,285 downwards.
TTGTTGCCCGTGCTGCTGTGGGTGAGCGCGTTCGCGGTCTTCAGCCGCGAGCGGTTCCTCCGGCTGTCGCTGCCGTTGCTCGCGGGCCTGTCCGTGCTGGTGCCCGCGGCGTGGTGGGGGCGCTTCACCCTGGGGCTTCCGGCCGCGGGGCTCGTCGCGGTCGCCGTGCTGCACCGGCAGCTGCGCACGCGCTACCTCCAGGTCCCGCTGTCCGCCGTCGCGGCCTTCCTGTGCGTGGCGTCCTTCGCGAGGGCCTCCGTGGGTTATCAGGTCCTCCCCACGATGGGGCGTCGCGCGGTGCCGGACTTGCGTGACGAGGACCGCGTGCGCGCGCGGATGGGATGGATGTGGCCTCCCCACGCGGCGCGCTTGCGCGAGCAGGAGCTCAAGCCCGGTGACGTGGTGGTCTACGACAGCGCCACCACGTTCCTGGGGGAGTACTGGACGGAGGACCTGCGCAACCGCGTGGAGTACGTCCAGCACGACGGCGCCGATGAGGTGTATCTCGACAAGCTCCGTGCCCTGCGGCCCCGCTGGGTGAGCGTGGGCCGGGACAGTCCCGCGGAGCGCCTCCTGCTCGAGCACTCCCCCGACTTCGAGCGGCTCTTCGATTGTCCGTTGAGCTCCGCCGTCATGTATCGAGTCACTCGCGACGACTGGTAGGTGTCTCCGGGGAAAGCTCCGTGTCATGGAGCCACCGCTGTACGAATGACACAGCCGTGTTGAAAGAAATGGGCGGGAGTGTGAGCCAGGGGCGGTGAGAGGATGACGCGCCGGGTCTGTCTCGTGCGTACGGTATCCTGGACGCATGCGCCAACTGCTGACCTTGTTGCTCTTGCTCGCATCGCCCGCCTTGGCCGCGGTCCCCTCGGGCTTCGCCGAGACGGTCTACACCTCGAATGACTTGAGCCAGGCGACGGGGCTGGCCTGGGCACCGGATGGCTCCGGACGCTTGTTCGTCACCATCAAGACGGGCGACGTGCGGGTGGTGGCGACAAGCAACGGCTTGCCGCAGACGACGACGGCGGGCGGCACCACGCTGGTGACCCGCCTGTTCGCCAAGGAGACGGTGGTTCATACGAACAGCGAGTGCGGCGTCATCGGCATCGCGTTCGACCCGAACTACATCATCAACCGCTACGTCTACATCTTCGTCACCGTCTCCGCGACGGAGCAGCAGATTGTCCGCTACACGGATATCAACGGCGCGGGCGCGGCGCGCACGGTGATTGTCTCGGGGCTGCCCACGCGAGGAGAGAACCACGATGGTGGTGCCCTGGGCTTCGGGCCGGACGGCAAGCTGTACTTCGCCATTGGCGACCTGGGCAACGGCACGGGCGTGGACGCGGACCTCACGTCGCTGGCGGCCAAGGTGAGCCGGGTGAACAGGGATGGCTCGCCGGTCAATGACAACCCTTTCAATGACGGCGTGGGCCCCAACAACGAGCGCATCTGGGCGCGGGGCTTTCGCAACCCGTTCACCTTGACCTTCCAGCCGAGCACCGGCCTCTTGTGGGTCAACGTGGTGGGCACCGGCTACGAGCAGACCTTCGTGGTGAAGCGCGGGGAGCACGCGGGCTACAACGACTACGAGAACAACCAACCGTCCACGAACAACTACATCACTCCTGTCATCAAGTACCGCACCAATGGCGCGGACGAGCGCACCCTCACCGCGAACGGCGCCGTGCGCGCGGGCGGCGTCTCCACCTTCACCACCACCGCCACCCATGGCTTCCGCAAGGGCGAGAAGCTCACCCTCGCCGGAGTGGCGGATGGGTCCTTCAACGGAGACTTCTACGTCGCCAGCACCCCGAGCGCGACGACCTTCACGGTGGCGCAGGCGGGGGTGGCGGACGCGAGCAGCGGCGGTGGCTCGGCGAGGACGCAGAATCTGGGCGGCTGCATGAATGGCGGCGTCTTCTACGACGCCACGCTGTTCCCACCGGAGTACCGCGGCAACTACTTCTTCGGGGACTACAACTCCGCCAATTTCATGCGCGCCACGCTGGCGGCGGACAACACCGTGGCGACGGTGGACCTGTGGGGGACCAGCTTCACGTCGTACGTCGACGCGGCGGTGGGCCCGGATGGCGCGCTGTACACCATCGGCGTGTCGGGTGGCCGCCTGCGCCGCATCGTCCCGACCACCACGGGTCAGCGGCTGGTGGTGACGGGGCTTCATCCTCGCGTCGTGGAAGGCGGCCGAGCCACCTTCACCGTGCGGCTGGCGCAGGCTCCCACGGGCTCCGTGGTGGTGGATGTCTACCGCGCCCCGGGTGGAAGCACGGACCTGCGCCTCTCTGGCAACGCGACCTTCACCTTCACGCCGGATGACTGGCACATCCCTCGCGTGGTGACGCTGGAGGCGCTGGAGGACGACGACGCGGTGCAGGACACGGCCACCTTCACGGTGTCCTCGAGCGGCCTCACGCCGGAGTCCGTCGTGGCGACGACCATCGAGGACAACTCCGCGCAGGTGCTGCTCTCGTCGAGCAACCTCGACGTCATCGAGGGGGGTACCGCGACGTTCGACGTGTCGCTCTCCCGCGCTCCGGCGCGCAACGTCACGGTGAACGTGGCGCGCACCACGGGCGACGCGGACCTGACCGTGCAGTCCGGCGCGTCGCTGACCTTCACGCCGACCAACTGGAGCACACCACAGACGGTGACGCTGGCGGCCGCCGCGGATGCGGACAACCTGGATGGAGAAGCCACCTTCACCGTCTCCGTCACGGGGCTCGACTCGCGCACGGTGACGGCGAGGGAGCAGGACACGAACGACCTGGCGCCCGTCATCACCTCCACCGCCATCACCCAGGCAGTGGTGGGCAATCCCTATCGCTACGATGTGGAGGCGCGAGCCCGTCCCGCCGCCACGTACTCACTCACGGCTTCACCGCCGGGCATGACGATTGGCGCGGCCTCGGGCCTCATCTCGTGGACCCCCACCACGGCGATGACAGTGGACGTCGCGGTGCGGGTGACCAATGGCGTGGCTCCGGAGGCGACGCAGGCGTTCTCCCTCACGGTGAAGCAGGACGACCCGCCGGTCGCGAAGCTCACGCAGCCCAGGCCGGAGGAGCGCGTGTCTGGCGCATCCGCTGAGTTCTACGGTGACTGCGAGGACGACGTAGGCTGCACCCATGCGGAGTTCTACGTGGACGACGAGCGTCGCTACGTCGACGAGCGCACGGACAATCACTTCCACTTCGGCGGCGAGCACAACCGCTGGGACACGACGGACCTGGCACCGGGAGGCCACCGGGTGCGCTTCGTCGTGGTGGATACGCGGGGGAATCGCGCCGAGGCCGAGGTGAAGGTGTGCGTGGGCACCGGCGATTGCGAGCTGGTGGCTCGACCCGATGCGGGGCCGCCGGACGCGGGTGGGGGAGAGCCGGATGCTGGGGAGCCGCCACCGCTGCCGTTCCCCTCGGGAGGCGGCTGCGGATGTGGCGCGGCGCCCGTGGGCGCGCTGGCGTGGGGCGCGCTGGCCGTGCTGGCGATGGTCCGGCGGCGGCGTCAGCCTCGCTCCCGCTGAGGACCATGTGTCCTGGGGGCGGCGGTTTGAACCGTCGCCGTCTCCAGGACGTCCGCGAGGGCGAGCGCCGGGGCCAGTTGCTCCTCCATCGCGAAGGTGGCCGCGGGGACGGTCGGGTGTTCCGCCTCCAGCAGGCCCCCGATGAGCGAGATGCGCGTGTAGGCCCGGTGGGCTCGCAGCAGGTGCTCACGCACCGGGTCCTCGCCGAGCAACGTCCTCACCATGGGGTCGACGTTCTTCATGTGCAGCGCGGAGTCCAAGGCCGGGTCGCCCACCTTCTCATCCGGTTGCCCGAGCCACGTGTGGAGCACGTCCCTGAGGCGCTCGCTCTCCAGATGCAGGTGGTTCGGGAGGACGTCGCTCAGGTCCACTCGCATCACCACCACGTAGTTGAGGAACCGGCCCGAGCCCCTGCGCTCGGTGGCGACGGAGACCTGGCGTCCGCGGTGCAGCCCCTGGACCTCGATGAGACGGTCGGGCTCGGCGTAGCTCCAGCCACGGCTCGCCGCGAAGGCGCGCCACGCCGCCCGTATCGTCCGTATCTGGCGGACCTTGTACCAGACCGCCAGGGCGCAGATGACCGCCAGCACCAGGAATGTGCCCGCCAGGAGAGGTTCGACGTACATGAATGGAATCATCCCCCTGACGGGCCCGGTGCGGCCAGTCGCCCTCGTGGGTCCTCCAGGCTTTCACGACGTGCGAGGCCCGAGCGCGTGGAAAAGGCGCGGGATTCCAGACACTTGCCCCAATGTCAGAGGGAGCGTGTAAGGGAGCAGGCGCCCGGCGCTTGGTGCGGACGGCATCCCCGGAGCAGGCTGCTGGCCGGCCTGGGGGCCGTGGGGTTGAGGGAGGGTGAACGCGGGATGCGCTTGCTGCACACGTCGGACTGGCATCTGGGACACACGCTGTACGACGTCTCGCGCGAGGCGGAGCACGGCGCGTTCCTGGAGTGGCTGCTGGACACGCTCGAGGCCCAGGCGGTGGATGCGCTGCTGGTGGCCGGCGACATCTTCGACACGTCCAATCCGAGCGCGGAGGCGCAGGCGGCCTGGTACCAGTTCATCGCGAAGGCCCGCCGTCGGCTGCCCCGGTTGGATGTGGTGGTGATTGGTGGCAACCATGACTCGGCGGCGCGGCTGGATGCTCCGGACCCGCTGTTCGCGGCGTTGGGGGTGAAGGTGGTGGGCGGGCTGCCTCGCGTGGACGGCGGGGTGGACCTGGCGCGGCTGCTGGTGCCGGTGCACGACGCGAAGGGGCAGGTGGGCGCGTGGGTGGCGGCGGTGCCGTACCTGCGGCCGTCGGACCTGCCTCCCTTGCGCGAGGACGTGGGGGACCGGTTGGTGGAGGGTGTCCGCGCGGTGTACTCGGAGGTGCTGGGGGCCGCGAGGCATCGGCGTCAGCCGGGGCAGGCGCTGGTGGCCATGGGCCATTGCTACATGACGGGCTCGGAGCTGTCGGAGCTCAGCGAGCGGAAGATCCTGGGAGGCAACCAGCACGCGTTGCCCGTGGACCTGTTCCCGGAGGACGTGGCGTACGCGGCGCTGGGACATCTGCACAAGGCGCAGCGCGTGGGTGGGCGGGAGGGGGTCCGCTACAGCGGTTCACCGTTGCCGCTGTCGCTGTCGGAGGCGGGCTACCGGCATCAGGTGTTGCTGGTGGAATTGAAGGGGGAGGTGCTCGAGCGCGTGGAGTCGGTACCCGTGCCGCGGCGGGCGGAGATGGTGCGGGTGCCCGCGCGGGACGCGGCGGTGCTGGACGAGGTGGTGGCGCTGTTGGAGGCGTTGCCCGCGTTGGACGAGGAGATGCCGGAGTGGCGGCGGCCCTACCTGGAGGTGTGCGTGTCGCTGCCTCGGCCGGAGCCTTCGCTGCGGCAGAAGGTGGAGAAGGCGCTGGAGGGGCGCGCGGCGCGGCTGGTGAAGCTGACGCCCGCGTACACCGGCACGGGGGGCGCGTTGGCGGAGACGGGGCCCGCGCTCTTGTCGTTGCGTGAGCGCACGCCGGAGGATGTCTTCCGGGCGCGGTATGCGCGGGACTACGAGGAGCCTCCCTCCGAGGTGTTGCTGGAGTCCTTCCACACGCTGCTGACCCAGGTGCAGGAGGAGGCGTCATGAGAATCCTCGGCATCCGGGGGAGCAACCTCACGAGCTTCGCGGGGACCTTCGCGCTGGAGCTGGACCGGCCGCCGTTGGACCGGCTGGGGCTGTTCGCGATTACGGGGGCGACGGGGGCGGGGAAGAGCACGCTCCTGGATGCGCTGTGTCTGGCGTTGTTCGACCGGACGCCCCGGTTGGGTGGGCGCGGAGGCGTGCCGGTGGGGCGCGCGGACGAGGAGGACGAGGCGCGGCTGTCCGCGTACGACGTGCGCGGCATGTTGCGCCGGGGCGCGGGCGAGGGCTTCGCGGAGGTGGACTTCCAGGGGAAGGATGGCCGGCGCTACCGGGCGCGGTGGTCGGTGTGGCGCGCGCGAGGCCGCGCGGAGGGGCGCTTCAGGCCCCAGGAGATGAGCCTGACGGAGGTGGCGTCGGGGCAGCAGTTCGGCCGCACCAAGGGCGAGGTGCTGACGGCCATCCAGGAGCGGCTGGGGTTGTCGTTCGACCAGTTCCGCCGCTCGGCGCTGCTCGCGCAGGGAGAGTTCGCGGCCTTCCTCAAGGCGGACGCGAATGAGCGCGCGGAGCTGCTGGAGCGGATGACGGGCACGGAGGTGTACAGCCGCCTGTCGATGGCCGCGCACGAGAAGAACAAGGCGGAGCAGGAGGAGTTGGCGCAGCGCGAGCGCGGGCTGGCGGCGATTGCGCTGATGGAGGCGGGGGAGCGGAGCGCGGCGGAGGGGAAGCTCGTCGAGGAGGCGGAGGCGCGCAAGGGCGTGGAGGCGCGCCTTGCGGAGGCGGAGGGCGCGGCGGCGTGGCACTCGGAGCGGGCGGCGTTGGTGGGGGCGCAGGGGGAGGCTCAGGCGCGGGAGGCTCGGGCGGCGGAGGCATTGGAGGGGGCGGCGCCCCGGGCGCGGAAGCTGGAGGAGGTTCGCGCGGCGGAGTCCTTCCGGGGCGCGGTGACGGGGGCGCGGGAGGCGGAGCGCCGGTGGGAGGAGGCGGAGGCGGCGTCTCGCGCGCGGGCGGTGGAGCTGGAGGGGGCGAAGGAGAAGTGGGCGCGGCTTCAGTCGGCGTTGCAGGCGGCGGAGGCGGGGAGGAGCGGGGCGCGGGCGGCGATGGAAGAGGCCGCTCCGCGATTGGAGGAAGCGGCGGAGCTGGATGCCCGGTGTGTGGCGGCGGCGCGCGACGCGGAGGAGGCGCGTGGGCGTGCTCGGGCGGCGGCGGCCGAGGCGGCGAAGGCTCGGAGTGTGCTCGAGGAGGTGGTGGTTCGCGAGGAGGAGGCGCGGGCGAAGGGGGAGGGGGCGCGGGCCTGGTTGGTGGAGAAGGCGCATTGGGAGGCGTTGGCGAAGGAGTGGCCGCGCTGGCAGCGTGAGCTGGAGCGGTACGAGGTGGCGCTGGGCGAGGGGCAGACGGCGCGGACCGGAGTGGAGAAGCTGCTCGGGGAGGTGGACCGGCTGCGCGAGGCTTCTCGGCTGAGGCGTGAGGAGCGGGACGCGGAGGTGGAGGCGGAGGCACGCGCCCAAGCCGCGGCGACCCACGCCGAGGCGGCGCTGGGGGAGGGGACGGGCGTGGAGCGTCGTGTGCTGCGCGAGTCGCTGCTCACGCGGCAGGAGACGCTGCGAGGGTTGGAGGCCGCGCGGCAGGGACTGTGCGCGGGAGAGGCCGAGGCGCGTGAGGTCGAGCGGGAGGCCCAGGCCGCGAGGAGTGAGGTCGAGGCCGCGTCGGTGGCGGTGCGCGAGGCGGAGGTCCGGAGGTTGGAGGGGGAGGCGGCGCTGAAGGAGGCCCGCCGGGCGCTGTCGGTCGCGGAGGCGACGCAGGGGCACGCGGCGCAGCGGGCCTTGCTGCGCGAGGGTGAAGCGTGTCCGCTGTGTGGCGCGACGGAGCATCCCTATCGGCACGAGGTTCCGGCGCTGGCGGGACTGGTGGCGGAGTCCGCGGCGCGAGTGGAGACGCTGGAGGCGCAGCGGGCGGAGTGCTCACGCGCGGAGGTCTCCGCGAGCGCGAGGCAGGCCTCTGCCCTGGCGCGAGTCACACAAGCCGAGGCACGGCGTGAGGGCGCGGCGGCGCGGTGTTCGGAGCACCGCGAGACGTGGGGACGGGGCCGCGAGAAGTGGCGGCAGGTGAGCGACGCCGCGGCTCCTCCCGAGGACGGCGCCTCGACCGAGTCGGGCCACTGGCTGGAGGCCATGGCCACGGAGCTGAAGGCGCGGCTGTCCGCGTTGAAGGGGGAGGAGGAGGCCGCGGAGGGGCAGGCCCGCGCGGCGCGTGAGGCCCGCGCGGCGCTGGAGACTCAACGCACCCGGCGCGAGCATGCCGCCGATGCGCTCCGGCGCGCGGAGGAGTCGTTCACCCGCGCGGAGGGAACCCTCAAGGAGTCGCTCGCCCGGTTGGACGCGGCGGAGACGACGGTGCGCCAGGTGCTCACGGAGATGGCACCCGTCTTCCACGCGGACGCTGGATGGGAAGCGAAGCTGGAGGCGGCCCCCGCGGACTTCCGCCAGAAGTGCGGCAAGCGCGTGTTCATGTGGAAGGAGCGCGAGGACATCGTCCAGAAGGCCAAGGAGCGCGCCGACGAAGAGCAGCGGCACCGCGCCCACGCTCAAGGCTTGTTGGACGTGAGCGCCCGCCGCGCCAAGGAGGACGCGACGACGGCGGTGCTCAAGGAGAAGACGCGCGACGAAGCCACCCGTGCCCGCGCCACGCTCCTCGACGGACGCCCCACCGACGAGGTCCGCGCGGAGCTCCGTCACGCGCTCGAGTCCGCGGAGGCCACGTACGAGAAGTCCCGCCAGTCGGCCGAGTCCGCGAGGCAGTCCGAGGGGGTGGCGCTGGCCCGCGTGGAGGACGCGACGCGGGTCCTGAAGGTCGCGCTGGACGCTCGCGACGCCGCTCGAGTGGACCTGGAGCGGCGCCTGTCCGCGCAAGGTGTCTCGCTGGAGACCGTTCAGGGACTGCTCGCGCACGACGCCGCGTGGTGCGAGGCGGAGGCCCGGGCGCTGACCGCGTTGAAGGAGGCGCTGGCCCATGCCCGCGCGGTGCTCGAGGAGCGGCGGGCGCGCAAGGCGGCTCACGAGGCGAGTGGTGCTCCCGCCTTGTCGGAGGCCGAGGCCGCTTCAGCCCGCGAGCAGCTGCGCGCGGACGTGGAGGTCCGCCGCCGCGCCGAGGCGCTCCTGCGTGCCAGGCTGGAGGCGGATGACGCGGCCCGAGCGCGCCACGGAAGCGAGGCCCAGGCGCTCGCGGACCGCAGGCGCGCGGGCGAGGTCTGGAAGACGTTGAGCGACTTGATTGGCTCGCACGACGGCAAGCGCTTCAAGGTGTTCGCCCAGAGCCTCACGCTGGATGCCCTGCTGCTCCACGCCAACGCGCACCTTCAAGAGCTGGCGCGGCGCTACCGCCTGATGCGTGTGCCCGGACACGACCTGGACCTCCAGGTGGTCGACGGAGACATGGGTGACGAGGTGCGCGGCGTGGCCAGCCTGTCCGGTGGTGAGAGCTTCCTCGTCTCGCTGGCGCTCGCGCTGGGGCTCGCGTCGCTCTCGTCTGAGACGACGCAGGTGGAGACCCTCTTCATCGACGAGGGCTTCGGCACGCTGGACCCGGAGACGCTGGAGGTGGCGTTGGCCACGCTCGACGCGCTCCAGGCCACGGGCCGGCAGGTGGGCATCATCTCCCACGTCTCCGGCCTGGCCGAGCGCATCGGCGTGCAGGTGCGCGTGGTGAAGCAGGGCGGTGGCCGCAGCCGGCTGGTGGTGGATGGTGACCTGGGAATCCCTTGCGCCCCGGAGGTCCGGCTGCTCGCCTGAGCGGGCACGCGCCCTACGCGGCCGTGCCCATCAACCCTCGCACCACGGCGGCCACGGCCAGCGGTGTGGCCACGCGGTCATCCGCGAGGGACGCGAGCGCCCGGGCGAACTGCTCCGCGGAGCTGAAGCGCTGCGCCGGATGCGGGGCCAGCGCGCGGTCCAGCACCAGCGCGAGTGCGTCCGACACCTCGGGGACATGCAGCCTCACGGGCCGCACCCGGCCTCCCCGGATGGCGGACTCGACCTCGTCCCCAGGGCCCGAGGGGAAGGGCGACTCCAGCGACAGCAGCTCGTACAGCAGCACCGCGGTGGCCCACAGGTCCACCGCCACGGAGACCTCGCCCGCGAGCAGCTCCGGGGAGCGGTAGTGCTGCTTGCCCAGACGTCGTGCATCCAGCGCCAGCCCCGCCCGGGAGCGCGCCACGCCGAAGTCCGCCAGCTTCACCTCGCCCGTGCGCGACAGCAGCACGTTGTGCGGAGACACGTCGCAGTGGACGACGCCCAACGGGCGGCCCGTGGGGCTGGTCGCCTGGTGCGCGTGGGCGAGCGCCTCCAGCACCTGCCGGACGATGAGCACGGAGATGTCGATGGGCAGCTCGATGCGCCGCCTGCGGCACTGCGCCAGCACGCGCCCCAGGTCGGGCCCCTCCACCAGCTCCAGCGCGAGGTAACCGCCGTCGGGCAGCTCGCCGTACTCGACGAAGCCCACGATGTGAGGGTGGCGCAGGCACCGGGCCAGCTCCGCTTCGTGCAGGAGCTGCTCGTGGGCCTCGTCATCGCGCGAGCGCTCGGGGCGCACGCGTTTGATGGCCACGTGCTCACCCTCCCTCGGGCCGTCCTTCACCCGGGCGAGGAACACCTCCGCCATGCCGCCCCGGCCCAGCCGTGAGAGCAGCTCGAAGCGGCCACAGTCCCGGGGCCAGTGCTCCTCCGGCTGGATCATTCCCTACCCCGCTCCGCCCACCAGGCTCGCCAGATAACGGTCCAGGGTCTGGGAGAAGGACGCGTCGTCGCTGAGGAACGCGAGCCCCACCCCGCCGCTGTAAGGGTCATCCACCACGTGCACCACCACCGCGTCGCCCTGGAGCCGGTCTCCATTGGGCAGCTTCACATCGACGGTGACGATGCTATCGGGCGGCGGCCGGTGCGCGGTGCGTACGAAGAGCCCCCCGTTGGAGATGTTCAGCGCATGCTCCCGCACGAAGTCCAGCTCGGTGCGGAACTCCAGCTCCAGCCTCACCGCGAAGCGCCGGCCCCGGCGCTGGGGACTGCCAGGCGGCGCGGGCGGCACCCGGCGAGGGTCCTGCTCCATCGTCGGTGGCGGAGGCGCCGGCGGCGGCGCGCCCGGCGGTGGAGGCAGGGCCGCCAACGCGCCCACGTGCTGCGCCAGCAGGCGGGAGGCCTCCGCGCGTGCTTCGCCTCCAAAGGCCCGTCCCCCCGCGAAGGTGACGTTGCGGAACGAGTCGCGCTCCGCCTTGGGCAGACGCCAAAGCTCCACGAAGGTCCCCCCGCTGCGCTTCACCTCGTCCGCGAGCCGCTCCACCGCCGCGCGCGGATAGCCCGGGGCCTCCACCTTGAGCTCGATGCCCGCCTGCTCTCCCTGCGCCGCCACGACGAGTTGCAGCGATTGCGCGGACGGAAGCAGGGCATCAAGTCCTTCCACCACCGCCGCGGCGCGCTCGGGTGATGCCCTTCCATTCCACAAGGCCGCGAGACCGAAGACAGGCACGAAAGAGACGATAGCTGAGGGACTGGGGGCCGGGAGCACTGTTTGCTCACAGCCAGGCCGCAATCCCTTCATGGGACTGAACAGAGTCCATACAAACCGCGACTTCGGGCTCGTACCCAGGGGAATAGTGCCTGACGAAAACCCTCAGGTCTTCATAGACTTCGGGTTCCCCCTGACTCACCCCCCATTTCCCCCCGGAGTCAGGGTCAGGGAGTCGAATAATGCGTACGCCCCTCTCACGGCTCATCGCCTGCGTGCTCATGTCAGCGTCATTGCTGGCGGGCTGCGGTGGGTCGGACCCGGATGATCCCAAACCGTCCTATACCGAAGACGCGGGCTCGGACGCGGGCTCGGATGCTGGCCAAGAAGAGGAAGATGCGGGAGTTGACCCGGATCCGGATCCCGACCCGGGCAAGGTGCCCACGGATGTGGATGACCGCAACAACCCCAACAAGGACTCGGACTGTGACGGCCTGACGGACGCGGAGGAGTTCGCGAATGTCTATGCCAATGGGCTGAAGACGGACCCGGGCCTGCGTGACACGGACGGCGACGGAATCCGTGACGGCGTGGAGGTGGGCCGCACCAGCAGCGTGGACCCGAACTGCTCGTTCCGCGCGGACATGGACCCGTCCACGAGCACCTCGCCGGTGAAGGCAGACACCGACGGGGACGGAATCCCAGACGGCCTGGAGGACACCAACCGCAACGGCGCGAGGGACCCGGGAGAGACGGACCCGAACGCCATCGACTCGGACGGTGATGGCATTCCGGATGGTGAGGAGGACGCCAACAAGAGCGGCACGGTGAGCCCCGGCGAGACGGACCCGCGCAAGCGCGACACGGACGGAGACGGCCTGTCGGACAAGCTGGAGCGGACCATGGGCACCGACCCGCTCAAGCCGGACACGGACGGCGACGGGTGCAGCGACGGTGACGAGGACCGCAACCGCAACGGCGTGAAGGACCCCGGCGAGACGGACCCGAAGGTCGCGGACTGCGCGGCTTCCGTTCCGGACGCGGACTTCGACGGCATCCCCGACGCGGTGGAGGTCGCCACGGGCACCGACAAGAACAAGGCGGACACGGACGGTGACGGTCTGCCCGACGGCGTGGAGGACAAGAACAAGAACGGGCGCGTGGACCCGGGCGAGACGGACCCTCGGCTGACGGACACGGACTGTGACGGCCTGCAGGACGGCCCGGGCCGCAACGGCTTCCTGGGTGAGGACGCCAACGGCAACGGCAAGGTGGACGGCACCGAGACCGACCCGACGAACCCGGACACCGACGGCGACGGTCTGCGCGACGGCCTGGAGCGGGGCGTGACGACGGACAAGGCGCCGCGCAAGGACTGTGGTTACTCGGGCGATGCGGACCCGACCACCACCACGAACCCGACGAACCCGGACTCGGACGGTGACACCATTCCGGACGGCGCGGAGGACGCGAACCAGAACGGCCGGGTGGACCCGAACGAGCTGGACCCGAAGAACCCGGCGGACGGCGCCTCGGGGACGCCCGCGGGTCAGGCGTGCCGCGTGGGGAACCTGCGGCCCGTGACGTTCAAGGAGGAGAACGGCGCGGACATCCGGCTCGCGCTGCCGGCCACCTTCAAGGACGCCAACATCACCTACCTGACGGCGGGTGGCTCCACGGTGGGTGTCATCGGCTGGGACGACACCAAGCAGGTGACGATGATTGCGTACAAGCGCGGAGTGGTGGGCAACTCCACCACGCCCACGGGCGACGAGGCGGGCATCCGCGCCGCGTCGTTCAACACCGCGACGCGCGATGTCTCGCAGACCTTCACGACGTGGGATGGCTACGCGGCGCTGGCGGCGCGCTACGCGATGCCGGGCACCGGCGACCTGAAGACGGTGACCAACACGCTGGTGCGCTCGCTGGTGCCCAACAGCACCGGCGCGCTCTCGGGGACCGCGGGGGTGACGGGGCCCTTCACGCTCCAGGCGCAGTACGTCCACCGCACCAACGACAGCGTGCTGGTGGTGTTGGCCCTCACTCCGACGGCCAGCTACAACGAGGCGGGCAGCCTCTTCACGCTGGCGGACGCGGCGGGTGGCTCCTCGCTGGCGCAGTTCGGTGACGCGGACGCGGTGCAGTGCGAGCTGTTCACCGCGCCGACGGCGGTGGTGGACTTCCTGTTCGTGGTGGACGACAGCGGCTCCATGTCCGACTCGCAGCTGGCGCTGGCGGACGCGGCCACGGCGGTGGCCAACAAGCTGGCCAACTCGACGTTGGACTGGCGTCTGGCGATGGTGACCTCCAGCTACACGTCCAGCAACAGCAGCCACGTCAACCGAGGCGTGGTGCGCGGCTTCACCCGCAACGTCAGCCAGTTCAAGGCGTGGCTCACGAACGGCAGCGCCTGCTCCAACGGACAGTGCTCCGGGGTGACCATTCCTCCGGGAACGGATCCCACCACGTGCTCGCCGTCGACGCAGTCCTGCTGGGTGGGGACGAGCGGCTCGGGCTCCGAGTGGTCGATGGACGCGGCGCGCGCGGCCATCAACGACAAGCTGGTGCCGAATGGCACGTCGGCGGATGACCGCATCCGTCCCGGCGCGAAGGTGGTGGTCGTCATCCTGACGGACACGCACGACTACTCGGCGGACAGCATCGCGACCTTCGAGCAGTACTTCAAGGGAACGGGCACCACGCCGGCCAACAAGAACCCGCTGAACCAGGTCATCCAGGTCCACGGCATCATCTGCCCGCTGGAGGGCGTGACGGCCGACACGGCGACCTGGTGTCACGTCCAGGAAGACCCCCGCAACCCGAAGCACCTGGACATCATCCAGGCGACGGGCGGCGTGGTGGGCAGCATCCGGAACTCCGCGTCCATCACCACGACCATCAACGGCATCGTGGACAGCACCATCGCCGCGGTGGGCCACAAGACGCAGCAGCCGCCCATTGGCGCCTCGGTGAAGGTGTCCGTGGCGGCGGTGGCGAACCCGGCGACGTGCCCCACGCCGTCGGACCTGCCGCGCAGCCGGACGAACGGCTTCGACGTGGATGGCATCAACCGCACGCTGTCGTTCTTCGGCGGCTGTCGCCCGCAGGCGAACAACACGCAGGCCGCGGTGTCCTACCGCTACTGGAGCGACCGCACGACGAGCCCCAACGGCGTGCCGCCCCCGTGCAAGTCGGACCCGAACTACGACCCGACCCAGGCGGACTACTGCAAGCGTCAGCTCGTCTGCAACCGCGTGACGGACAAGTGCGAGTGCCCGTCCGACTGCGGTGGTGGCGGGGCGCCCGGACAGGTGTGTGACACGGACGTGAACGTGTGCGCCTTCAAGTGCGCGCCGGACTGCGGTGGCGCGTGCGACACGTACGAGTCGTGCAACTCGGCGACGTGCTCCTGCACGTGTGTCCAGACGGCGACGTGCGCGCCCGGCTACAAGTTCGACCCGAACGTGTGCGCCTGCGCGTGTGACACGTCGGTGTTGAGCTGTGGCTCCACGGCACAGCCGGATGCGGCCTCGTGCTCGTGCGCGTGCAAGCCGAACTGCGGTGGTTGCCCGGCGAACACCGTGTGCAACATGAGCAGCTGCGCGTGTGAAGGCGTCATCGGCTGAGCCGTGACGTCCGCGCCGGTCCTCGCTGAAGCGCGCGAGGGCCGGCGGCTCGCGATGCAGGGATGAAAAGAAGGCCCCGGTGGCATCGCGCCGCCGGGGCCTTCGTGTTTCATGAGGTGCCCGCGCGGGCGGGAGGCTACCGGCCCGCGGTGAGGCCCGTGGGCGCGGTGGCCGTGCGCAGGACGGGGTAGACGCGCAGCTGGGTGTCACGAGCGGGGTGGCGCTCATAGAAGAAGCGCAGGCGTGCCCGCGCGTCCTTGGCGAAGGCGGGGTCCTTGAGCTTCGCGTCCCACTCGGCCTTCACGGTGGCGTCCTTGGCGAGCAGCTCCCGCGCGAAGGGCTCCAGCACGTAGTCCTCGATGTACTCCTTCTGCTCGAAGTGGGGATTGAAGAAGCCCCAGGAGAGCAGCGAGTCGGGGCCGGAGGGCTCCAGCAGGTGGGCCACCAGCTCCACGCCGGCCTGGGCCACGGGGATGTACAGCGTGCCCGCGGGGAGCGCCTGCGACTGCTTCTCCCATGCGCCCTTGATGGAGAGCATCTGGTGGCCCTCGTTGGAGGAGGCGCCCCATTTCATCTCGGTGGCGCGGAAGACCTCCACGTCGCTTGCGGGCGTGGGGCGGGTGATGCGCTGGAAGCTCAGGCCGTGGGTGGTGAGCTTCTGGGCGACCCATGCGGCGTGCGCGGGGGGCACCAGGTAGCCGCCCGCGGGCAGCGAGACGGTGAGCGCGGGCTCCACCGTGTCGAAGTAGGGCACGTTCCAGACCTGGGGCTTGGAGTCGTCGTAGCGAATCCACGTCTGGCCGGAGACCTCCGAGGTGCCGCGCTCGTAGGCGTAGCCTCGGAAGGCGATGGGGCGGCTCTGCGCGGTGTGCTTCCACGCGAGCACCACGTCGCGCACCTTGCCCGCCTGGGCCTCCGCGTCGGCGGCCTTCACGGCGGCGAGCATCGTGGCGCCATCGCGCGCGGCCATCCGCAAGAGGCTCGCGACGACGTTGCGCGTGGCCTTCACGCGCTGGGCATAGGGCTTCCAGGAGTGGGTCTCCACGAGGACGCCGAAGCGGCGGTGGCTGGCGGCGTAGGCGTGGCTGAAGCGCGGGGAGGGCACGCCGTAGGCGAAGCCGGACATCGGGTCATCGTCCTCGATGAAGGCCGGGTAGAAGTCGAGCGGCTGGTGGCCTTGGGTCTCCAGTTCCTGGAGGAGTTCCCGCGCCAGCTTCACGCCGGCGGCGCGCAGGGGCGCGGGGCCGGACTGCTGGGGCTCGATGCTGATGGCGACATCGGGCTCGAACTTGGCGCCGTCGGTGACGTGCAGGTCCGCGTAGATGAGCGCGTCCCAGGTGTTGAGGTAGCGCAGCAGGGCCACCATCTCCGGGGCGTCCGCCTTGACGTAGTCGCGGTTGAGGTTGAAGTTCTGCGCGGTGGTGCGCCAGCCCATCTCCTCGGGGCCGACCTGGTTGGGGCGGTTGTTGGGGCCGAAGCGCTCGTGTCCGTCGACGTTGAAGACGGGGACGAAGACGGCGGTGACGTTCTTCAGGACGCCGGGGAGTGTCTTGCCGGAGAGCAAGTCGCGCAGCAGCGCGAAGCCCGCGTCCTTGCCGTCGATTTCGCCCGCGTGGATGCCGCCCTGGAAGAAGACGACGGGGCGGTTCTTCTTCGCGTTGGCGGCGGGGGTGAGGGTGCCGTCCGCGCTGGCGATGAGGGCGAGCATGGGGCGGCCCTCGGGGGTGGTGCCGAACGTGTCGCAGCGCACCTTGCCGGGGAAGGCCTTGGGGAAGGCGCGGCAGAGGGATTCGACCTCGGCGTAGCGGCCGGTGCGTGTCCAGCCGCTCTGCTCGGAGACGGTGGTGAGGGGGAGTGGCGCCTGGGTGAGCGCCAGGGACAGGGCGGTGGCGAGGAGCATGGGCATATCCCACAGCACAGGCTCCGCTGTGATTCAACTCGCGTGCACGGTGAGAGTTCCTCCCACGGGTAGGACGTGGAGGTGTTCTCGCGGCCAGTTCCGGCGGGTCCACTCGGCGTCCAGGCGGCGGGGCGGCTCGTCGAGCGGCTCGTCGGTGAGCTTGAAGGTGCCCCAGTGCATGGCGAGGAAGTCCCGGGCGCGGAGGGCTTCAAAGGCTCGCACGGCTTCCTCGGGATTCATGTGCTGGCGGCTCATGAACCATTCGGGGTCATAGGCGCCGATGGGGAGCATGGCGGCGTCGAGGTGGGGGAAGCGTTGGCCGATGTCGTGGAAGCCGTCGAACCAGGCGGTATCGCCGGAGTGGTAGAGGCGTGCGCTGGAGCCTTCGATGACGAAGCCGCCCCAGAGCATGTCATTGGCGTCGTTGAGGCCGCGCCGGCTCCAGTGTTGGGAGGGGACGAAGTGGACGGTGACAGGGCCGACGCGGGTGGAGTGCCACCAGTCGAGTTCGGTGACGGCGAGGCCGGTGCCGCGGAACACGGGGGTGTGGCCGAGGCCGGTGACGATGGGGGCGTGGACATCGGTGAGGGTGGGGAGGTCCAGGTGGTCGTAGTGGTTGTGGGAGACGAGGCTGGCGGCGATGGGGGGGAGCTGGTGGATGGGGACGCCGGGAGGGACGTTGCGGCGGATGACGACGTTGATGGCGTCGCGCAGGACGGGGTCGATGAGGAGGGAGATTCCGTCGAGTTGGACGAGCCAGCTGGCGTGGCCGAGCCAGGTGAGGCGGGCGCCTTCACCGGGGGCGGGGGGCGTGGCGAGGAGGGCGAGGTCGGGGGCGACGTGAGGGACGGGGGCGTGGTCGGGGGACTTGCGGCGGCGGCCCGAGAGTTTGTCGGCGACGGCCCATTTGAAGACGGTGCTGAAGGGTTGGGGGCCGGAGCCGTCGAGGTTCTTGAAGCGCAGGGGCATGGGGCGGAGTCCTAGGGGCAGGGGAGCGCGGGGCCCGTGCGCCAGTCATGCGCGCGTGGTGCGTGGGTTCGCAAGGGAATGATGAACCTTGGGGGAGACGGGACAGCGCACAGACCCGGACGACTGGCCATGGCATCGCGTATCCCCGCGTCAGAGGAAGCTTTGGCAACTGTCGAACCCCTCGCACTTCGAAGGGCTCATCCCCATCGAACGGCGAATTGCATCAATCGCGTCGCAGAATCACTCCGTCATCGCTGACGGCGTACGCAGCTCCAGGGTCCATGACGAAGGTCGAGAGACCGCATCGCTCGCTCTCCTTCGGGGTGAAGTTGATGAACGTCATCCCGTCGCCGCGCCGGACCCATGCGTCGAAGGTCTCCCATTTGTGGAGGCAGATGGACATGGCATCCGCATCCTTGGGGGGCACGGTTCCCGGAGGCATGAAGTCATGCATGGCAATCTGAAGTGCCTTGAGTGTGGTCCCATCGAGGACGGTCGTGCCCTCTTTCGTCCACTCGGGCATCTGCACGGTCGCCGCTGTTTCTGGAGGGGCGAGAGGTGCCCTCCAGTGTTTCACGCATGCGCCTGTTCCCATCGCGGCGACAACCAGAGCCATCGTTCTCACACAGCTAGAAGCCAAGGTGGTCATACGTCACCTTCTTGATGGGCACGAACTCCTTGCCCTGGAGCTGGAACACAGTCCTCGTCTGGAGTTCGTAGAGGTAGATTTCACAGCGGGGATTGAACTGGACCCTGAAGTAGAAGGGCTGGTTCTTCAGCTTCAAGTCGTCCTCGGAGAACATCGTGATGCCAGGATGGCTATGGTAGTCCGCGTAGACGTAGATGCTTCTTGCGTCCGGGTCGTTGACCACCTCGACGGGGTAGCAGCTCTTCTTCCGGCTCGGGAGTGGCATCGCGGGACTCTCGTTGGCGGGAAACGTCGCGAAGAAGGCTGCCTCGAAATTGCGCTGGTAGATGAGTCCACAGTACTCCTGCCCGGCGCGGTCGTGGCCGGCAACAGCTCCCGGTAGTTCCCTCACGGAAGCGCACAACTCCGGACCGAGGTCGGACAGCCGCTCGAAAGGGCCGAGCATCGGGCCTGCGGCAACAAGCCGCCCTCTCTCGTCGCGCCAGAAGTGCCGACCGCTACTGGTGCATGCCGCGCCAATGGCGCAGAGAATGACAAGCGACAACAGCCTCATGTGCACCCCCCGATTCGCGTGCGAATATGGCGCCCAGGGCTGACAAGGGAGAAGACTCCTTTTGCAGGGAGACTCGCGAAGCTGTCGCCCGTGGCGGTTGGCGCTGACTCTGCTCACGGGGGGTGGCTCTCGTCCCCCAGTTCAGTGGCTCACGCTGCGGCCAGGCTCGGCGCTTCGGCGGCGCCCCCATCTTGCTCCGCTCTCACTTATATAGAGCGCGATGCTGCCCACCTCCGGCTCCACGACTCGCAAGCTCCTGCTCGCATTCGGCGCGCTCGTGGCCCTCTTCACCGCCGCCTCGGGCTTCGCGCTCGCCCGCCTGGCCGACATTCACGACGGCTCCCATCAGCTGCGTGAAGCTGGCAACCGCGTCCGTGATGCCCTCGAGCTCGCCACCGCCGTGCGAGACCAGTACGCGCACGTGGCTCACACCATCATCCTCGGCAACGCGAGCCACGTTCACTTCCACGAGGAATCACGGGCACGCGTCGAAGCGCTCACCCGCCGCCTCCGTGAGCAGGCTCAAGACGCCGAAGAGCGCGCCTGGGTGGCCGACATCCAGGAGAACGGCGACGCACTCGAGCGCTTGTACCGGGACACCCTTCTCCCCGCCGTGCTCGCCAAGGACCACGCCACCGTGACCGCCGTCCACGGGCAGGTGCTCGAACGCGTGTCCGTCGTTCAGGCCCGCGCTGAATCCCTGGCGCATCGCTTCGACAAATCCATCGGCTCCTTCGAGGCGCACGTCGGAGCCGTCGAACACAACAGCTTCCGCTGGGCGCTGCTCCTGCTCGGCGGCGCCACGCTGTTCGCCATTGGCGTCGGCATCTACATCGGCAACTCCGTCGCCCGCCCCGTCGCCCGTCTGTCCGAAGGCGCCGCGCGGCTCGCACAAGGCGACCTCGACACGCGCATCCCGGAGAACGACCCTGGAGAACTCGGCCGCCTCGCCGCGCAGTTCAACCGCATGACCGAGGCCCTGCGCACGCATCAAGCCCAGCTCGTTCAGCACGAGAAGCTCGCCAGCGTCGGCCGCCTCGCCGCGGGTGTGGCGCACGAAATCAACAACCCCCTGGGGGTCATCCTCGGCTATGTGCGCATCCTCCAACGAAAGGCGGAGGGCCCCCTGGCGGAGGACCTGAAAGTCGTCGAGGAGGAAGCCGTGCGCTGCCAGCAGATTGTCGAAGGACTGCTCGACCTCTCCCGACCGGGCCATGGACCCATGGAGAAGATCTCCGTACGAGAGACCTGTGAGGACGTCGTGGCGAGGCTGCGAGAAGCCGAGCGGCTCGGCCAGGTCGAAGTCCGAGTGGAGGGCACCGCGAGCGCCTGGGCCCAGCCTCTGCGCCTGCGCCAGGTCCTGCTCAACCTCGTGAAGAACGCCGCGGAGGCTGCTGGCACCGGTGGCACCGTGGAAGTGCGAATCGAACCCGACAAGGATGGAGGCGCCAGCGTGGCCATCTCCGACTCCGGGCCCGGCGTGAAGCCCGAGGACCGTCGCCGCCTCTTCGAGCCGTTCTTCACCACCAAGTCCACCGGCACGGGCCTGGGGCTCGCCGTGAGTCAGGCCATCGCGGAGGCACATGGGGGCCGCATCGAAGCGGACACCGGCCCTCTTGGCGGCGCGCGGTTCACGTTGCGACTCCCACCCGCGTCCGCCGAACGGGAGGCGATGGCATGAGCACTCCCTCGAAACCCAGTGTCCTCGTCGTCGACGACAAGGAGAACATGCGCAAGCTGTTCTCCCGCATCCTCGGAGACGCCTACGCGGTGACGGAGGCCGCGGACGGAGAGCAGGCCATCGCCCAGCTCGCATCGCGCGAGTTCGACGTGGTGGTGACGGACATCCAGATGCCGGGAGCGGATGGCTTCGCCGTGCTGCGCGAAGTGAAGCACCGAGCACCTGACACCCAGGTCATCCTCGTCACGGCGTATGCCAGCATCCCCAAGGCGGTGGAGGCCATCAAGGAAGGGGCCTACGACTACCTCTCCAAGCCGTTCGACCCGGACGAAGTGGCGCTCGTGGTGGCGCGAGCCCTCGAGAAGCGCCGTCAGGGACGCGAAGCCGAGGGGCTGAAGTCGCGCCTCGCCGTGGCGCCCGAGCTGCACGGACTCCTGGGCGGAAGCGCGGCGATGCAAGCACTGCACGGCCTGTTGTCCCAGGTCGCCGCGCGAGACCTCACCGTGTTGCTCACTGGAGAGACCGGCACGGGCAAGGAGCTGGCCGCGCGCGCTGTCCACCGGGAGAGCCCGCGAGCGGCGAAGCCCTTCGTCGCCGTGAACTGCGGCGCGCTGCCAGCGGAGCTCGTGGAGAGTGAGCTCTTCGGCCACGCGAAGGGCTCCTTCACCGGAGCCACCGCCGCGAAGACCGGCCTCTTCGAGGAGGCGCACGGAGGCACGCTCTTCCTCGACGAGATTGGCGATCTGCCGTTGCCCGTCCAGGTGAAGCTCAATCGCGCGCTCCAGGAGAAGGAGGTCCGCCGAGTGGGCACCACCACCCCGGTGAAGGTGGACGTGCGAGTCGTCGCCGCCACGCACCGCGACTTGTCCGCCGAAGTCTCAGCGGGCCGCTTCCGCGAGGACCTCTACTACCGGCTCAACGTCGTGACGGTCCAACTCCCCCCATTGCGAGAGCGGCGCGAGGACGTCCCCCTGCTCGCGATGAACTTCCTCGCCCGAGCAGGACGCCCTGAGGTCGAGGGCTTCACCCCCGAGGCGCTGCGAGCCCTCGCCGCTCACGACTGGCCAGGGAACGTGCGTCAGCTCGAGAACGCGGTGGCACGGGCCGTGGCCGTGGCGCGAGGCACGCGAATCACTCCCGAGGACCTTCCTCCGGAGGTCAACACCGCCCGCGCCGCCGCGTCGGGAGCGACAGCACCCGGTGTCAGGGCCACGAGCGATTCCCTCGCGAAGCTGCCCTACCGCGAGGCGGTGGACGGCGCGAGAGACGCCGTATCCCGTGAGTACCTCTCCGCGCTGATGCAGGAGTTCGGCGGCAACGTCACCCACGCGGCCGAGCGCGCGGGCATGGAGCGCGAAAGCCTCCACCGGTTGCTCAAGCGCTACGGCGTGCGCTCAGAGGACTTCAAGCGCTCCGAATAGCGCCGGGTTCTCGTCAAAGCAGACCCTCTGAGCCGAATCGACCCCGGAGCGCGAGAGCCAGCCTCCAGCCCAAGCGCTCCGAACAACCCCGCGTCAGAACGCGGGCACCACCGCGCCGCCGTAGTTCGACTCGATGAACCGGCGCACTTCGGTGGACTGGAGCGCCTTGAGCAGCACGCGGACCTCGGGGCGGGCCTCGTCGCCCTTCCTCACCACAATCACGTTGGCGTACGGGTTGCGCGCGGAGGACTCGCTGGCCAGCACCTTGGCGTCGAGCTTCAAGTGCTTCTGCGCCTCCAGGAAGTAGTTGCCATTGATGACCGCCGCGGCCACGTCTTCCAACGTGCGCGGCTGCTGCTCGGCATCAATCTCACGCAGCACCAGCTTGCGCGGGTTGCCCACCACGTCCTGCACCGTCGCGGCGGCGCCCACGTTCTCACGCAGGCGCAGCAGCCCATGGTCCTCCAGCAGATGGAGCGCACGCGACGCATTGCTGGGGTCCGAGGGAATGGTGATTTGCGAGCCCTCGGGCAACTCCGCGAGCTGCCGGTGCTTCGTCGAATAGAGCGCCAGCGGCTCCAGGTGCACGGCGCCCGCGCTGCTCAGAGAAAGCCTCCGGTCCGCGGCGAAGCGCTCCAGGTACGGCACGTGCTGGAAGTAGTTGGCATCGAGCTGACCATCCGCCAGCGCGATGTTCGGCTGCACGTAGTCGGTGAACTCCACGACCTCGATGCGCACGCCGTCACGCAATGCCACGGGCACCGCCGCGCGGAGAATCTCCCCATGGGGCACGGGATTGACGCCGACCTTGAGGGTGGGAACACCCGGGGCCTCGCCCGTGGCGGGGGCTTCGGACTTCTTGCAGCCCGTCCCCACCAACAACACGGCGGAGATGGCGGCGAAAGCCAGGGGAATGAGCAGGAATGATGAAGGTGGCTTCATGGGGTGTGGAGTCCAGACAGGGGGGCGCGGCGCGAACAACACCGCCGCGCGGATATTTCAGTCGTGCGCGCGTTGAGGCGCGGAGCTCGAGTGGTCGAACCGGGAGGCCAGGCCATCACCCAACCACTGCACGAGCTGCACCAGCGCCAACAACACGGCGAGGCAGCCCAGCATGACGTCGGTGCGGAAGCGCATGTAGCCGTACTTCACCGCGAGGTCTCCCAGCCCACCTCCACCCACGGCTCCCGCCATGGCGCTGTAGCCGAGCAGGCTGATAACCATGAGCGCGCTCCCTCGCACGAGAGAAGGCAGGGCCTCCGGCAACAACACGCGGAAGATGACGCGGCGGTGGGTGGAGCCCATGGCGATGGCCGCCTCCACCAGTCCCGCATCCACCTCCCGCAGCGCCTGCTCCACCACGCGGCCCATGAACGGAATCGCCGCGACCACCAGCGGAACGATGGCCGCCGTGGTGCCGATGGTCGTCCCCACCAGCCACCGCGTCAGCGGGACGATGGCCACCATCAAGATGATGAAGGGCACCGAGCGCCCCACGTTGACCGCCGTGCCCAGCACGCGATTCAACACCGGGCGCTCCCACAGCCCGCCCCGGTCCGTCAGCACCAGCAGCACCCCCAGGGGCAACCCCGCGAGCACCACCAGCACCGTGGCCACCGACGTCATGTAGAGCGTCTCCAAGGTGGCGGTCCACAACCAGCGAGCCAGTTCAGGCGGCACGAGCGGCCTCCTCCGTCGTCAAGCCCTGCTCGCGCAGGAACACCAGCGCCTGGCGCACCGCCTCCGGCGCCCCCGTGAGCTCGAAGAGCAACCGGCCCACGCGCGCCTCGCCCACGCGCTCCAGCGAGCCCTCCAGCAGGTGCGCGTCCACGTCGAAGCGGCGCGCCAGCGTGGAGAGGATGGGGCGCGTGGAGTGCTCACCCGAGAGCGTCAGCGCCACGCGGTAGCCACCTCGGAGGACAGGGCCCTCGCCCGTCGAGAAGGGCGGGTAGCACAGCTCATGAAGCCGTGTGCCCGGCCGGGACAAGAGGTCCACCACCTTGCCCTGCTCCACCAGCCGGCCCTTCTCCAACACGGCCGCGGAATCGCAGATGGCCTTCACCACCTCCATCTGGTGGGTGATGAGCAGGATGGTGAGCCCCAACTGCCGGTTGAGGTCCTTGAGCAGCGCCAGCACGGAGCGGGTCGTCTCCGGGTCCAGCGACGACGTCGCCTCGTCCGACAGGAGGATGCGAGGCCGAGGCGCCAGCGCCCTCGCGATTCCCACGCGCTGCTTCTGCCCACCCGACAACCGCGCCGGGTAGACCTCCGCCTTGTCCGCCAGGCCCACCAGCGAGAGCAGCTCCGAGACGCGCGCGCGAATCTCCGCGCGAGGCAGGCCCGCCACCTCCAGCGGGTAGGCGACGTTCTGCGCCACCGTCTGCGCGGAGAAGAGGTTGAAGTGCTGGAAGATCATCCCGATGCCCTGCCGCGCCTTGCGCAGCGCCTCGGGACTCAAGCCCAGCAGCTCCTGCCCGTTCACCCGCACGCGTCCGTCGGTGGGGCGCTCCAGCAGGTTGACGCAGCGGATGAGCGTGGACTTGCCGGCGCCACTCTGGCCCAGCACGCCGAACACCTCGCCAGGCTCCACCCGCAGCGACACGTCCTGGAGCGCTGGCACCTCGCGCCCGCCGTGCCTGTACACCTTGCTGATACCGCGCAGCTCAATCATCCACCGACTCCCTGCGGCGTGTTCGCGAGTTCCTCGGCGAACGCCGCGAAGGAACTCCAATAACGCTCACCCGTATCCGGCAGCACGGTGAGCACCGTCTTGCCGGGCCCCAGGCGGCGAGCCACCTGCCGGGCCGCATGCAGCGCCGCGCCACTGGAGATGCCCACGAGCAGCCCTTCCTTGCGCGCCAGGTCCCGAGCGGCCACGTACGCGTCCACATCCGCCACGTCGATGACCTCGTCGTACACGGTGCGGTCCAGCACCTCCGGGACGAAGTTGGCCCCAATGCCCTGGATGCGGTGCGGCCCCGCCTTGCCCTGGGTGAGCAGCGGAGAGCGCAGCGGCTCCACGGCCACCACCTGGAGCGACGGGTTCGCCTTCTTGAGCACGCTGCCCGCGCCGGTGATGGTGCCGCCGGTGCCGATGCCCGCGACGAAGGCATCCAGCTTCGTCACGTCCAAATCTCCCAGAATCTCCTTCGCCGTCGTGCGGCGGTGAATCTCCGGGTTGGACGGGTTGCGGAACTGCTGCGGCATGTAGCCCTTGTCGCCCAGCGATTTGACGAGCTCCTCCGCCGCCTCGACGGCGCCATTCATTCCCTTGGCCGCGGGCGTGAGCACCAACTCCGCGCCATAGGCCTCCAGGATGCGGCGGCGCTCCACGCTCATGCTCTCCGGCATGGTGAGGATGATGCGGTAGCCCTTCACCGCGGCCACCAGGGCCAGCGCGACGCCGGTGTTGCCGCTGGTGGGCTCCACAATCGTCATGCCCGGACGCAGGCGGCCATGGTTCTCGGCGTCCTCAATCATGGCCAGGCCGATGCGGTCCTTCACGCTGCCGCCCGGGTTGAAGAACTCGACCTTGGCCAGCAGCGTGGCTTCGTCCGCGCCGCCGATGCGCGACAGCCGGACGATGGGGGTGCGGCCGATGAGCTGCGTCACGTCGGGGTAGATGTTGTTGGGCATGCGCGTTTCTCGGTGGGAAAGGCCGGGACCGCGATGCTGCGCCCCGGCGTGTGGGGAAAAAGGAACGGCCCGTCTCCAGGTGCTGGGGACGGGCCGGACACGCCTGAGCGCGAAGGTGCGTTGCTCAGTACGCTCGCACGGACGGACCCGTCGGAGCACGACAACACGTGCCACGACAACAGGTCCGGAACGGAGCGACGGAGACGAACATTGGCATCAGGACGTAACCAATCCGCCCAGGACTGTCAACCCGACCTCTCCCTCATGCGGCCTCGCGGAACGCTCGCCCCAGGGCATTCGCCAGGTCCGCCTGGAGGTCCTCCACGTCCTCCAAGCCCACGGAGAAGCGAATCAGGCTGTCGGTGATTCCCCGGCGCTCGCGCTCGGCGGCGGGCACGGAGGCATGCGAGTGCCTCGCCGGCACCGTGATGATGCTCTCCACCGCGCCCAGCGACACGCCAAGCAAGGGCAGCCGCAGCGACTCCACGAAGGTCGCGGCCATCGCGTCGTGGGCCAGGCGGAAGGACACCACCGCGCCCGTGCCCGGATAGAAGACCTCTCGAATCTCCGGCCTGTTTCCAAGCCACCGGGCGAGGGCCCCCGCCGTGCGCACCTGCCGCTCCATGCGGACCTGGAGCGTCTTGATGCCTCGCTGGAGCAGGAAGCAGTCCTGGGGCCCCAGCACCGCGCCCACCGCGTTCTGGAGGAAGTAGACCTCCTTGGCGAGCTCCGGCGTGCGCACCACCACCGTCCCCGCGACGACGTCGCTGTGTCCTCCCAGGTACTTGGTGGCGGAGTGGATGACGATGTCCGCGCCTTCGGTGAGGGGGCGCGAGATGTAGGGCGACAGGAACGTGTTGTCGACGATGAGCAGCGCGCCGTACGTGCGCGCGAGGATGGACATCGCGGTGACGTCGGTGCGGCGCAGGAACGGGTTGCTCACCGTCTCCACGAGCAGCCCCTTGGTGTTGGGGCGGAACGCGGCCTTCACCGCGTCCGGGTCGCTGGTGTCGACGAAGGTCGCCTTCAGCCCGAAGCGGCTGAACACGCGGGTGAGCACCCGGTAGGTGCCGCCGTAACAATCATCCGTGACGACCAGGTGGTCGCCCGCGCTGAACAGCATCAGCACGGTGGACAGCGCGGCCATGCCGGAGCCGAAGGCGAACGCGCCCGCGCCTTCATCCAGCTTCGCGAGCACGCCCTCGAGCGCCTTGCGCGTGGGGTTTCCGGAGCGCGCGTAGTCGAACTCGCCGGGCTGGTCCAGGCCCGGCTGGTCGAACATGGACACCTGGTAGATGGGCACCGCCGCGGCGCCCGTCACCGGGTCGACTTCATGGCCGGTGTGCAAGAGCCGGGTCGCGAAGTTCGACAGGGCGGGAGCGCCCGTCGAGCGCTTGGGCCAGATCGGAGATGATGTCATCGGAGTCCTCGATACCCACGGAGAGGCGAAGCAGTCGGTCGGTGATGCCAAGCTGTTCCCGGCGCGCGACGGGGATGTCCGCGTGGGTCTGCGTGGCGGGGAAGGTGATGAGCGTCTCGACGCCGCCCAGCGACTCGGCGAAGAGGCACAGGCGCACGCCGGCGAGCACCTGGGGCACCAGGGCCGCGTCCGTGACGCTGAAGGAGAGCATGCCGCCGGTGCCCGGGTAGTGGACGCGCTCCACCTTGGGGTGTCCGGACAGGAACGCCGCCACGGCGCGCGCGTTGGACTGGTGGCGCTCCATGCGCAGCGCCAGCGTCTTGAGGCCGCGAATCACCAGGTACGCGTCCTGCGGGCCCAGAATCGCGCCGATGCCGTTCTGCGCGAAGAGCAGCTTGTCGCCCAGCGCCGCGTCCCGCGCGACGAGCGCGCCCGCGACGACGTCGTTGTGTCCGGCCAGGTACTTGGTCGCGCTGTGGACGACCAGGTCCGCGCCCAGCTCCAGCGGGCGCTGGAGGTAGGGCGTGTGGAACGTGTTGTCGACGATGAGCAGCACGCCCGCCTTCTTCGCGAGGTCCGCGAGCGCGGGCAGGTCCGCCGTCTTCATCAGCGGGTTGGTGGGCGTCTCCACCAGCAGGGCCTTGGTGTTGGGGCGCAGCGCGGCCTTCACGGCCTCCGGCTTCGTGGTGTCCACGAAGGTGTGCTGCACATGGAGCAGCCGGTCCACCAGCCGGTAGGTGCCGCCGTAGAGGTCCTCGGTGAGGACGATGTGGTCCTCGGGGCCGAAGAGCTGGAGCGCGCAGTGCAGCGCGGCCATGCCCGACGAGAAGGCGAGCCCCTTGCTGCCGCCTTCCAATTGCGCGAGCGCGTCCTCGAGCGCGGCGCGCGTGGGGTTCTTCGTGCGCGAGTAGTCGTAGCCGGTGGACTGGCCCAGGGCGGGGTGCTGGTAGGTGGCGGAGTAGTAGACGGGGACGGCGATGGCGCCGGTGCTCGGGTCTCTGCGGGTTCCGGCGTGGACGAGGGCGGTGGCGATTTTCATGGGAGAAGGCTCCGGGTGACGCGGGGGGCTTCAGCGGCCCCGCAGAGTCTGGGAGATGCGGAGGATGTCGGCCAACACGCCCGACGCGGTGACGGCGCCGCCCGCGCCCGCGCCGCGCACGGTGAGGGGGAACTCGCTGTGCCGCGTGGTAGTGAAGGAGACGAAGGACTCGGTGCCGCGCAGGTCCGCACCGGGCTGTCCCGGCTCCACCGCGGCGAGCCCCACCCGGATGACGGGTGAGTCCGTGCCCAGGCGGGTCGGGTCGATGCGCGCCAGGTAGCGCAGCACGGTGCCGGACTGACGGCAGCGCTCCACCTTCTGTGCGTACTCGGCGTCCAGCGAGCGCAGGCTGCGCAGGAACGAGTCGGGGGACTCGTTGGTGTCCGCCAGCGCGGGGACGAAGGGCTCCAGCGCCACGTCGGAGAGCGACAGCGACAGGCCCAGCTCCCGCGCGAGGATGAGCGCCTTGCGTGCGACGTCCGCGCCGGACAGGTCCTCGCGAGGGTCGGGCTCGGTGAAGCCCTTGTCTCGCGCGGCGCGCACGGCGGTGGACAGCGGCACGCCCGCCAGCAGTTCGTTGCAGATGAAGCCCACGCTGCCGGAGAGGGACGCGGTGATGAGGCGCACGGTGTCGCCGGTGCGCACCAGGTTGGCGAGCGTGTCGATGACCGGGAGGCTGGAGGCCACCGTGGTCTCGTAGTGGTAGCCGACGTGATGGCGGCGGGCCTCGGAGAGCAGGGCTTCGCGCTCGTTCCAGGGCAGCGCCAGGGGCTTCTTGTTGGCGGCCACCACGTGGATGCCTCGTCGGAACGCCTCCGTGTAGAGCGAGGCCACGCCGCCGTCGGCGGTGCAGTCGACGAGGATGGGCACGGGCAGCCGGCGCAGCTCGTCCAGGAGTGGGGGCAGCGCCTGGGTTCCGGGCTCACCTCGGACGACGCGGGCGAGCTGCTCCTCCAGTCCCTCCAGCGGGAGACCGGAGGCGTCGAAGAGGGTGTGCCGGCTGTCGGCGATGCCCACCACGCGCAGCGCGATGCCGTGGCGCTCGCGAAGCTGCTCCTGCTGGGCGCGCAGCTGCGCGAGGAGCTGACCGCCCACGGTGCCCTTGCCCAGCAGGAAGAGGTTGACCTGCTGGTGCGCCAGGTTGAAGGCGGCGTGGGTGGTGCGCACCGCGATGGAGGTGTCCGCCGCGTCCACCACGCAGGAGATGGAGCGGGAGCTGGCGCCCTGGGCGCTGGCTCGCACGTTGACGCCCACCGCGCCGAGCGCGCTGAAGAAGCGGCCCGCCACGTTGACGCCGTGACCCATGGCCTCGGCCACCAGCGTCAGCAGCGTGACGGGCTGGCGGACTCCGAGTGGCTCCACTTCACGGCGGGACAGCTCCTGCGCGAGCTCCGCCTCCAGCGCTGTCCGCGCGCGCTGGGCATCCGGCAGGGGCACGACGAGGGCGATGGATTGCCCGTTGGCGGACTGGGCCGTCATCCACACGGTGACGCGAGCGGCGCGCAGCGCGGAGAGGGCCCGCTCGCCCAGTTGGAACTGGTCGGAGAGCTTGCGGACCTCGATGCCGAGCAGGGCCAGGTCCTCGCGCGTCGCGATGCAGGTGGGGCGCTGGCCGTCGCGCGAACCGATGGCGTCGATGAGCGTGCCCGGGTGGTCCGGGTGCATGGTGTTGCGGATGCGCAGGGAGATGCCGGACTCGATGAGCGGAATCATCGTGCGCGGGTGCAGCATGCGCACGCCCACGGCGGCCAGCTCCAGGCCCTCGGCGTGGGTGAGGTGCGGGACGGGGTACGCGTCGCTCACCAGGTCCGGGTCGGCGGTGTGCAGGCCGAGCACGTCGGTCCATACGGTGACTTCCGTCGCGCCCAGGCCCTGGGCGACGAGCGCGGCGGTGTAGTCGGAGCCGTTGCGGCCCAGCGTGGTGGTGCGGCCGTCCACGGTGGAGGCGATGAAGCCGGGGATGACCGGCACGGAGTTGCCCCAGCCGGCGGCGCTCGCCTGGAGCTGGGTGCGCGTGCGGGCCACGTCCACGCGGGCGGCGCCGAAGGTGTCATCCGTAACGAGCAGGAGGCGCGCGTCACGGAAGCAGGATTCGGTGCCTGCGGCGTTGAGCAGCTCGGCGAGGAGCGTGGCGGAGACGAGCTCACCGAAGGCGAGCACCTTGTCCTTGGAGGCGGGGGAACACTCGCGGGTGAGCGAGATGCCCTGGAGAAGTTGCTGGAGCGGGGCGAGGAGCTGGTCCACGCGGGCGGCGAGCGTGGTGGACTGTGCGGGGTGGAGCGCGGCGGCGTTGGTCTTCGCGAGGTGGGCGATGCGAGCCACGACGGTGAGCGAGCCCTCCAGGTCTCCCTTCGTGGCGAGCTCGGCCGCCTCGAGGAGCCAGTCGGTGGTGTCGCCCTGGGCGGAGACCACCACCGCGAGCGGGCCTGTGCGGGCATGTTTGCCAATCAGCTCGATGACCTGGCGCAGGCGGCGGGGCGAGCCCACGGAGGAGCCGCCAAACTTCATCACTCGAAAGGAATTGCTGCTCATCTGAGACCTCGAACCTCGGGCGTGTGGCCCTGAAGGCATGAGAGGGTTCGCGGCCGTGGCGCCAACGCATACACGTCGAGCGGCACGGCACTCGCGGCGCCGTGAAAGAAAGGAATGGAGGAGGGAGAAGGAGAGGCGCTAGCCGGCGCGCACCGGCCCGCGCATTCGCGCGAGCGGCGCCAGGAGGGTGCGGCGCATTCGGGTGCACTCGGGGAGAGCGCGGAACGCGTCACGGACCTTCGCGGTGGGGCGGGAGTCGATGCGGGTGGATGGAACCACGGGGGCCCTCTCTCACCGAAGCGGAGGGGCAGCCTCGCCTCGGACACTTGGTTTGTCCGTGGAGCACCTGCTCCCCGGACCGCATCGTTTGGACACCTTGGAGGTCCGACTCCAGGTTGTCGGGCCACCGCCGAAGCAGTGGCCGCTCTTGATGCTGAACGGCGAAATAGACGGGTTGCGGGCCGTTGTCAAGACCTCGACCCTGCATGCCTATTCATGAGGGCAGGCAGGGGAGCGAGTGTTTCGTTGGAGACGCTACGGACTCGTGCGCGTCTTCACGGCAGGCATTGGTCCGGGTGGGGCATGTCCGGGATGCACTTCTCAGTGAAGAGGGCGAGCGTGGTCTCGACTTCGAATGCTCCGACGGGGGCCCAGCGGAGCTGGGGCGGTTCTCGGCGTGCGACTTCCGTCCAGGTCGAGGTGGCTGCGTCCTTCTCGTTGAGGACCAGAAGCAGGGACGTGGCATTAGTGCAGCCACCCACGGTGAGTCAGTAGGACTCGTCAAAGGTCGCGAACACCGTTCCTCGCGCGAGAGCAGGGCGAATGTGGTCGACGAATGAGGTCAGCTTTGCCTGGAAGAATGGCGAACCCCTATGTCGGCATCCATGTGGACGCCTGATAGGCATTGGCTATGTAATCGCAGTACACGACTTCGGCGTTGGCGTAGGAGTGTACGATTGATTTCTGTTCGGTCGTGCGGTCTCGTCGACGGCGCCTTCGTCCATATCGTGACGGGCGCCACAGTTGGTCGTGGACCCGAGAAGAGACCCGGGTGCCAGCTTCTGGATGAGGGATTGCGTCGTCTTCCCTTGGGCATTAAGTGGTTGAAACTGTCGTGCGGAGGTTTGCTACGGAGCCTCCGAGTGGTCAGGAGCTACACCCCAGACGCCCACGGTTCCATTGCCTTGCCCCCACATGAGGGTGCTGCCGTCCGGAGAGAATCGGGCGGAACTACCCTGCATGTCATTGGTGTCGGAGTGACTGTAGATTTCCTGGCCATTCTCGGTGTTCAGGACGGAGAAGCCCGCCCCGGCCCAGGCGACTGCGAGGAGCAATCCGTCCGGACTGAAACTCAGGTCGTATGTTCCGCAGAGGGGGGCCCTGAAGGCCCGCAGCATTTTTCGTGTGGCTGCTTCAATCAGGAGAATCCGGCAGTGGTGGGTGGCCACGGCAAGCCGGTGTCCGGAGGGCTCGAACGTCATCGCCTCGACGGAGGGGGCGTCGATGTCGATGGTAGAGAGTTCCCGCCCGGTTGCGGCCTCCCAACTGCGAAGGACTCCTGATTGGTGGGTGTGACCATGAGGGCCAGCCACCACGAGGCGCCCGTCGGGAGACAGGGCGCAGCGCTCCATCGGCGTGGAGTGAGAGGCGAACTCCCGAGTACGCCTCCATTGGCGGACATCCCAGAGGAAGAGATGTCCATCCCGGCTGGCCACGAGCACCTGCGCACCTTGTCGTGTCAGCCCGAGATCAGGCCAGTAGAGGTCCAGGTGGGCTTCTTGGAGCAGTGCTCCGTCCGAGACAGACCATGTTCGGAGAATGCCTTTCTGGGTGAGGGAGACGATGGATCCGTCCCCCTCAAGAAAGCCCACGGTCGAGCCCTGTTTCACGGGATGCGCCGCGAGACGTTGGGGCTCGGCACCTTGCAAGTCCCACCACTGGAGGACCCCCGATGCGCCCCGTCCCATCGAGGCGAGGCGCCGTCCCTCGGCATCAAATGCCAGGAATTGCCCCCGAAAGGACTCGAAGTCAGGTCTGGCGCCGAACTGGCGCAGCCGCACGATTCGCGAAGCGTTGTCGGGAGTGATGGCCGGGGGATGCATGGAGGACTCCAGTGTGAGGCGGGGGCTACGGCCACGTGCTCACGGCAGGCATTGGCCCGGGGTGCTCATGTCCGGGATGCACTTCTCGGTGAAGAGGCGCATGTCGTGGAAGACGACCTCGGAGATCGAGTTGGAGGCGTTCCTCACGTAGACCTCGAAGCTGACCTCGTTGATGGGGTCGATTCGGGCCTTCACCTCGAACGCGCCCTCGGGAGCCCCGCGAATCAGCGGGAATTCCCGCCGGGTGACCTCCGTCCAGGTCGGGAAGGTGTCCCGCTTGTTGAGGACCAGAATCAGCGACGTGGCTTCCGTGCATCCACCGGCGCTCGCGCAGAAGGCCTCGTCGAAGGACACAAACACCGTGCCGCGCGTGAGGGCGGGGCGGAGGTGCTGGATGAAGGAGGTCAACCGGGACTGGAGCAGGGGGAGCCCCGGGCCCGCCGAGTGCTGGCTCCAGGTGGAGGCCTGATAGGTCTCCGTGGTGCTCTCGCAGAACACGGACTCCCCTCGGGCGTAGAAGGCATCCTCACCCCAGCTCAGGTCCCATGTCGCGACGTCGCGACTCCCGAGCGAGGCGTCCGCGTGGACGTACGGGGTGCCAGCCTCGGGGCGCAGCCAGAACCACGCGGGAGTCTGGTTTGCGGGACACGGCGCCTGCTGATGTTCGTCCAGCCAACAGGACCAGCCCGAGGGCATGTTCGAGAGGTCACACAGCGGCAGCGACACCTCCTCACCGTGGAGAGGCTGTTCAGCCGTGTCTGTCTCGGCGGAGAGTTCTTCCTCCGGGGGCTGGGGAACACCACAGGCCGAGGTTCCCAGCAGAGACACGAGCGCCAGCTTCAGAGTGAGGGATTGCATGGTGCGTCCTTGGTGTGAAGAGATTGAGAGGAATTGCGCAGCGGCGCGCCGTCCCTGGTGTCGAAAGGCAGGCATGGGTTGCGCTGGATGACGGTGTGCGGTGGCACTGCCGTCATGACGTCGGCGTCACTGCATGTCTGGGTGGGAATGGGACAGGGTGCCGTCGCACAGCGAAGCCACGAAGTGGGCTTCGGGCGGTGTCTGTTGGGGCAGAGGGCTTGCCATCCAGGAAGCGCGAGGGTGTGCGAACTGTTCCTGGACGGAAGCGCGGCGGTTGCGTCGGCACGTGGCCCGTCGACGCTCGAATGGAAGATAATCCTGACAAAGAAAGTGAGGATGTCTTTCCACGGCGGACAGGGCGCCGATGTCGCACTGCGGCAAGACAGACTCCCTGCCTGTCCATTTCGTGGCACAGGCAGGGAGCGGGTGAAGCGGGTTCTACGGTTGTTCGCTCACGGCAGGCACTGGCCCGGGTTGGTCATGTCGGGGACGCACTTCTCGGTGAAGAGGCGGACGTCGTAGAAGACGATTTCGGTGATGGAGTTGAAGGAGTTCTTCACGTAGACCTCGAAGTTGACCTCGGTGAAGGGGTCGAGCGTGGTCTCGACTTCAAACGCGCCCACGGTGACCGCGCGAGGAATAGGAATCTCTTTCCGGGTGACCTCGGTCCAGGCCGGGTTGGCGGCGTCCTTCTTGTTGAGGACCAGAATCAGCGACGTGACGTCGGTGCATCCACCCGTGGTGGCGCAGTAGTGCTGGATGAAGGACGCGAACACCGTTCCTCGCACAAGGGCAGGGCGGATGTGGTCGACGAAGGAGGTCAGCATGGCCTGTCGCTGGGGTGTTCCCGTCGTGCCCGTGTACCGGCTCCAGGTGGAGGCGCGATAGGTGTTGTTGGTGCTTTCGCAGAGCACGGATTGCCCGCGACTGAGGAAGGTGTTCACACCCCATGACAGGGACCACACCTTCACCTGGGGCCTCCCGAAAGTGGCATCCGCTCGGACGTACTCGGAGCCGGTGTTGGGGCGGAGCCAGAAAATCGCAGGAGTCTGTCCGGCGGGGCACGCAGTCTGTTTGTCGTAGTCCAGCCAGCAGGACCAACCCGAGGGAATGGTCGAGAGGTCGCACATGGGTAGCGCCACCTCCGTGCCGTTGAGCTTCTGTTCGCTCGTGCCTGTCTCGCCAGGGAGGTCTCCCGCTGAGTCCTGAGGAGCGCCACAGGCCGTGAAGCCCAGAAGCGACACGAGTGCCAGTTTCTGAATGAGGGATTGCATGGTGTTTCCTTGAGGTAAAGACGTGAGAGTGCGGCCGTCCGGTGAAGACAGCGGAGCCGGCCTGCAAGTCATTGGTGTTCCAGGCGCGGATGCGCTTCTGTCCGTCCTGGGGCGCGAGCGTCCCGGACCTGGCTCGCGGGCCTGCGAGCCCGTGCCGCTCACGCTCTGGATGGGAATGGCGCGACGGGTCAGCCGTCCCTCGGCGGGGGACATCGGACCGACGGGAGGAGGGCTCCGAACAGCAGTTGTCTAGGCATGGGGCATGCGTTCCAAGAAGCGTGAGCGCGTGCGGGCTGTCCCTGGAACGAGGCGCTGCAACCGCACCGGCTCACGAAGAGTCGAGATTGTTGGTCAACAGGCCCCTGCGGGAGGCACTGTACCTTGCCACCGGGGAATCGGCGAGAAAGTTGTGATGTTGTTTCGGATGTCTCCCGCGTGTGAGTCATTCCACGCAAGGTGAGCAGGAGGACGCGGGGTGGGAACCCCGGCCGTCTTTCGCTCAGGTTCATCACAGTGTGATGGCCGTGGTTACACATGAGGGTGGCTTGCCACCGGCCAACTGCTGGGAATCGTTGATGAGGGCTTCGGGTATACGACTTGCCTTGTGCGCGGGCCCTGGCCGGCGCATTCATGTGGGTGCGCGGCACGTGAATGTTGAAGTTCAGAGGAGGGAATGGATGAACGCGGTTGAGCAGGGTGGCGTGGAGGCGATGCGGGAAGAGGGCGACGTGGTGACGCGGGCCCTGGTGGACAATCACCGGCAGTTCCTCGCCTTCGTGGAGCGGCGCGTGGGCAACCGCGCGACGGCGGAGGAGATCCTCCAGTCCGCCTTCGTGAAGTCGCTCGAGAAGGGCGGCACCCTGTCTGACGCGGAGGGCGCGGTGACGTGGTTCTACCGTCTGCTGCGCAACGCGATGGTGGACCACTACCGCCGCCAGCAGGTGGAGGGGCGCGCGCTTGAGCGCGAGGCTCGCGAGGCCGAGGAGCCCTCCGAGGACCCGGAGCTCAAGCAGGCGGTCTGCGCCTGCGTGGGGAAGCTCCTGCCCACCCTCAAGCCCGAATACGCGGAGATGGTGCGCCAGGTGGACCTGGAAGAGCGCGCGGTGCCGGACGTGGCTCGCGAGGCGGGCATCACTCCCAACAACGCGGGCGTGCGACTGCACCGCGCCCGGCAGGCCCTGAAGAAGCAGTTGGAGCGAAGCTGTGGCTCCTGCGCGTCCCACGGCTGCCTGAACTGCTCCTGCAAGTCGCACGCTTGAGCAGGCGGCGGTCAGGACGCCTGGCGGTGAGAAAGCCCTTGCCGAAGCACGGGCCCCGCCATTAATTCTCGGGAAGGTGCCGAGGGGCGCCTTCCCGAAAAGACGACGTCACCCTCGCTTCACCCCGCTGGACCGACAGTTTCCCAACAGTTCCTTCCACGGCCCATGACACGGGTGGGGCCGCCGATGAGGGACCTCGCATGGAAACCGTCTCACCCTCTCCAGAACCGCTCTCCCTCGATGAGTGCAAGGTCCGCGCTTCGCTCCTGCTGAAGGCGCTGGGTTCGACCGACTCGGCGCGCTCCACCCAGGCGGCGGAGCGCTTCCGCGCGCTGCCCGCCCTCTCCCGGTTGTCCCTGGGCGAGGTGCTCGCGCGACGGGACACCCTCCAACGCAAGCACGCGCTCGCCGTCATCGCGCATGAGCAGGGGCACACCTCCTGGAGCGAGCTGAAGCACGCGTGTGATGCCCGAGAGGCGCCGCGTGTCGACTTCGAGCAACTCCTCTCCCGCATTGGCGGCCTCTTCCTCAACCGCTGGTTCTCCTCGTACGACGAGGCCGTCGCCTCGCTGCGCGACGCCGGGGGCCACCTCTTCCCCTTCCGGGACCATTTCTTCATCTGCGAGTCCCCTGTGTTGAAGGCGCTGGGCGCGGACCCGTCCGATGAGGACTGGGCGCGCGTGGGGCCCAACTGGCTGGAGCCTCGGGATGCGCAGGCCCATGCCCGGCTCGAGCAGCGCCTCATCCAGCTGTGCCGCGAGGACACAAGCGCCTCGTCCACCTCTCTTCACCCCACAAGGAAGTCCTCCATGTCTTCTGCCGAGTCCTCTTCTCCGTCTGGAAGCCGAGCACGCCGCTCGGACCTGAAGCGCGAGTACAAGGAGAAGCCCCCAGCCATGGGGGTGTTCGCCGTGCGCAACCACGCCAACGGCAAGGTGCTGGTGGGCGCGAGCCTCAACCTCCCAGGCATGCTCAACCGCATCCGCTTCGAGCTGACCAGCGGCATGCCTCGCATCCCCGCGCTGCTGGCGGACTGGAACCGCTACGGCGAGGCCCAGTTCACCTTCGACGTGCTGGACGTGCTCGCTCCGCCCAAGGAGCCGGGCGTGGACTTGAAGGAGGAGCTCCAAGTGCTGGAGAACCTATGGCTGGAGCGCCTCAAGCCCTACGGCGACGCGGGCTACAACGAGCCGCCCAAGTAGCCCAGCGAGCGTCGGCCGGCTCCTCCGTCATGGCATGGGGGAGCCGGGGACTCCGCGGCGGGGGCGGGTGCGCACCCTTCCTGAAAATCACCTGTAAGAGTCGGCGGGGCTTTTCGTTGGCCGGGGTGAAAGGAGAGCCGCACCATGAATCGCCACACCCATTCGGGCTCCCACACCCACTCTCACGACGGGCATCCCCCCACCCCAAGTGAGGGAGCGCAGGCCATCGACCCCGTCTGTGGGATGAAGGTGGACTCACACGCTCCCAAGGGTGGCAGCCTGGAGCATGGCGGGCGCACCTACCACTTCTGCAGCACGAAGTGCCGCGAGCGCTTTGGCGCCGACCCCGAGCGCTATCTCGCGCCACCCTCGGAGAAGAAGGAGGAGCCCGCAGCGCCCGCGGGGACGATGTACGTATGCCCGATGGACCCGGAGGTGCGTCAGGACCATCCGGGCGCGTGCCCCAAGTGCGGCATGGCGCTGGAGCCGGAGACACTCGCCGTCCCCGAGACACGCGTCGAGTACGTGTGCCCCATGCACCCGGAGGTGGTGCAGGACCATCCCGGTGCGTGCCCCAAGTGCGGCATGGCGCTGGAGCCTCGCACGGTGCTGCCCGAGGACGTGCCGGACCCCGAGCTGAAGTCCATGTGGCTGCGCTTCCGCGTGGGCATGGCGCTCACGGTGCCGCTGCTGGTGCTGGCCATGTCGGACATGATTCCGGGGCAGCCGGTGCAGCACGCGGTGCCCGCGTCGGTGTTGGCGTGGGCGCAGCTCGTGCTCGCCACGCCCGTGGTGCTGTGGGCCGGCTGGCCCTTCTTCCAGCGCGGCTGGGCGTCGCTGGTCAACCGGCACCTCAACATGTTCACGCTCATCGCCCTGGGGACGGGCGCGGCGTATGTCTTCAGCGTCTTCGCCACGCTGTTCCCGCACGTGTTGCCGGAGGCGCTGCGTACGGGGCACGGGGGCTCGGCGCCGCTGTACTTCGAGGCCGCCGCCGTCATCGTCACTTTGGTGGCGCTGGGGCAGGTGCTGGAGTTGCGCGCCCGGCACGCGACGTCCGGTGCGCTGCGTGCGCTGTTGAGCCTGGCGCCGCCGGTGGCTCGGAGGATTCGCGAGGACGGGCACGAGGAGGACATCCCGCTGGCACACGTGCATCCGGGCGACAGGCTGCGAGTGCGGCCCGGTGAGAAGGTGCCGGTGGATGGCGAGGTGTTGGAAGGGGCCAGCGCCGTGGACGAGTCCATGGTGACGGGTGAGTCGCTCCCCGTGGAGAAGACGCGGGGCGAGAAGGTGACGGGCGGCACTGTGAACGGGACGGGCTCGTTGGTGATGCGGGCCGAGCGTGTGGGCAAGGACACGTTGTTGTCGCGCATCGTCCAGCGGGTGAGCGAGGCGCAGCGCACGCGTGCGCCGATTCAGCGGCTGGCGGACCAGGTGGCCAGTGTCTTCGTGCCAGTGGTCATCGTGGTGGCGGTGCTGACGGCGGTGGTGTGGGGCGTGTGGGGGCCGGAGCCCAAGGGTGTGCACGCGCTGGTGAATGCGGTGGCGGTGCTCATCATCGCCTGCCCGTGTGCACTGGGATTGGCCACGCCCATGTCCATCATGGTGGGCACGGGGCGGGGCGCTCAGGCGGGTGTGCTCATCCGTGATGCCGCCGCGCTGGAGCGGCTGGAGAAGGTGGACACGCTGGTGGTGGACAAGACGGGCACGCTCACCGAGGGCAAGCCGCGTCTGGTGTCGGTGGAGGCGGCGGAGGGCTTCGACGAGGCGACCCTGCTGCGGCTGGCGGCGAGCCTGGAGCGTGGCAGTGAGCACCCGCTGGCGGAGGCGATTGTCTCCGGCGCGAAGGAGCGGGGTGCGGTGTTGGCGGCGGTGGAGGACTTCCGTTCGGAGACGGGCAAGGGCGTGGTGGGCCGGGTGGACGGTGTGGAGGTGGCGCTGGGCAACGCGGCGCTGATGACGTCGCGGGGCGTGGACGCGGGGGCGTTGACGGCCCGGGCCGAGTCGCTCCGAGGTGAAGGCCAGACGGTGGTGTTGGTGGCGGTGTCGGGGAAGGTGGCGGGCCTGTTGGGAGTCGCGGACCCGGTGAAGGACTCGACGCCGGAGGCGCTGGCGCTGCTGGGGGCCGAGGGCCTGCGGGTGGTGATGCTGACGGGTGACAGCCGCACGACGGCGGAGGCGGTGGCTCGCAAGCTGGGCATCAGCGAGGTCATCGCCGGGGTGTTGCCGGACGCGAAAGGCGATGCGGTGAAGCGGTTGCAGAAGGAAGGCCGCGTGGTGGCGATGGCGGGCGACGGCGTGAATGACGCGCCGGCGCTGGCCCAGGCGGATGTGGGCATCGCGATGGGGACGGGCACGGACATCGCGATGGAGAGCGCGGGCGTGACGCTGGTGAAGGGAGACCTGCGTGGCATCGCCCGGGCTCGGAGGTTGAGCCAGGGGGCGCTGAGCAACATCCGGCAGAACCTGTTCTTCGCCTTCGTCTACAACATGCTGGGCGTCCCGCTGGCGGCCGGCGTGCTGTACCCGGTGTTCGGTCTGTTGCTGAGCCCTATCTTCGCCAGCGCGGCCATGAGCCTGTCGTCGGTGTCCGTCATCGTCAACGCGCTCCGGCTGAAGCGGTTGAAGCTGTAGTTCATGGGGATGCGATGAGGGGGTGGGCCTTCAGGTGATGAGGGCCTGCTCCCTCGAGCCGTGAGGTGTCACGGGAGTGTGGGTTCATCTTGATGGGAATCCTGATGCGCTCGTTCGTGTGAACTCTCTGGCCGACTCTGAACTGCCACGGGTCCTCGAGCTTGCGGTCCGCTGCATCAAGCGGATGCCCCAAGTCCCACCGGCCGGAGAGGTACACATCATCGGTCAGCTTGAAGAACCGCTTCGACATGACGCCATCCTTCCGTCATTGGGCCCGGGTCACCAGCCGATTGAGCCTGGACCCCTGGTTTGAAATCTCACGGGCCAAGGCGCCGGGCGCGAGCGCGATGGTGATGGCTCCCTCGGAGGAGACCGCCACTGCGCTCACGGTCGGTGCCTTGGCTGCCAGCCCCGCGGTGCTCCCGATGGCGGCGGTTGCGAGCATGATGAAGATGCGCGCGGAGTTCTCGCCCGCGGCGCGTACCTCGTCGAAGGCCGTGGCGACCGAGACCTCCTTGGCGAGCTGCTGCCACCCCGTGAGCAGATTCAAGACAGTGTCCACGCCCAGAGAGGCAATGAGACACACCGTCAAGGTGGCGGCCGCACCTTTGCTCACGGGCTCTGGCAGCAACCAGAGGCCGAGATACACGGCCATGGCCGTGATGAGAGTGTTCCGCACCGCGACTGGGTCCACCATCTCTCCCAGCGCCTCCTGGCTTTCATCCATGACCGAGTTCATGGCGAAGTAGAGGGAAAGGGTGCGCTTGGCCTCGTCATCCAGCGTGGGGCCGTCTTCCAGCAGATGCAGGCAGTCTCGAGTGCGTTGTGTCCGTTCGCACCATCGGCCATAGGTACGCGCGAGGTCTGAATCCACCTCTGGCCGCCAGGCCTCGTCCGGTGAGAGGCGGTTGTCGTACGCGTCTCTCCCCGAGCCAATGGACATGAGCCCGAGGCGTCCTCGTGCACCGGCGTACGCATCATTCGCGGGGGACCAGAACAGTCGCCGGGCATCTGCTCGAGGCAGGGCGGACCAGGGCACGTGTTGGCCCAACCGTGTCATGGTCTCTTCGTAGTCATCTTCGTCCAGTTCCACGGAGGCCGTGTCACCAGAGCGGGGAGAGAAGGTGACGAGTGTGCCGCGTCCTGTGTCGAGACGCACCGCCCTTGTCGCGCTACCGCACCCGGCCAGAAGCACGAGCAGCAGGGGAATCGACCCTCGTGGCAACACGTGGGGCCCTCCCATCGCTGGTGGTCTCCCTATCGCTGGGAGCCCCTTCTGATGTGACTCGAGGCCTTGCAATACCAAAGCACACTGACGGGTGCGTCGGGCCGGACTCGGGCGGGACCCAGTGCATGTGGCTGACGGTGTGCAGATGGGGGTGGCAATCCTCGCACCTCATCGCGGTGAGAGGATTAGAGTGGGGGCATGAGCTCCCGAGAGGAGGCGCGCACCCCAGGTGCGGCCGCCGGCCATGTCTCCGTCGTCCACCTGCCGAACGCCTGGTTCATCCTGTGTACGTCGCGAGAGCTGGGCGACAAACCTCTCTCCCGCATGCTCCAGGGAACGCCGCTGGTCCTCTTCCGGGGCGAAGGCGGCAAGCCCGGCGCCCTGCTGGACCGCTGTCCGCACCGCAACGTCCCCTTGTCCCTGGGCCGGGTGACGCAGGGCCAGCTCCAGTGCGGTTACCACGGCTGGCGCTTCGACACGGGAGGGCAGTGCCGCGCCATCCCTGGCTTCCTCGGCGAGCCCGAGGCCCGCTCCCGATGCGTGACGTCCTACGCGGCTCGCGAGCAGGACGGCTTCGTCTGGGTGTACTCCACACCGGGCGTCGAGCCCTCGACGGAGCCGTACCGGTTCCCTCTGTTGGATGCTCGCGAGTACACCACCGTGCGGCGCATCCTGCGCGCGCCGGGCTCGCTGCATGCGACGCTGGAGAACACGCTCGACGTGCCGCACACGGCCTACCTGCACGGCGGCTTGTTCCGCACCGAGGAGAAGCGCAACGAGATTGAGGTCGTCGTGCGCCGCAGCGCGGACCGCGTGGAGGCCGAGTACATCGGCGAGCCCCGCCCCAGCGGCGTCGTGGGCCGATTGCTGGCTCCAGGCGGCGGCGTGGTGCAGCACTTCGACCGCTTCCTCATGCCGTCCATCGCGCAGGTGGAATACCGCATCGGCGACGCGAGCCACATCATGGTGACCTCGGCGATGACCCCGGTGTCGGACTGGGACACGATGGTCTATG
Organism: Myxococcus stipitatus; assembly: GCF_037414475.1. Next base: position 3,218,148 of record NZ_CP147913.1, on the reverse strand, counting down.
CGGTGGTGACGTTCCGCCTTCCGCTGCCGCGCTGGCTGCTGCGCGCCGTGCTGCCCGTGGCCATGCCCGTCGCGCTCCACATCTTCAGCCAGGACGCGCGCATCCTGAAGACACAGACGGAGAGCATCCGCCGCTTCGGCACCGAGACGTACGCCTCCACCGAGATTGATGTGCTCGGGCCCGGCATCCTCCGCCTGCTGCGCGCCGCCGAACGCGAGAAGCCTGGCGCCGTGGGCGACGCCGTCCATGAAACCCGATTGAAGATGCGGACCTGATCGTGGCCTGAGTCTCGTGACGCCGGTGCCCGCGACGTCGATGGCTCGAGTGTGGCACGGCGCTCGGGCCAGCCCGCGACGGGTGACGCTGGCTGGCCCTGCGCCATGAATCAGCCGTGTTTGTGGTGCCCCCCGGGCGAAGCCGGCTCGGCGCGAGGCACCGCGTTCACGTCGATGCCATCCCGACTCAGTTCCTCCGATGTCGCCGCGACGGACTGCGTGCCGGGTGGGTTGTCGTACCAGCCCGGGTCTCCGTCTCCCGTGAGCCGCTCGCGCACCTTCACCACGGTGAACATGCCTCCCATCGTGATGTAGTCGTATTTGCCCTTCGCGCCGACCATCGGAATCGAGTTCTTCGGCACGGGCATGCCCATCTCCGCCATGTCCCCCATGCCCGTCTGCCCCATCGTCATGTAGCCCGGCAAGAGCGTGCGCACCTTCGCGTCGAGCCCCCCCGGATTCACGCCGATGACCACCGGCAGGTCATGGCCCATCTGGTTCATCAGGTGGTGCGTCATGTGGCAGTGCATGGCCCAATCGCCGGGGGCATCCGCGACGAACTCGATGGAGCGCGTGCTGCCCACGGGCACCAGCACCGTGGTCTCCGGCCACTGCGCGGACGCGGGGATGGGCCCCGCATCCGTCTCGGTGATGCGGAAGTGATAGCCGTGCAGGTGGATGGGGTGGTGGTCCATCGCGCTCAGGTTGCCCATCCGGATGCGCACCCGCTCACCCTGCTGCACCACCAAGGGCTCCGTTCCAGGGAACGCCTTGGCGTTGAACGTGAGCAGGTTGAAGTCCGTCATCTCGTTCGGGTCGGGCCGGCGCGCGCCGGGCTCCACCTTCCACTCATGCATCAACAGCGCGAAGTCCCGGTCCACGCGCGGACCCACCGGCCGGCGAGGATGCATGATGAACAACCCCACCATGCCGAGCGCCATCTGCGTCATCTCGTCATGGTGCGAGTGATACATGCCCGTGCCGTGCTGGCGGATGGTGAACTCGTAGAGGTACGTCTCCCCCGGCGCGATGGACTTCTGGTTGAGCCCTCCCACGCCATCCATCCCGTTGGGGAGAATCAACCCGTGCCAGTGCACCGTCGTCGGCGCGGGCAGTCGGTTGGTGACGTAGAAGCGCACCCGGTCTCCCTCCACCACCTCGATGGTGGGACCGTGGACCTGGCCGTTGTAACCCCAGCAGTTCGCCTTGATGCCCGGCGCGAACTCGTGCTCGACCTCCTCGGCCACCATGTGGAAGACCTTCACGCCGCCGACAATCTTCCACGGCAGCTTCGTTCCGTTCGGCACGATGACGGGCCGATAGTCCCGACCCGGCATCCCAGGCACAAGCCAGTCCCTGCGCGTGGGCGCGGGGGCGCGTCGCACAGGCGCGCTCGGCGCGGACTGCGCATGGGCCACGTTCCCTCGGAGCAACAACGCGCCCCCCGCGAGTGTGGCACCCGCGCTGGCCAACATGCTCCGCCGAGTCATCCCGGCCGATGGCGTCTGCTCGGATGAAGCTGCCTCCAGCGTGTCGTCGGCCTCCCGTGGCGCCAGGGAGGAGTCAGGAGGAAGTCGGTTCATGGTGTCGCTCCGTGGCCGCCATGCGAGGGCGGATGGCCATTCTCGGGAGTGGGGTGGTCGGAAGGGGCGGGCTCGGGAGCTTCTTGCTCGTGCGCGGGGGCCTGACCTGCCTTGTCCCCCTTCGCGCCAGGGCCCGCTCCCGGAAGCTGGCCTCCCACGAGCTGCTCCAGGTCCGCGAGCGCCATCCAGTAGTCGCGGATGGTCTCGATGTACGTGCGGTACGCGCCAATCTGCTCGCGCTTCGCCTCGAGCAGGACGTACAGGCCAATCTGCATCGCGTTGTATTGAAGCTGGGACTGTTCGACGACCTGCTCCCGCAGCGGGAGGATGCCGCGCTGGTATCGCTCGGCGACGGACCGCAGCGTCATCAGCCGGGCCCTCGCGGCGCGTACATTCGAGCGCGCGTTGATGGACAGCTCCGCCAACTGGCGCTCGCCCTGCCGGTGCTGCGCCTCCAGCCGCGCGATGAGCGCCTGCCGCTGGTCGAAGATGGGCAGGTCCACCGTCAACGAAGGACCCAGGAGCCGGGGGCCGTTCGGGTCCCCATGGACGCTCGCGCCCACGTCGACGCGGCCGATGTAGCGCGTGCTCCGCGCCAGCTCGAGCGCGTTCCACAGCGCGCTGACCTGCTTGCGAGCCGCGTCGATATCCAGCCGCTGCTTCACGGCGCGCGACTCCAACTGCTCCAGGGAGACCTCTTCGGCCGGCGGCGCGGGCAGCTTCTCCGTGATGCTCCACCCCGTCCGCGCACCCCACAGCCCCAGCATCTGGTTCAGGTGCTCCCGGTCCTCCACCAGCGCGAGCTCCTCCCGCGCGAGGTCAAGCCGCGTGTCCTCCGCGAAGGCCTTCTCGGTGACGAGCGCCAGGTCGTTGATGTTGCCCTGGCCATACTGGAGCGTCGCCAGCTCGGCCGCGGCGTCGGCGGCGACGAGCACCATGCGGCGCAACTCCACGAGCTGCTGACGCGCCTGCACCTCGCGGTACGCCTTGCGCACCTCCGCCGCGGTCGCGAGCGCCTGATGCGCGACGCGCAACGTGTCCGCGTCGAACTGCTCCCGGGCCACCTTCTTTCGCAGCGGCATCGTGAACAGCTCGAGGAAGCCCTGCACCAGAGAGAACTCCGTCTCCGACTCACCATCGCTGGTGAGCGGGATGCCGAACGTCATACTCAGCGACGGATTGGTCAGCAGCCCCGCCTGCACCATGTCCGCCTGGGAGATGCCCAGCTCCTCGTAGGTGGACTGGAGCGCGGGATTGTTGAGCAGCGCCACCTCCACCGCGCGGTCCGAGGTGAGCGGCCCCTTCATCAGCTCATCGAGATGCCGCTCGACCTGCGCATCCTCGGGCGTCCCCTGGTTCCAGCGCGTCTTGCGCCCGATTCGCTCCTCGACGAGCGTGGCCACCTCCGCGTGGCCCCGCTCCTTCTGGACCGTGGCGCATCCGCTGGCGAACAGCAGCGCGCCGGTGGTGATGACGAGCCTCACGGAGGTCCTCCGTGTCCACCATGCCCGCCGTGCCCGGTGTCAGGGCCCGCGTCCTGGCCTTTCGTCGGCGTCAACTTCATCCCGCACTTGGGGCACGTCTCCCCGGGCTTGTTGGACTGGACCTCGGGGTGCATCGGGCAGGCGTAGGCGGCCGTGCCCGCATCCTGGGGCGAAGCCGTGTTGGCTTCCGGATGATGGGCGTGCGAAGAGGGCGCCGAAGCGGGCGGCGGCGTGGACGGAGGCGCCGCGAGCGCACTCGGGAGGGCGGCGGGCGGGGCCTCGGGCGCATCGGGGCTCGAGGGGTCCACCGATGAGGCGAGCCGCTTGGGCTCGGAAGCACAGGCGGCGAGCGTGAAAACGCTCGCAAGGACACACAAGAAGGGACGCATGTTGGACCTCGACATGGCGCGATGAGAGCCGCCACGAATCGAAGTCCTATTGAGCAAGCCCCAGGCCATGAGGATGGACGGGACAACTCCTCGAACTGACGGCGGACACACGTCAGGGGAGCTGCGTCTGGCCCCGCAACCCTGTAACTGGGGTCATCACACTGTGATGAGCGGAGTGATGCCCGGCTGTTCACCGACGCACGTACCGTCCGGTGGTGTGTCCACCAGCGGGTGCTTGTCCGTGACGGCGGGTCCTCCTGTCAGGCGACCGCGCTCTCGAGGCACGAGCGCCTGAAAGGCGACGCGCGGGGGAGGACCGGTGGAAGGCCCTCGACCCGCGCGAATCATCTTGGGTGATTCAGCAGCTCGGGCTCAGGAGATGCTCTTGCGCAGCCGCGCCCAGTCGAAGTTCGGCGCCGGGTCGTTCTTGCGGCCCTTGGGGACCGCCACGTCGGCATGGCCCACGATGTTCTTCATGGGCACGTCGTACTTCTGCTTCAGGTGGCTGGTGAGCTGGGTGAGGGCCTTGTACTGCGCCTCGGTGAAGGCCGTCTTGCCGCTGCCATCGTTGACGATTTCGATGCCGATGGAGCGGGAGTTCATGTCGGTGGGAACGCCGTGGAGCTGGCTCTTGCCGGCGTGCCAGGCGCGCTTGTCGTCACCCACGAGCTGATAAATCTTCCCGTCGCGGTCCACCATGTAGTGCGCGGACACGCTGCTCTTCGGATTGCGCATCCACGACAGGTCCGCCTTGCCGTCGTTGGACGCCGTGTGGTGCAGGACGATGGAGTCGATGTCCTTGCCGTTGCGCGAGTCGTAGTTGGGCGAGGGCGCGCTGATGACCGCGGGCTTGGTGCCATTGCCCGGCGTCGTGGGCGTCGTCGGCGTGCTGGGGCCCGCCAGCGCCTTCTTCAGCGCCGCCTGGCTCTGCTCACCGTAGTAGCCAGTGGTGGGTAGCTTTTTGTCACCCTGGAACTTTTTCAACGCAGCTTCAGTCTGCGAGCCAAAGATTCCAGGGCCTGTGGCCACCTGGGCCTTCGTCATGTAGCCCAGCTTCACGAAGGCATCTTGAAGTTGCTTCACCTTGGGGCCGCTGTCGCCCTTGCGAAGCCCCGCGGGGGGAGCGGTGACAGTGCTCTGGGTGGCCGCGGCCGTGGTGCGAGCCGCAGTGGCAGTAGAGAGGCGGATGCTCATGTTGGGGCCCCAGTGGGTGAAAGATGTGGAAACACGAAATTGTCGAAGCTTTGGGGTGAAAGTTGCGGAGGCAGACTTTGGAATGATTTGCCTACCTCTCAAGACACCCTGTTCCGCTAATCGGCCACATTTCTCGTGAGCTTGTCTTTGATGCCATTCACGAAAGTGTAAAAAGTTGGCAACACTAGAAGGGTGAAGAGCGTGGAGGTGACGAGCCCACCGACCATGACGACGGCCAGGGGGCGCTCAATCTCCGTCCCGTGCAAAGGCAACACGAGCAAGGGCAGCAGGCCGAGGATGGCGGTCGCGGCGGTCATCAGCTTGGGGCGCACGCGGCCGAGGCTGGCCTCGCGCACGGCCTGCTCGAAGGGTTTGCCGCGCGCGAGCAGGTCCTTGGTCTGCGACACCAACACCAGGCCGTTCTGCACGGCGATGCCAAACAGACCGATGAGACCCACGAGGCTGGAGACGTTCCAGGTCTCCCCGGCGATCAACAGCGCGAGGATTCCTCCGACGAAGGCATCCGGGAGCGTGGCGAGGATGACGAGCGCCTCCGCCACGGAGTTCAGCGCGAGGTAGAGCAGGATGAACACCGCGAGGATGGCGACGGCGATGGCCATGGCCAGTGATTGCGCGGCGCGTTGTTGGCTCTCCACGCGGCCGCCCACGTCGATGAAGTAACCGGTGGGCAGCTTCAGCCCCGCGGCGAGCCGCTCACGCACCTCGGCCGCGGTGCTGCCCAAATCCCGTCCGGACACGCTCGCCTCCACCGCCAGGCGGCGGCTTCCCGCCTCGCGCCGGATGCTGCCCGCACCGAAGGTCTCCTCGATGGTGGCCAGCTGGCTGAGCGGAATGCGCGTGCCGTCGTGTCCATCCACCAGCAGGTTGCGCAGCGCCTGGAGGTCTCCCCGGCGGTGGTCCGCCAGCCGCAACACCAGGTCATGCCGACGCTGGCCCTGCCACACCTGGGAGGACTCCTCGCCCACCAGGCCCACGCGTACGGCGCGGATGACGTCGCCCGGCGTCAGTCCCACGCGCGCCACCGCGGCGCGGTTCACGGTGATGCGAAGCTGGGGCAGGCCGCTGAGCTTCTCCACGCGCAGGTCCTCCACGCCGTCCACCTGCGCGAGGATGGCGCGCGCCTTCTCCCCCAGCGTGGCGAGCGTCTCCATCTCGGGGCCGAAGATGCGCACGGACAGGTCCGCGGGGCTGCCGCCCAGGCCCTCGTCGATGCGCATGCCCAGGGGCGTGGTGAACAGCACATTGACGCCGGGCACCTTCGCCACCGCCACGCGCATGGCGTCTTCCAGCTCCTCCAGTCCCCGGCCCCGCTCCTTCTTGAGCACCACGAGCACGTCCGACACCGTGTGAGGCATCGGGTCCTCGGTGCGCTCCGCGCGACCTGTGCGGCGCACGACGTCCTCCACCTCGGGGAAGCCCAGCAGCACGTCCTCCACCAGGTGGTTGAGCCGGTCCACCTCCTCGAGCGAGGCCTCGGGCGGCAGCACCGTCTGGAGGAGGAACGCGCCTTCGTCCAGCCGGGGCATGAAGTCGCTGCCCACCGCGAAGGCGAGTCCCAGCGCGGGGAGGGTGATGACCAACGCCACCAGCCGCACCAGCCCCGCCCGGCGCATGCAGTGCTCCAGCAGGGGCGCGTAGACCTCCTTGACCTTGCGGATGAGCCACACGTCCTCGGGCTGTCCAGGGCGCGGCGCCTTGAGCAGGAGCGCGGAGGCGACAGGTACCAACGTGAGCGCCAGGGCCAGCGACGCGGCCAGACACGCCACCACCGCGGCGGCGAGCGGCTGGTACATGCGGCCTTCAATGCCTGTCATCGCGAACAGCGGGATGAAGACAGACACGACGATGAGCGTGGCGAAGGCGATGGGGCGCCCCACCTCGAGCGAGGCGGAGAGCGCCTCCTCGCGCACGGACTTGCGACCCGCGCCCTCGCGCAGGTCGTGGATGATGTTCTCCGTGACGATGATGGCCGCGTCCACCAGCAGGCCCACGGCGATGGCCAGACCTCCCAGTGTCATGGTGTTGATGCCGATGCCGCCGAGCTTGAGGAGAATCCCCGCGAGCGCCAGCGACAGCGGCAGGGTGAGCGTGACGATGAGCGCCGCGCGCCAGTCTCCCAACAACCCGAAGAGGACGAGCACCACCAGCAGCGCGCCCAGGAGGATGGCGCGGCTGACCCCGCCCAGCGAGGCGTCCACCAGCTCCGACTGGTCATAGACGACGCGCAGCTGCACACCCGGGGGCATGGACCCGGCCAGCTCCTGGATGGCCTCGCGCACACCCTTGGCGACGTGCTGCGTGTCCGCGCCGAACTGTTTGATGACGCGGCAGCTCACCACCTCGCCCTTGAGCCGGTGCGCGATTCCTCGCCGCACCGCGGGGCCCTCGCGCACGTCGGCCACGTCCGCCAACAGAACGGGGGTTCCCGCGCGCAGGGCCACCACCGTGGAGTTGAGGTCCTCCACCGTCTGCGCGCGACCCACCGCGCGCACGGTCCACTCCATGGGGCCCTGCACCACGAAGCCACCGGACGCGTTGAGGTTGGCGCCCTCCAGCGCGTGCTCCACTTCATCCAGGCTGATGCCTCGCGCCACCATCTGGTCGGGGTCCAGCAGCACCTGGAACTGCCGAAGGTAGCCGCCCAGCCGCTCCACGCCCGCGACCCCCGGCACCGCGAGCAGCCGGTTCTTCACCTCGAACTCGGCCAAATCTCGCAGGGCCATCAGGTCCGCGGCGCCGGGCTCCGCTTCGAGGGTGAATTCGAAGACTTCGTTGAGCCGCCCCGTGAGGCTGGAGACGAGGGGTGAGTCGGTGCCCGGAGGCAGCTCGCCTTGTGCCTGGGACACCCGCTCGGCGACGTACTGGCGGCTGCGGAAGTAGTCCGCGTCCGGTTCGAACTCCACCGTCACCTGGGTGACGCCCAGCTGGGAGGTGGAGCGGATGCGGCGCACCTCGGGCAGGCCCGCGAGCGCCACCTCCATGGGGATGGCCACCGCCGTCTCCAGCTCCTCCGCGCCCATGGCGGGGTTCTGGACGATGACGTTGAAGATGGGCGCGGACAGGTCCGGGAAGACGTCGCGGCGCAGGCCGTGCAGAGACACCGCGCCGAAGGCGGACAGCGCCAGGGCCAGCACCACGGTGAGGCCGGGCCGCGCGAAGGACGTGCGCAGCACCTTCGCCACCAGCGAGCTTTGAGGCTCAGTGGCCATGGTGGTCGCCTCCACCCGCGGACTTCTCCACCTCCGCCTTGAGGAGGAAGGCGCCGTCCACCACCACGTTCTCGCCGACCTTCAAACCGGAGAGGATCTCCACGTGGTCTCCGAGCGTGCGGCCCCGGCCCACCTCGCGCCGCTCGAAGGAGCCTCGCTCTCCGGTGGGGAGGAAGACGACCCAGCCGTTCTCCAGTCGCTGGAGCGAAGCGGCGGGGACGGTGGTGATGGTGCCGTCGGAGCTGCCCAGGGGAATGGACGCGGTGGCGGACATGCCGGGCTTGAGCAGGCCCTCGCGATTGTCCAGCACCAGCCGCACGGGAATGGTGCGGGAGGAGGCATCCACGCGCTGCCCCACATGGCCCACCTTCGCGGTGAGCTCCTTGCCTGGGAAGGCGGCGAAGGTGACGCGCGCCTCGGTGTCCTTCTGGATGCGCACGGCGTCGCGCTCGAAGGCGTGGACGATGAGCCACAGCGAGCCCAGGTCTCCGATGCGGAAGAGGGGATGCTCCGCGTCCGCCATCTGCCCCATCCTCGCGTCGCGCTCGATGACGGTGCCCTGGATGGGCGCGCGCAGGATGAAGCCCGGAGCGCCCGCGCCTCCTCGCAGCTCGTCCTCGCTCGCGCCCAGGGCCACCAACTCGGCGCGGGCGGCGGCGACCTCCGCGTCGGCGCTGGCTGCCTCTGCGTCCGCGGCCTGCACGTCCTTCCGCGCGACGATGCGCTCGGCGGCGAGGCCGCGCTTTCGCTCCGCGGTCTGTCGCGCGGCGGCGGCCTTCGCTTGCGCGGCTTGAAGGGCGGCGCGCGCCTTGCCGAGCTCGGGGCTGCGCAGCTCGGCGAGCTTCTCTCCCTGCGTCACCTGCTGGCCGGTGGTGACGAAGACGGTGCCCACGCGCGCGGAGATGGGAGAGGCCACCTCCGCGTAGGCGTCTTCGCTGAAGGTCAGCTCACCCAGCGCGGTGACGTTGTCTCCACCTGGACGCGCGGACGCGGGCGCGGTGGTGACGCGGAGGTCTCGGAGCATCTCCGGGGCGATGTGGACGTGAGACTCGTCGTGGTCCTCGTCATGGCCCTTGGCGTCGGCGTGTTCATCGTGCGCGTGTTCGTCTTCCTTGCCCGCTGACTCCCGCTTGCAGGCGGCGAGGAGGAGGAGGGAGGTCAGGATGAGGTGCGAGCGCTTCATGGAAGGACTCCTGTCTCGACGGCGAGCTGCACGCGGGCGAGCGCGGCCTGGAGGTGACTGTCGAGCAGCGCGACGCGCGTCTCGAGGGTTTCGCGGCGGACGAGGAGCAGCTCCGCGAGGTCCATCTCCCCGGCCTCGTAGGACTTGCGGGCGAGGGCTTCGTTCTCGTCCAAGAGGGGCAGGGCGTCTTTCACCAGGACCTCGAGCGCTTGCTGGCGCTTCGCGTCGCGGATGCGCGCGGCTTCCACCTGGACCTCGCGCGCTCGCCGGGCCATCTCCAGCGCCGTGCGCAGTCGTCGCACCCGGGCGTCCTGCGTCACGGTCTCCTCCTGGCCTCTCGAGAACACCGGCAGCGGCACGCTGAGGGTGCCGAGCACCGCGGTCTCATCCACCTCGTTCTCGTAGCGCACGCCCACGCTGACGTCGGGCCAGCGCTGGCTTCGGCCCAGGCGCAGCTCCGCCTCCGCCTGCGCGAGCCCCGCCTCCAGCGCGACGATGTCCGGGCGCTCTTGCGCCGATGGCGGCGCGGGCACCGGAAGGGAGGCGAGCTCCCGGAGGTCTCCGCGCACCGTGAGGGGCGCTTCGAGCGGGAGGCCGAGCAGCGCGCGCAGTTCGCTGAGCGAGATGCTCTCCTCGCCCTCCGCCACGGCCACCGCGGCGTGAGTCCTGGCGAGCGCCACGCGCGTCACGTGGGCGTCGACGATGGGCACGTCCCCCGCGTCGAAGCGCTTCTTCGTGGCGTCGGCGAGGTGCTTGGCGGCCTCTTCCGTCTCGTGCAGCAGCCGGGACAGCTCGCGGGCGTGGAGCGCGCGGAGGAAGGCCGCGCCCACTTCGCCGAGCACACGACGCTCGGTGTCGCGCTTCTCCGCGCCCTGCCTGGCGAGGCCCGCGTGCGCGGACTCACGCCGTGCGCCCTGCTTGCCCCCCAGCTCGAAGGGTTGGCTGAGCCCGACGGAGAACTGGGTGCCGCGCTTGCCGGTGTCCAGCTTGCGTGAGCCGGCCTCGGCGCTCAGGGTGGGGTTCTCGCGCAGGAGGGGATTGGTGCCGGCGACGGGACCTTGGGCTTCGGCGACAAGGCCCTCCGCCTCCAGCAAGGCGGGGGCGCGCGTCCGGGCCAGGGCCAGGGCTTCTTGGAAGGACAGCTCGGAGGGAAGGGCGGTGCTGGCGCATGGCCAGACGAGGGCCGCGGCGAGCACACAGGCCGCCGTCGCGGGAAGGTTGGACATGGAGGAGGTGACCTCGCGAGAGGAGGGCGAGCGTCAGGCGGGTGGTGCCCGATGGGCACACGTCACCTGGAGGCGTTCGTGGGAAGTGACGGACGTTGCTTCAGGCGAGGTGGACTCTGGGGACGTGAAGGATGCCGTCCAGGTCCGCAGAGGCGGGTGTGTCTTCGTCCTGGGCGGCGAGCTCTGGCCGATAGGACTCCAGCCAGAGCAAAGGGTGCGCGGTGGGGGCCGCCACCGCGCGTACATGTCCACAACAGGTACAGTCAGCGCAGTCCGGGGCGCACTGGCCACGCTCGTCATCATCCGGGCAGCCCTGCTCGCAGACAGTGTCCACCGAGTCGAAGAGGGCCAGACCGAGGCCACCTTCCATCGGGGCGAACAGCAGCAGGCAGAGGCACAGCCAGACGCGCGCCAGCACGGCGCGGGTTTCTAGCACGGCCTCGTACATCGCGCACGTGCCGGCCCTCGCGGTGTGAAGTCGACGAGCGCCGATGCGGGGACCTCGTCCGGCGCGAGGGGACGCGCCGGGCGGTCCTTCACGTCACCTCAGGCCGCGCCGCGAGGCGTGGCGGGCTGGGGCTGAATCAGCTCGGTGGAGAAGTAGCGCTCCATGCGGTCCGGGAACACCGTCACCACCTGCGCGTCCGGCCCCAGGCGTCGCGCCGCTTCCACCGCGGCCACGTAGTTGAGACCGGAGGACGGACCCACGGGGAAGCCTCGGCGGATGAGGGCGCGCGCGGTGCACATGGCCTCTTCGTCCGACACGTCCAGCTCCACGCGGCCCGGCATGTCCGCCTCGCGGTAGAGCTTGGACATGCCATCCACCACGCCGGGGACGCGAGGGCTGAAGCTGCAACACTCGATGTCGCAGCCCAGGCCCGCGATGGGACGCGCGATGAACGCCGTCACCGGACAGCCCGCTTCCGCGAAGGCTTGATACAGGCCCACCACCGTGCCGCCCGTGCCCACGCCGCTCACCACGCCGTGCACCAGGCCCCCGGGAATCTGCGAGAGCACCTCCTGGCCCGTCCACACGCGATGGGCCTCGGCGTTGTCCGGGTTCTCGAACTGGCGCGGCGCGAAGGCCTTGCGCTCACGGGCGATCTCCTCCGCCTTGAGGATGGCGCCGCGCACGCCGGCTTCCTTCGGCACCAGCACCACGTTGCCACCGTACGCGCGGATGGTGAGCACGCGCTCTCCGGTGACGCCCTCGGGCATCACCGCGGTGAAGCGCACGCCCATCTGCGCGCTGGCCAGCGCCAGGGCGATGCTCGTCGAGCCGCTGGACGCCTCCACCACCTCTCCGCCAGGGCTCAGCTCGCCCAGCCGCCACGCCTTCTCCAGCATGTAGCGCGCGATGCGGTCCTTCGTGGAACCACTGGGGTTGAGGAACTCCAGCTTGCACCAGATGGTGGGGCCATCCGCCTCCAAGCGGACGGGAACGAGGGGCGTGGGGGCGATGGCTTGCAGGAAGCGGCCATCCGCGGGCAGCGGGCGACAGGGAGGACGCATGGGGACTTCCCTATCGCGAAACGCGCCCGCCCGTTAGCGTCCTGATGCCTCGCCCTTTCACATTCCAGGAGTTGGCTGCTTGTCCTGGAAGGAAGCACGCGGGATGGAGATGGATGTGGCGGGGCCTGGGGACGACGGCTACGAAGGGCGCCTGGCCCCGCACACCATGAGTCCTTCTCCTCCGCTGATTCTCAATGTCGATGCCGATGCGGGCACCCGCGCGCTGACCAGCCGGATGCTGGGGCTCGCGGGCTTCCAGGTGCGGGAGGCCGGCTCCGGCGAGGAGGCCCTGGCCCTGGCGGATGAGCACACGGACCTGGTCATCCTCGAGGTCCGTCTCCCGGACATCCGAGGACGGGAGGTGTGCCGTCGGTTGAAGACGTCGCCGCGCACTCGCGGTGTGCTCGTCCTCCAGTTGTCCGCGCAGGCCGTGGAGCCGGGGGACCCGGCGCTCGAGGCCCGGCATGGCGCGGATGGCTATCTGGCGACCCCCGTGGAGCCGGAGGAACTGGTCGCGCAGGTCCAGGCGCTCTTGCGGCTCCGGCGGGCCGAGCGCGAGGTGCACACGCTGTCCATGGAAGTGGCGCGTCAACGCCAGTTGCTGGACATGGCCATGGCCTCCGCGGCGGACCCCATCGCCCTCTATGACGCCACCGGGCGGCTGCTCTTCGCGAACCAGGCCGCGCTCGTGTTCGCCGCGCGAGGCGCTCACGATGTCCTGGCCCCCGTCCTCTCGCTGGAGGAACAGGAGGCGAAGGACCCGTCCCTGGCGCCCTTCTTCCGGTTGATGGACGTGGCGCTGCGCACCGGCGAGGTGCAGCGCGGCGCCTTCACCGTGCCGACGCCCGAGGGCCCTCGCCACTTCGACTTCACGCTGTCGCCCACGCTGGGCGCGGATGGGGGCGTGGCCGCGTTGATGGCCACCGCGCGCGACGTCACCCAGGCGCGAGGCGAGGAGGAGTTCCGCGAGCAGTTCATCGGCATGTTGGGCCATGACCTGCGCAATCCGCTCAACGCGCTGTCCATGTCCGCGCAGCAGCTCAAGCGCAAGGGCAACCTGGACGAGCGTCAGGCGGCGCTCACCGAGCGCATCCTCACCAGCGCGGACCGGATGAACCGGATGATTCGCCAGCTCCTGGACTTCGCGCGAGCGAGGCTGGGCGGTGGTGTCCCGGTGGTGTCGTCCGCGTGTGATGTGTTCGACGTCGCCCGCCGCACGGTGGAGGAGATGCGCGCCAGCCATCCGGGGCGGAACGTGATGTTGGAGGTGCTCGGCGAAGGGGCGGGCGCATGGGATGGGGACCGGCTGGAGCAGGCGTTCAGCAACCTGCTGGCGAACGCGCTCAAGTACAGCCCGGTGGACAGCCCGGTGCGGATGTGGGGCGAAGGTCGCGAGAGGGAGGTGGTGCTTCGCGTCCACAACGGGGGCCCGCCGATTCCACCTGAGGACTTGCCGCACGTCTTCGCCGCCTGGCGCAGGGGCTCTCGCGCCGTGCAGCACGAGCCGGGGACTCCGTCGGGTTTGGGGTTGGGGCTCTACATCACGCGGCAGATTCTCCTGGCCCATGGGGGCGAGGTGGCGGTGGAGTCCAACGCGTCGAGCGGGACGACCTTCACCGTGAGACTGCCTCGGGGCTGAACCGCGGCTCCGCGCGGTTGGTGGGCTGGGGAGTACCCGAGCGGCGGGTGTGAGTGCGGCGTCCTCGGGCGGGACGTGCGCGTTGACGACCGCCTGTACCTGTGTTCAGGCTCGGCGCGGAGAGGTGCGCATGGCCCCGCAAATCAGCCTCGACTTCGCCGCCGAATGCGCGGCGCATCCGGCCCTGGCGAGTTTTCACCCCGTGGTCCGCCGGTGGTTCGCCGAACGCCTGGGGGAGCCCACGCGTCCGCAGATTGAAGGCTGGCCGCTCATCCAGGCCGGGCACGACGTGCTCATCGCCGCGCCCACGGGCAGCGGCAAGACGCTCACCGCGTTCCTCGCGGCGTTGGACTCGCTGTTCCGTCTGGCGCTGGAGGGCGGGCTGGAGGACCGCACGCAGGTGCTCTACGTGTCGCCGCTCAAGGCGCTGGGCAACGACGTGCAGAAGAACCTGCTCCAGCCGTTGGAGGAGCTGCTCTCGAGGGCCCGCGCGGAGGGCTTCACGCCGAAGGACCTGCGCGTGCAGGTGCGCAGCGGGGACACCTCCGCGTCCGAGCGCTCGCAGATGGTGCGCCGTCCTCCGCACATCCTCATCACCACGCCGGAGTCGTTCTACCTCTACCTCACCGCCGAGCGCGCGCGGGCGACGCTGCGCGGGGTGCGCACCGTCATCGTCGACGAAATCCACGCGCTCGCGCGGGACAAGCGCGGCAGTCACTTCACGTTGTCCATGGAGCGGCTCAAGGCGCTCACGGAGGTGCGCCCGCAGCTCATCGGCTTGTCGGCCACGCAGAAGCCGCTCGACGCCATCGCGGGCTTCCTCACGGGCGCGTCGCACCTCGAGTGCCGCAAGGTGGAGGTGGGCCACCTGCGTCCGTGGGACATGACGCTGGAGATTCCAGACGCGGAGCTGTCCTCGCTGGCGAGCCACGAGATGTGGGGCCAGGTCTATGACCGGCTGGTGGAGCTGTCGGGCCTGCACCGCACCACGCTCATCTTCGTCAACACGCGGAAGATGGCGGAGCGCGTGGCTCACGACTTGGGTGAGCGGTTGGGCGAGGGGCTGGTGGCGGCCCACCACGGCAGCATGGCGCGAGAGATTCGCCTGGCCGCGGAGGAGAAGCTGAAGGACGGGCGGCTGCGCGTCATGGTGGCCACCGCGTCGCTGGAGCTGGGAATCGACGTGGGCAACGTGGACCTGGTCGTCCAACTGGGCACCACGAAGGCCATCTCCGTGCTGCTCCAGCGCGTGGGCCGCGCGGGCCACCACAAGGCGGCCATCTCCAAGGGCATCCTCTTCGCGATGACGCGCGATGAGCTGGTGGAGTGCGCCGCGCTGCTCAACGCCGTGCGAGAAGGGGACCTGGACCGGGTCATCATTCCCCAGAAGCCGTTGGACGTGCTCGCCCAGCAGGTGGTGGCCGCCTGCGCGTGTGAGGAGTGGGACGAGCGCGCGCTGTTCAGCCTCTTCAAGCGCGCCTATCCATACCGGGACCTCACGTGGGAGGAGTATCAGTCCGTGCTGGAGGTGTTGTCGGAGGGCATCTCCGACCGGCGCGGACGCGCGGGCATCCACCTGCATCGCGACCGGGTGAATCAGCGGCTCAAGGGCCGGCGCGGCGTGCGCATCACCGCGTTGACCAACGGCGGCGCGATTCCCGACACCTTCACCTTCAGCGTCACCGCCGAGCCGGAGGGCAAGGTGGTGGGCACGCTGGACGAGGACTTCGCGGTGGAGTCCTCGCCCGGAGATGTCTTCCTCCTGGGCAGCACCGCGTGGCGGATTCAGCGGGTGATGGGCAGCACGGTGGTGGTGGAGGACGCGCGCGGCGCGGCGCCCAACGTCCCCTTCTGGCGAGGCGAAGCCCCGGGCCGCACGGATGAGCTGTCGCTCCAGGTGGGCCGGCTGCGCGAGGAGTTGCTCCAGCGCGAGGATGCGGCCACCTTCCTGGAGAAGGACCTGCGCATGCCTCCGCCCGCGGTGGATGCGCTCCTGGGCTACCTGCGGCTGGGTCGGAAGATGTTGGACGCCATGCCCAGCCAGAACCTCGTGGTGGCCGAGCGCTTCTTCGACGAAGCGGGCGGCATGCAGCTCATCATCCACGCGCCCTTCGGCAGCCGCATCAACCGGGCCTGGGGCATGGCGCTGCGCAAGCGCTTCTGCCGCTCGTTCGACTTCGAGCTCCAGGCGGCGGCGACGGAGGACGGCATCCTGCTGTCGCTGGGTGAGCAGCACTCGTTCCCGCTCGCGGACATCTTCGACTTCCTGCACCCGGACAACGTGGAGGAGGTGCTGGTGCAGGCGGTGCTCCAGTCGCCGCTGTTCGGAACGCGCTTCCGGTGGGTGGCCACGCGGGCGCTGGCGCTGAACCGGATGATGAGCGGCAAGCGTGTGCCGCCCAACCTCCAGCGTGCGCGCAGCGAGGACCTGTTGGCCGCGGTGTTTCCGGCGCAGGTGGGCTGTCAGGACAACCATGGCGGTGGGGACGTGGAGCTGCCCGACCATCCGCTGGTGAAGCAGACGATGGACGACTGTCTGCACGAGTCCATGGACGTGGAGGGGCTGCGTGAGGTGCTGCGGCGCATGAAGGACGGTCGCATCCGGCTGGAGGCCCGCGACGTGCCGGAGCCGAGTGTCTTCTCGCACGCGATGATTCACAGCCAGCCGTACACCTTCCTCGATGATGCGCCCGCGGAGGAGCGTCGCGTGCGCAACGTGGCCCTGCGCCGCGCCATGCCCGCCGAGGACGCCGCGGCCTTCGGCGCGCTGGACGCCGCCGCCATCGCCACCGTCGTGGAGGACGCCGCGCCGCCCATGCGCGACGAGGACGAACTTCACGACGTCCTCCTTCAGTGGGTGCTGGTGCGGGACACGGAGGTGCCGCGCGGATTGGCGGAGCCGTTGTTCCAGCAGGGAAGGGTGGCGTGGTTGGAGCTTCCGGCGGGGCGTTTCCTCGTCGCGGCGGAGCGGGGCAGCGCGGTGCGGGTGCTCTTCCCGGACGCGGTGACGGTGCCGCCGTTGCCGGTGCTGGCGCATGACCGGCCCGTGGAGCGCGAGGCCGCGGTGCTCCAGGTGGTGCGTGGGCGCATGGAGAACGTGGGCCCGACGACGGTGGCGGAGCTGTCCGGCTTGTGTGTGCTGAGCGAGGACGACGTCAACGCGGCGATGTACCAGTTGGAGATGCAGGGCACCGTGCTGCGCGGGCAGTTCCGTCCGTTGGAGACGCCGCTCGGGCCGGGAGAGACGCCGCCGCTGGAGTGGTGTGACCGCCGTCTGCTCCAACGCATCCACCGGATGACGGTGGGGCGGCTACGTCGCGAAATCGAGCCGCTGAGTGCTCGCGACTTCATGCGCTTCCTCTTCCGCTGGCACCACATGGAGGACGTGGACGCGCTGCGCGGCTCCACGGGGTTGCTCAAGGCGGTGCGGTTGCTTCAGGGCTATGAGGCACCGGCCTCCGCGTGGGAGCGCTTCCTGCTTCCGGCGCGAATGCGGGGCTACACGCCGGACATGCTGGAGCGGGCCTGCTACGGAGGCGAGGTGGCCTGGGGACGGCTGACGATGAAGGAGCCGAAGCCCATGCCAGGGCCTCGGCGCGGGGCGCCGGTGATTCCGCCCGAGCCCGAGGTTCCGGCGCCCACGCGCGCTCGGGCTTCACCCACGCGCAATGCGCCGCTGACGTTCGCGCTGCGCGAGGACCTGGAGTGGATGCTCGTGGCGGCGCGGCCCCATGCGGTGCTCGCGGATGGTGATGTGTGGACACCGCCGGACCTCAGCGTCGCGGCGAAGGACGTGGTGTCGGTGCTGGAGCGGCGCGGCGCGTGTTTCTTCCAGGACCTGGTGTCACGTGCGCGGCGTCTGCCCGCGGAAATCGAGGACGCGCTGTGGGAGCTCGTCGCGCGAGGCATGGTGACGGCGGACGCGGTGCAGAACCTGCGGGTCCTCCAGAGCCCCGCGCATCGCAAGCGGCAGAAGCTGTTGCAGCGAGGGGGACCTGGACGATGGAGTCTGCTCGCGCCCGCGGAACCGAAGACCTCGGATGAGGTGATGGACTCGCTGGCGCGCTTGTTCCTCCAGCGCTACGGCATCGTCTGGCGCGACCTGGTGATGCGCGAGGCGCTGGCGCCGACGTGGCGTGAGTTGCTTTTCGTGTACCGGCGCATGGAGGCGCGAGGCGAGGTGCGGGGTGGACGTTTCGTCGCGGGCTTCGTCGGAGAGCAGTTCGCGTTGCCGGAGGCCGTGGACATGGCGCGCGCGGTGCGGCGTCAGCCTCCGTCTGGGATGCGTATTCAGATTTCAGGCGTGGACCCGCTCAACCTCACGGGCGTGGTGACGCCAGGGCCGCGAGTGCCCGCGATGCCGGGCAACGTCGTCACCTACGTGGATGGTGTCCCCGGAGGCGTGGATGCTCAGGCGGACGAGCCCGAGGAGGGCGTTGATGAGGACGCGGAGGGGGGCGTGACGCAGCCGAGCTGAACGCCTTCGAATGTGGGCGGCCTGGTGATGGGCGCGCGCCCACTGCGCCGCTGCGTGTCGAGGCTCACGCGTGGACCTCGGGGCCCAGGTCAGGGTCAGGCGGAGGAGGTGTGCCGCCGCGCTGCCTGTTCGAGCAGCACGGCCCGGCTGTCCACGTTG
Organism: Myxococcus stipitatus; assembly: GCF_037414475.1. The sequence goes on along the minus strand of NZ_CP147913.1, from coordinate 3,199,797 downwards.
AGCACCTGGACTCCGCCGGGCAGCGTGGCGAGCGGCGACTCCCAATGGGCGTGGCCGCAGACCACCAGGAGCTCCCGGTGCGCTTGGACACATTCCCGGATGACCGGGCTGCCGCGCAGGCTCGTGCCCTCGACGTCGGGGCCCTGGTGCAGCACCAGCAGCTCGGGGTGCTCGCGCAGCGTCTCTTCGATTCGCCTCAGGTGCTCGGACTCCTTCCGCCGCCCTGGCCTGTCCGAGTCGCCGATGATGGAGCCCACGCCCCCGAAGCGCAGGCCCTCCAGCTCCACCACGTCTCCGTCGAGCAGGTGGATTCCCGGGCGCTGCTGGAAGCGGACCTGCTCTCGCGGCCCACCGAACGTGTCGTGATTGCCCGCCACGCCCACCACCCAGCGGAAGTACCGGGCGAAGGACTGCCAGACGGACCGCACATCCCCGGAGGCTCCGCGCACATTCGCTCCAGGCGCCGAGTACAGGTCCCCCGCGAGCACCACGCCCACGCTCCCCGGCGGCGGCAGCTCGCCCAGCTCCCCGAGCAGCGCCACCTCATCGGCGAGCATCTCTCCCAACAACGCCATCTCGCCGTCGAAGGCTCGATGGGGCGCCACTCCCTGGAGGTCGGAGAGCACCAGCAGCGCGGATATGTCCTCCGGGAGCGTGTCCACCGTGCCCCGCAACAGCGGGAACCAGACCGTGCGGGTTCCTCCGCGCGGCGCGGCGCCGAGGTACGACCAGCGATGGCTGGGCGTGACGTCCAAGGTCAGGATTCGCATGGGCGCCCAGGTCGGGCGCCTCTTCGCGTTCCTGACACCCCGCCTGGACTCAGGGAATGCTGGGCACGCTGCCGCGCAACATGAAGAACACCACCACGCCCGTCACCGACACGTACACCCAGATGGGCGCCAGCCACCGCGTCACCTTGCGGTGCCGGGTGAACTCCTTGCGCCACGCGAAGTAGAACGCCACCAGCGCCAGCGGCACCACGCTCATCGACAGAAGCACGTGGCTGGCCAGGATGGACAGATAGAGCCCTCGCCAGTCGCCCACGTAACGCGTGTCGCCATGCACGTAGTGGTACGCGAGGTAGCAGACCAGGAAGAGCGCCGACGCCGCGAACGCCGCCACCATCAGGTACTGATGGACGCGCCGCGCCCCCTTCTTGATGGCCACCCAGCCCGCGATGAGCAGCGCCGCCGCCGTCGCGTTGAGGCTTGCGTTCACCGCGGGCAGGAAGCGCAGATCCACGCCCTCCACCCCGCCGCGCTGCCCCAACAGAATCCAGCCGATGAAGGCCAGCGCGGCCGCGGAGACAATTCCCGTGAAGACATAGAAAGCCCGATCAGTGACTCGGGGTTCAAGCGAGGCGGACGGCGAGTTCGACATGGCGCCTATCTCTCGCGTCGCGCCCTTCGATGCAACCAATGCCGTCTCATCTTCCAATGAAACCGACATGTCGGATGAACGAAAAAATTAGCCTGACTGGATTCTCACCCTGTAATTCTTGCATACTCGGTTCCGGTCTCCCCCGACATTTCCTCCACGGAGGTTCCCGTGCTCGCCGAGCGTTGCCTTGCCATCATGGCTGGCGCCGCCTTGTTCCTGGCCCTGCCAGCCTCCGCCGAGGAGGCTGCTGTCTGCGCGCCAGTCGCCAAGGTCCGTCCCGAAAGACATTTGAGGCAGCTCACCCTTGACCTGCTGGGTCGGCCTCCCACGTGGGAGGAGTACAAGGCCGTCCAGCAGAAGGGCGCGGTGTCTCAAGAGGACATCCGCGCGATGATGAGCACGGAGGCCTTCTACGCGCGCGTGCGCACCTTCCACCGCGCGCTCCTTCGCTCGAACATCAGCGCCAGCGTCTTCAACAACGGCAACTCACGGCTCAGCGGCAACGGCACCACCGCCGCCTTCGGCTTCGGGAACAACCCGTCCGCGGCGCTGCGGGGCATCAACGGGCAGTCCTGCAACTCCGAAATCGAACAGAGCGCGTGCCTGACGACGACGCAGGACCCGCACGCCGAGCCGCTCACCGCGGGGCCGCGCAAGTGCCAGGACGACATGGGCGTGCCCATGCCCGTCAGCTTCGACTACGACACCAACTTCTACACCTGCACGGACCTGGCGGCCGCCACGGCGAACGCGGTGACGGATTGCTCCGCGCTGACGGTGGCGCCCACGGAGGCCAACCCCTGGCCGAAGTACCGCTACTTCTGTGACAAGCGCGGCTCGGGCGCGGCGACCAAGTCCTTCCTGTGTCTGCCGGACAAGACCAAGAACACCACGGCCGCGCTGACGGTGGAGACGACGGACGCCAACGGCCACATCGTGTCCTTCGACCATCCGGACCCCGCATCGAAGCCCGCACTGACGACGCTGAAGCGTTGCACGCTGGACGTGAACCTGAACAACAACATCAAGGGTTCCTACGTCTCCTCCCTGCGCGGCTGCATCCAGCGCGAGGGCTACGTGACGAAGCCCATGGGCTACTGGGCGCCCCCGGGTTCTCCCGCGACGGTGCGGGTGTGCGCCATCGAGGCGCAGGAGCGGGACCAGAACCCCTGGACGCGTGAGTCCTGTGAGACGGCGCGCTTCACCACCGACCGCAGCTGTGGCTGCGGCGTGGGCATGCGCCGCTGCGAGGTCCCCGCCATCGGCGCGACGACGGACCCGCTGTACGTGCGCAACGTGCACGACCTGCGCGTGGCCGCCATCAACGAGGAGCCGCTGCGCATCGCCGAGTCGGTCGTCCGACTGGACGAGCCCTACTACAACATCCTCACCACCCGCCGCTCGTTCGTGAACGGCCCGCTGGCGGAGTACTTCCGGCAGCGCCAGGGCGTGGGGGTCTTCAGCATCACCGCGCCCGCGCCGGTGGAGACCCTCCCCGCGCTGGCCTACAACGACAGCAACACGTGGAAGGAATACACCCGCGACGAGGCGCACTCCGGCGTGTTGACCACGCCCGCGTTCCTCTACCGCTTCCCCACGCACCGCGCCCGCGTCGCCGAGTTCTACGAGGCGTTCCTCTGCAAGACCTTCGTGCCCGGCCCCGAGGCGTCCCTGCCGGCGCCCGAGGACGCGTGCAACCGCGAGAACAACCTGGCCAAGCGCTGTGGCTGCAACTACTGCCACGCCACCATCGAGCCCACCGGCGCCCACTGGGGCCGCTACGCCGAGCGCGCAGCGCAGTTCCTGCCGCCCACGCAGTTCCCCCGGTTCGACCCCAAGTGCCGCGACTGCGCCATCGCCGGAGACACCAACTGCGGCGGCGAGTGCAGCCAGTACGTCATGCAGGCGTATGACGGCGACGGCGCCAGCAGCCTGGGCCTGCTCAAGACGTACCTGTACCGCACGCCGGACGAGGAGCAGAACATCGAGGCGGGCCCGAGGCTCCTGGTGGAGCGCATGTATCAGTCGGGTGAACTGGAGCGCTGCACGGTGAAGCGCGTCTGGAACGAGTTCCTCGGCCGGCCCATGTCGGCGGAGGAGCAGCGGATGTACCTGGCCCCGCTCGCCAGTGACTTCGCCAAGAGCGGCCATCGCTTCAAGACGCTCGTGGAGCGCGTGGTGTCCACCGATGCCTACCGGAGGATTGACTGATGCGCCGCCTGCTCTTGACCGCCGCGCTCGTCGTCCTGAGCGCGGGCTGCACCAAGTCCAACGATGAGAAGCCCGGCCCCACGCAGGACGGGACGCTGGAGCCGGTGGCCAATCCCCACCAGCCCGGGGACTTCGAGCCCCTGCCGGACCCCGAGGCCCAGGGTGGCAGCGTGGGCCGCGCGCCGCGCCGGCTCACCGTCACCCAGTTGGACGCCGCCATCCTGGAGGCCGTGGGCCGCCGCTGGGTGAACGGCGGAGACGGCATCGACGCGCGCGCCACGTCGCTGGGCCGCGCCGACTTCGCCCTGGTGGCCAGCGAGAACACCGAACCCAACCTGGTGTTCGCCAAGTTCCTGGAGGACGGCGCGCGCTTCGTGTGCATCGCCCAGGCGGCGGACGAGGTGAAGCAGGCGGATGCGTCCAAGCGCACGCTGTCCCGCACGCTCCCGGGCACGTGGGATGACTTGCGCAAGCTGTCGAGCGCGCAGGTCAATGAGTTCCTGGTCTACAACTCGCTGCGCTTCTGGGGGGCGCCGCTGGAGGGCGAGGAGCTGGCGAAGTGGGCCACCTTCTTCACCCAGGCCGCGGCCCGGGCGGAGACGGCCAAGCGGCGGTCGGACGCGCTGGCGGTGATGTGTATCGCCATGCTGACCGACTCGCGGTTCATCACCTACTGAAGCCCGGAGTGACTTCGATGAAGAGAAATCGCCTCGACGAGAATCACCGTCCCGAGCGCCGCACCTTCCTCAAGGCCGCGGCCGGGTTCATGGGCTCCACGCTGTTCGGTGGCCTGCCCTTCCGCGCCTTCGCGCAGGCGGCCACGCTGGCGCCGGCCGACCGCTGCTTCGTCTTCGTGTACTTCAACGGAGGCTGGGACCAGCTGTTGGCCTTCGACCCGAAGGACCCGGACGAGTTCACCCCGGAGCGCGCGGCCGAGACGCGCATCCTCCCGGGCTACAACCTCATCAACGACCCGGCGCGCTTCTCCGCCATCCCCCTGCGTCCGGACCTGCCGGGAGTGGGCCGCTCCAACATCGACTTCGGCCCCGCGGTGGGGCGCCTGGCGAACCACTTCGACCTGATGACGGTGGTGCGCGGCATCAACATGAACACGCTGGGCCACGAGGTGGGCTACCGCTACTTCCTCACCGGGAAGATGCCCATCGGCAGCGCGGCGCGTGGCTCCTCCACGGCGACGGAAATCGTGGGGCAGATGAAGCCCCGCGTGCCCATCTCCAACATCGCCTTCAACGTGGAGTCGTACAACGACCGCTACCCCGGCTACGCCAACGCCCTGCGCGTCAGCCGCAAGGACGACCTGCTGCTCACGCTCAAGCCCAGCCCCCAGGCGCTGGACAGCGAAATCGAGAAGCAGCTGACGGACTTCCGCGGCCAGCCCATCACCTGCGAGCAGGCCGCCTACGGCGCGCGCGGCGTGGGCACCACGTACCAGAACAGCCGCGACCAGATGCACCAGGTGATGGCGCAGCAGATGGAGTCGTCGTTCCGCTTCGAGCTCAACAACGCCGAGATGGACGAGGTCCGCCGGCGCTACTCGTTGGACCAGAGCGGACGCTACGACACCGAGGCGGGCCGCGCCGCGATGGTGGCCACCGCGCTCAAGAAGGGCATCGCCCAGTGCGTCACCATCAACCTCACGGGGGGCCTGGACACGCACTTCGGCTCGCAGCTCACCCACGCCAGCAATCAGCGAAGGGGCTTCGACGCGCTGGCCAGCCTGGTGGAGGACCTGCGCAAGTCCGAGCACCCGGGCGGCGGGAACTTCATGGACCACACCACCATCATGGTGTTCTCCGAGTTCTCCCGCACGCCGCTCATCAACAGCTCGGGCGGCAGAGACCACCACCTGTGCAACTCGTGCATGCTCATGGGCGCGGGCGTGAAGCACAACTACGTCTTCGGCCGCAGCGGTGACATCGGCATGTCTCCGGGCACGTTCGACCTGCGCACGGGCGCGTCCGACCCCAACGGCGAGAACATCTTCCCCGAGCACGTCATCGCCACGGTGTTGGCGTCGGCGGGCCTGGACTACAGCATCACCCGCGTGGAGCCCCTCCGCCCCATCCTCGCCTGAATCACATGAGCACCCATCCCCGAGCCCCCCGTAGGACCGACGGGGGGCGGCGTGCCTCCTCCGTCCTCCTCCGTCTTCTCCCCCTCTGCGCCGCCGTCCTCTTCACCGCGTGCGGCGAAGACTCGCTTCCGCTGGACCGACCCCGGCCCACGTCTTTCCGGCCCACCGAGGTCCGGGCGAAGACCACGCTGGCGTCGTCCCCAGGCTTCGCTGACCAATCCGGTGGCGGCATCTTCGCCAACACGGCCGGGGGCGTGGTGCGCCTGCGGTTGGATGGCTCGCTCGCCGCGCTGGCGCCGCACCCTGGCAACAGCGCCGCGCTGGGCCGGGTGAACGCCGTCTTCCGGATGGGCCCTCACAGCGCGCTGGTGGAGGCGGAGAACGGCCTGTTCCTCGCGGAGTCGGGCTGGCTCATCTCCCCACCGTGGCGTGATGCGCTGGGCCTGGGCATCACCGCCACCACGCAGTCCTCGGATGGCGCGGTGTGGCTGGCCCATCCCTCGGGGCTCTTCCAGCTTCGCGGGGGCACGCTGTCCGCGCTGAAGGTGAAGGGCGAGGCGCTCACCGGCATCACCGCGCTGGCCGCCGCGCCCACGGAGGATGGCTCCGCCGGGGTGTGGTTCCTGCGCGACGGGAAGCTGCACGTCGCGGTGGCCACCAGCCTGATGAACTTCGAGGTGCGCGAGGAGCGTCCGCCCCTGGAGAAGGGCGAGGTGGTGGAGTCCCTGGCCGGCCTGGGCTCGGGCGTGGGCACCGCGGGCGAATTGTGGCTGCTCACCAACCAGGGGCTGATGCGCAGGCCGCGCGAGGGCTGGCGGCGGGTGTCGCTGCCGCAGCGGCCCGTGCAGTTGCTCGCGTCGGGCCGCTTCCTGTGGGTGAAGTCGAGCGACGCGCTGCTGCTGTTCGACGCGGATGCCAACGAGTGGGGGCTCGCGCAGGGCATCGACACGCGGGAGTTCCGCTTCCTGTCCGCGGACGAGAGCGGCTGCGCGTGGGTGCAACTGGGTGGCGAAACGGTGGCGGTGAGCCGCTCTCCGGCGCCGCGTGTGTCGGGACTCCACCAGGGCATGCAGGTGGTGGAGGACGGGCTGGTGGTGCGCGCGGTGATGCCGCCGGGCGTGGACCCGGAGGAAGTGGTCTTCCAACTGGGCGGCGCGGAGTTCCCCGCCAGCGGCGAGGGCCCCGTGTACAGCCTGGGAGGCCAGGAGGCGGACGGCACGCCGAAGCCGTACTCCTTCGTGGGCCTGTCCGCGGGCCGGCAGTCGCTGGGCGTGGTGGCGCGCTTCCTGGACGGCACCGAGGCCCGGCGCTTGGTCCCCTTCGACTACCAACCCGTGAGCACCGCGACGCTGAGCTGGGCGACGGACATCCGCCCCATCCACGTGGCGCGCTGCGAGAAGTGCCACGCCACCGGCCCTGGCCGCGCGCTGAACACCTATGAGTTGTGGAAGGAGAACGCGGCGCTCATCACGGCCGCGGTGAGAGACCAGCGCATGCCCGCCGACGGCCCCCTGGACTCGCAGCTCATCTCCCTCATCCAGCGCTGGGCCGCGTCCGGCGCGAAGCCCTGAGCTCCCCAAGGCACCTCGCCCCTCGAGGCACACCCATGAATCGAATCACTCGCGCGGCCCCCCTCCTCGCGCTCCTCGTCACCGCCTGCTCGGATGAGCTGGACCCGGCGCGTGAGATTCCGCCTCCTCCTCCGGTGGACCAGTGCACGGGATTGCCCCCCGTCGCCCTCCGCGCCGAGCCTGCTCGCGTGCGCGTGGGCAGCCCGGTGTCGCTGGTGGCCTCGGGCGGCAGCGGCCAGTACCGCTATGTGCTCCAGGACGGGGGCTCGTCCGGAGAGCTGCGCGCGGACCGCTTCGTCGCGGGACACACGCCCGGCACCGACACGTTGGTGGTGGAGGATGCCCGCTGTCCGGGAGACGCACGCGCCACGGTGGAGGTGCTCGCGCCCTTCGACATCTCCCCGGCCCGCGCGGACGTGCGGCCGCAGACGTCGTTCCAGGTGGCGGCGCGGGGCCTGTTGGGCTCACCGACGTTCAGCCTGACGCAGAGCCTGTCGGGCGCCACGCTCTCGGCGGATGGCCGCTACACGGCGGGCACGGGCGAGGGGCTGGACCTCATCACCGTGCGCGACTCGCAGACGGGCGACGAGGCGGTGCTCCAGTACAACGTGAGCCGGACGGCGCGGCTCGCCGGTGCGCCCGCGTACCTCGCGGTGCCGTCGGGTTCGTCCGCGCCCCTGGGCACGCGCGGCGGCAGCGACGCGGTGGTGTGGACGAAGGTGTCGGGGCCCGGGGCGCTCGGCGCTGGGCGCATCGGCTTCCAGCCGGGAGACACGGGCATGGCGGTGCTGGAAGCCTCGGACCCCTTCACGGGCGACAAGGCGACGGTGAAGGTGGTGGTGCTGGACGAGCTGACGCGGCCGACCCAGGCGCACGGCCGGCTCAGCGACGTCGCGGCGCTGGTGGCGGCGGACTTCGACGGCGACGGCATCCAGGACCTCGCGGTGGGCCAGCGCGAGAGCGACATGGGCGCGCCCATGAGCGGCGGCGCCGTGTTCATCTACAAGGGCGGCAGCGGCGGGCTGGACGCGCAGCCGCTGTGGGTGCTCAAGGGCGCCACGGAGACCGCGGCGTTTGGTGAGTCGTTGGCCGTGGGAGACCTGGACGGCGACGGACGCGCGGAGCTGGCGGTGGCCTCGCCCACCGCGGACGTGGCGGGGAACAACGCCGGCGCGGTGTATCTGTATTCGTTCAAGGGCGGCTCGCCCACGCCGCTGCGCTCGGCGCTCGCCGGCCTGCTGGCGGGCTCCTCGTTTGGCGCGGGCATCTCCGTGGCGGACATGAACGGGGATGGACGCATGGACCTGGTGGTGGGGACTCCCGCCGGAGACCTGGCGCCCACCAGCGCCATCCGCGCGCGCGGCACGGTGGACATCTACCTGTCCACCGCCAGCGCTCCCGTGCCGGACCTGCCCAGCATCCGGCTGGGAGGCCAGGACCTCTCCCGCGAGGGAGCCCCCATGTCGCGCTCCAACACGGACCTGGGGCGCGCGCTGGTGACGGGGGACTTCAACAAGGACGGGCGCATGGACATCGCCGCGCTCGGCAAGGTGAGCCGCTACGCGGCGGATGGCACCATCCCGGGCATGCAGGTGGCCATCTCCGTCTTCTTCGGGCGCACCGTGGGGCAGCGCTTCCGGGCGAGTCCGGATGTGTATGTGCTGCCCGCCAACCTGGCGGACTCGAACGAGGGCACGTGGCGTCTGTCCTTCGTCGCGGGTGACGCGACGCGGCCTCCGCTGTTGATGGCGGTGGCGGACCGCGCGGACTCGCCCGACCTGAGCGCCAGTGGGGGCGTGAAGTCCGGTGGCGACGCGGGAGGCGTGCTGCTCTTCGACTTGAGTGGCTTCACGCCCACCGGTGACCCCGCGGCCACGCCTCCCCAGGTGAAGCGTGAGGAGGCCTTCGCGCGCATCTATGGCGATGCGTCCGGCATGGTCGCCGGGCGCAGCTTCGCGGTGCTGGACGTGGACGGGGTTCCAGGGCCGGAGCTGCTGCTGGGGGCGCCGTATGGCGCGCCGCCCGCTCCGGGCAACACGACGCTGCGCTTTGGCGGCAAGGTGCTGGTGTATCCGCTGTCGACGCTGACGAAGGGCGCTGTCATCAACAAGCCGCTGACGGCTATCAACGGCGTGGCGAAGTCGGAGACGCTGGGCTCGGGGCTCGCGGCGTGGCGCTTCGCGGATGGGGACTCGCTGGCGGCCTTCTCGGGCCGGGCCTCGTCGGACCAGGGCGCGTTCACCGGCCGGGTGGAGCTGTTCCGCCGGGCGGGCGCCTCGCTGGCGGAGTGGACGCGCAGCACGTCCAACGTGCCGGCGATGCCCAGCACGGAGCTGGTGGGCAACCAGGTGGCGGTGGCGGTGGGGCCTCGGGGAGGCGTGGCGCTGCTGGGCGCGCAGGGGTGGTCCGGTCCGGGCGTCAACATGGACGGCGACGCGATGTCCATTGGCCGCGCCTATGTGCGCGACGTGTCACGCACGGCCACGGCGCTGGTGGTGGAGGAGGGCGCACCGACGCCGCACAAGGCGGGGCGCAGCGTGGGCACGGACGTGGCCTTCACGGACTTCAACGGGGACGGCATCCCGGACACGGCCGTGGGGGCGCAGACCTTCTTCGCGCCGGCCAACAACAGCGCGGAGATTGCCGCGACCTACGCCACGACGCGAGCGGAGTGCTTCACCACGGCCACGCAGACCGTGGGCGGCGTGTTGATTTCGCTGGGGCAGGCGGATGGCACGTACAAGCCCGCCTACCGGGTGTGGGCCCCCAATCAAATCGCGGGCTGTGTTCCTGAAACGGATGCGCGCTGCAAGCGCACGAACATGGGCCGTGGAATCGTGGGTGGCTTCGACTTCAACGGCGATGGGAAGGAAGACCTGGGCGTGCTGCGGGACAGGGGCATGGAGGTCTTCCTGGGCCGCGCTCCGGATGACGCGTCGCTGGCGAAGCTCACCATGGCGTGCAACCCCATCTACTCGTGGCCCTCCATGGCCCTCAACACGTTCGCGCCCACGAACCTCGGGGACATCAACGCGGATGGCTGCGCCGACCTGGGGTGGCGCTACGCGGAAGGCGCTCGCTCCGGCATCGCCATCCTCCTGGGCTACGACGCGACGGGCGTCAAGTGCGGCGGGCGCATCACGCCCACCGTGTGGCGCATCGCGGGCGACAGCGAGGCGCAGCTCAACAACATGGGCCTGGGTGTGGCCATGGCCCGCGCGGGCAAGCTCATGCGCAACACGAATGGCACGGGGGACACGCGAGACTTCCTCGCGGTCAGCGCCAGCGCCGTCGTCTTCAACAGCGTCACCCAGCCCGCGGTGCTCCTCTTCGACCTGGCGCAAATCCGGACGGAGATGGCCAAGCGCCAGGCCGCCAACGCGCCGCTCGTCGTGGGCGCGCTGGGCGATGGGCTGACGCCCGTGGTGGTCGTGCACCAGACGCGCGCGGTGTTCTTCGGCTCCTCGCTGGCGGGAGGCTTGGACCTGTCGGGCGATGGCGTGGATGACCTGGTGGTCGGCGCGTATGGCGCCTCCGTGGCCTCGGATGGCGGCGGCGCCGTGTTCATCTACGCGGGCACGCCCGACCTGGGCGGCGCGCTCTCGCCCTACCTCACCGTGGTGGGGGATGTCTCGGAGCGCAGCCAGGTGGGGATGGAAGTCGCGGTAACACCTGGAAAGGGAGGAACACCTCCAACGCTGGTGATTGGCGCGCCGAGCAGCTACCGGACGGGGACGCGGAACGGGACGGCGTACGCGCTGCCGCTGCGCTTCTAGCGAAACTCCGCGGGGGCCATTGGGAACGGTGGTCGGTCGGGCCTATCCTGGGCCCGGCCTCACCGTGGGAGTTTCATGGCAAGGGATTGGGAGCAGGAGTGGAGCCACGGCGAGCAGCGCGCGTGGCTGGAAGCGCCGGACATCCTCTGGGCCCGTTTCCGAGGCGCCATCACCGAGGACACCTCGCGCTGGTCGTGTGGCCTCTACGAGACGCTCGCGTCGCGAGGCCGCTTCTACCTGGCGGCCGACATCGCCGAGTCGCAGCTCAGCCCGGAGTCGCGCCGCTACCTCGTGGCGCACGCGAAGGCGGAGTGGTTCCTGGGCATCGTCTACATCGGCGCGGCGTTGGAGCAGAAGGCCACCACCAAGAGCTTGATGGTGGGCTCCATGTTGAGCGGGGGCCGGCCCCTGGACGTGCGGTACGTGGAGTCGCTCGAGGCGGCGCGCGCGTGGATTGAAGGACACCGCGCGAGCGCCACCGGGAGCTGACGCGCGCTTCAGCTGGAGGCGTTCTCCTGGGGCTTCGGCGCGGACTGCTGCGGCAGCTTGTTGGCCAGCGCCGCGCCTCCCAGGATGAGCGCGCCGCCCACGACGAGTGACAGCGTGAAGGGCTCGTCGAGGAACGCGACGCCCAGCACCACCGCCACCAGCGTGTCGAGCAGGGCCATGGCGCCCAGCGCCGTGAGGGAGATGCGCGGCAGCAGCCAGTAGAGGCACAGGTACGTGAAGGCCGTGCCGAACACCGCGAGATAGAAGACGGCGCCCATCGCGCGAGGTGTCCACTGCGCGGCGGAGTGGGGCTCCAAGAGGAGCGACAGCAAGATGAGCGGCACCGCGCTGCTGAGCGACTGGCCGAAGACGAGCGTCTGCGGCGGCACGTTCGTCATGAAGCGTTTGATGAGCACGTTGGCCACCGCGATGATGGCCACGGACAGGAGCGCCAGCGCGACGCCCAGCAGCACCTTTCCGGAGAGGGCCAGCCCCTGGAGGTTGGAGGACTGGAGAATCACCACGCCTCCGACGCCCATGCTCGCCGCCAGCAGCTTGCCCGGCGTCAGCGGCTGGTCCGGCATCAGCACGCGGCCCACGAACAAGAGCCACACGGGGAAGGTGGAGAACAGCAGCGCCGCCCAGCTCGAGGGAATCCACTGCTGGGCGAAGAAGAGCAACCCGAAGGGGAAGGCGAGCTGGAGCATGCCCAGCCCCGCGATGCGCTTGGCGACGCGCGCGTCCACGTTCCCCTTCAGCCGGGCGAAGGGCAGCAGCACGATGGCGGTGAGCAGCAGGCGCGAGCCCAGGAAGCGCAGCGGAGGCAGGTCCTCGAGTCCCACCTTCACCACGGACCACGTGGAGCCCCACAAGAGGAAGCAGGTGCAGTAGGCGAGGGCGATTTTCAGGGGGCTGGCTGGCTTGACGGCGGTGCCAGTCGCGGAGGCGGAATCCATGCGGGCGTCGCAATAACACCCGCCTGGAAGGCATGCACGGGGCGTTGCACGCGGGGGGCAGGCGGCCGCTCATCACTCCGGCAGCCGCTGCTTGCACTTCAGTGCGGGGGCGAACAAGTCCCCCACCGCGTCCAGGCGCTTGCGCAGCGTGCGCAGGTTGAAGCGCGAGGGCTCCAGCCGCCGGCTCACCTCGCTCCAGCGGAGGGGCGCGGAGAAGGGCGCCGGCTCGCGCGCCCGCAGGGAGTAGGGCGCCACCACCGTCTTGCCGCGCGCGTTCTGCCCCGCGTCCAGGTAGAGCCGTCCATGGCGTGCGCGTACCCCGCGCGCCGTGGTGGCGCGGGTGCCCAGCCGAACCGCGAGCTCCTTCGCCAGCGCATTCGCGTGCGCCTGGACACGGGCATACGTGTGCACCGGCGCCAGCGGCACCAGGACGTGGAGTCCGCGCTTGCCGGAGGTCTTCGGGTAGCTTTCGAGGCCCTGTTGTTCCAGCAGCGCGCGCAGGGCGAGCGCGGCCGCCACCACGTCGGGCCAGCCTCCTTCGCCGGGGTCCAGGTCCATGACGAGGAAGTCCGGCCGCGAGAGCTTGGGGACGCGGCTCAGCCACATGTGGAGCGTGAGCGCGGACTGATTGGCGAGCCAGAGCAGGGGCTCTTCGCCAGTCACATTCACGTGGCGCAGCGTCTTGTCCACATGGCGAACGCGCAGCGTGGGGAGCCAGGAGGGCATGCCCGACAGTGAGTGGCGGAAGAAGCCAGGGGCCTCGATTCCCGCGGGCCACTGCTGCACGGCGATAGGTCTGTCCTCGAGGAGGGGGACCAGCAGCGGGGCCACCTCGCGGTAGTACGCGAAGACGTCCGCCTTCGTCAGCCCGCTCTCGGGAAAGAGGACGCGGTCTCCATGGGTCAGCTTCGCGCGCCCCGCGCTCGCGAGGGGCGCCTCGTGCGCGGAAGGGGCGGCCCTGCGCGCGGCCTGGACCTGGGGCGCGCGCCGTTCTCCCGTGAGGTGGGTGGGCCGCTCGCGCACGACCTCCGTGGGGGCCTTGTCGATGCGCAGGCCTTGATACGCGGGCTGGCGCAGGCGGCCGTCCTCCGTCCACTCGCTGAAGCGGACCTGGGCCACGTGCCGAGGCTTCACCCACACCGCGCCCTTTCGCGGCTTCGCATCCACCGCCGAAGGGGCGCGCACCTTGTCCCGGTCCAGCAGCACGCGCAGCTCGCGGCGGTCCTTCGCGCTGAAGCCCGTCCCCACCTTGCCGATGTCGTGGAAGCCATCCTCGCGATGGACTCCCACCAGCAGGGCGCCGAGCTCCGTCGCGGCCCGTTCGTTCTGGATGGGGAGATAGCCGAGGATGACCACCTCCTGCCCCGTCACCACCTTGAGCTTGAGCCAGTCATCCGTGCGCGAGCCCACGTAAGGCGCATCCCGCCGCTTCGCGATGAGCCCCTCCCAACCCCGCCTGCGCGCGAGCGACAGCGCGCGCTTGAGCGGCGCGGGGACACGCTCCGAAAGCTGGAGCGGAAGCGCCACGCCCTTCATCAACCGCTCCAACCGCCCGCGCCGCTCATCGAGGGGCAGGTCCCTCAAGTCCTCGCCGTTCAGCCAGGGAATGTCGAACACCACGAAGCGCTGCTCGACGCCCTCCAGGCCTTGCTGGAGCAACTGGAAGCGAGAGCGTCCCTTCGCATCCAACGCCACGATTTCTCCGTCCAGCACCGCGTCCCGCGCGGGCAACCCACGCAGCGCCTGGGCGAGCGCGGGGAACCGCTTCGACAGGTCATTGCCACGCCGGCTCTGGAGCACGAGCTTCCCGTGCATCAGCGCGGCCAGGGCTCGGAAGCCGTCGTACTTCACCTCGTAGACGTGGGTGTCGTCGCGGGCCTCCTCTGGCACGGCGAGCCGCGCCAGCATGGGCGGGCCCACATGCTCCAGCAGCTTCGCGGGTGTCCTCGGAGGGGCTTTCGCGCGGGTCTTCCGGGCGCGTGTGCTCCGAGGCGCAGGCCGCGCTCCTCGCGAGGTCGTGGAGGCGGCGCGCTTTCTTCTGGTGCGCCCGCGCGTGGGGCCGTGGGTCTCCACCTGGCCGCTCTTCACGGACTCGGGGCGCTCGGTGGTGATGTCTCGCGAGGCATCCGCGGTGGCGTCCCGGGCCTTGAAGAGCAACCACTGGGGCTTCTTCCCTCCGTGCAGTCGCGTGCGGATGAGGTGCCATGGGCCCTGGAGTTTCTGGCCGTGGAGGTCGAGGTGGAGCCGTCCGCGCTCGCGCTGCGCGTGGGCCTGTCCTGGGGGCACGGTGTCGTAGGTGCCTCGGTCCCACAGCAGGGAGTCTCCGCCGCCATAGGCGTCGTCGGGGATGTGTCCCTCGAAGTCGGCATAGGCCAGCGGGTGGTCTTCCGTCTCCACCGCGAGCCGCTTCGTGCTCGGGTCAAGGCTTGGACCCTTGGGGACGGCCCAGCTCGCCAGGGCTCCGTCGATTTCCAGACGCAAGTCGTAGTGGAGGCTCGTGGCGTCGTGCTTGTGCACCGCGAAGAGCGGGGCTTCGTCCGAGGGGACGGGAGCCTCGGGTGTGGGCTCGGGCGTGCGGCGCAGGTCCCGCTTGCGGCGGTAGGCGTGGAGTCGTGGGTTGGGGTGTTTCACGGGCCAACGGTTGGCATCCCGCGAGGCCATCGCAATGTCACCGGGTGGACGCGAGGGTGTGCCCCGAGGCGCGAGGACTTGCCCGCCCGCCCGCCGGAAGGGCGGCCAGCTCGGGACCTCGCGGGGTGGGTTGGACTTCGGGAAGAGGCTTCTCACATTGCATGCGTCCCTGATGTGGAGGAAGTCGACATGGGCGAGAAGTCCGAAGTGGCGCGGCTGCGCAGCCTGGCCCAACTCGACGCGGACGCGGTGGGTGCCTATGACGCGGCGCTCGCGCGCATTCCGGAGCCGTTGGTCCGGGAGCGGCTGGGGGAGTTTCGCGCCGACCATCTGCGCCACGTGCAGGAACTCAACGCCTTCATCCACCACTTCGGCGGCGTGCCGTTGGAGCTGCGGCCGGACCTGAAGGGCGCGGCGATGAAGGGGCTGACCGCGATGTCTTGCATGATGGGCACCGAGGCGGCGCTGGTGGCCATGATGGGCAACGAGGAGTTCTCCAACCGGGCCTATGACGTGGCTCTGCGCTTCGACTGGAGCCCGGATGTGCGGGGCCTCATCGAGCGCCACCGCGAGGACGAGCGGCGCCACATCCTGTGGATTCGTGAGGCGGTCCGGACCCGCCCTTGGGAGAAGGAGCGAGCCTCCGAGGAGGAGGGCTCCGAGGCCCAGGCCTGACGGACGCGCGCAGATATACCCAGGAACCCCTGTCGTTCTAGCCGCGTGAACGAGGGCTTCCTGGAGGCGTCATGATGCGATGGGCCGTACTCGCGGCGGTGGCACTGGTGGTGACGGGCTGCGCGACCACCTGGCGCAGCGACCTGGAGATTCCGGACCGGGAGGCCATCTACGACCGGCCCCTCGAGGAGATGTGGCCGGAGGTCCGAGGGTTCTTCACGCGCAACGAGCTGTCGTTCCGGGAGGACCGGGGCAGCATGGTGCTGGAGACGGAGTGGCGGCAGGAGTTCGGCGGCTCGAAGGTCGCGGGCTTCTTCCACCGGTACATGGTGGTGGGACGGCGGGAGACGCCGACGACGAGCAAGCTTCAAATCTTCCGCATCACCAAGAGCGTCAACAAGGCGATGTCCATTGCCGGCAAGGAGCTGGATTGGGGGCAGACGGCCCTCCGAAGCACCGCCGAGAATCCAACCAGTCCGGAGGATTGGGAGGAGGTCATCGCGGCGCCGCGCGGAGAGAACTCCTTCTTCGCGGAGTCAGGTCAGGGGCAGCGGGACCTGGTGATGGAGTGGCGGGTGTTTCGGGACGTGGGGCCTCGGTTGGCGAAGGAGGAGAGCGCGCCCAAGCAGGTGATGGTGGCCAAGGCGGCGTCCGCGTCGAGCGCGCCGTCGCAGATGGAGATGGAGTGCGGATTGCCCATCCTGGGCTTGGGCAAGCAGGCGAAGCCGGGCGCGGTGCTGCTGTTGGGCGAGCTGCACGGCACGCAGGAGGTCCCGCGCTTCGTGGCGCAGAGCGCGTGTCAGGCGACGGTGGCGGGGATTCCGGTGACGGTGGGGTTGGAGCTGCCCCTGGAGAACCAGACGCGTGTGGATGCCTTCCTGGAGAGCCAGGGGACGGAGCACGACTGGTTGAAGCTGATGGAGGCGCCGTTCTGGCGCAGCCCGTATCCGGATGGGCGCGGCAGCGAGGCGATGGCGAACCTGCTGGAGCAGCTGCGGTTGCTGCGTTCTGCGGGGCTGGACGTGGAGGTCTTCGTGTTCGACCACCCGAAGGCCAACGGCCAGGGCCGCGAAGACGCGATGGCGGCGACGGTGGTTCACCAGGTGGAGTCGTCGCCGACGCGCTTCCACGTGATTCTGTCGGGCAACATCCACACGCGAACGAAGAAGGGACTGCCGTGGGATGCGGAGCGCCGGCCCATGGGGTACCTGGTGAAGGAGAAGCTGGAGGACGTGGTGGCGCTGGACATGGCGTACGACAGCGGCACGGCGTGGATCTGCGCGGTGGACAGCAAGGGGCTGCGAGACAAGCTCGACTGCGGCGTGAGGGACACGAAGGGAAAGAACAACGGTGACCGGTACTTCATGCACCGTTGGGAGTCGACGAACTCGGAGGGCTACGACGGAGTCTTCTACGTGGGGTCGGTGCGAGCCTCGGAGCCCGCGGTGCAGCGAGGACTTGGGCGCCCTGGCGCGAATGACAACTCGGTGCACCCCGCGCCGGACCAAGGCCGAAAGCTGGCCTCGGCGAGGTGAGTCGCGGGTCCGCTGGGGCCGCGAGGCGATATGTCTGGGCTCCAGCTCGCGTTTCACTCCATGTCCCCGAAATATCTGGAGGAAGCATGATGCGGAGGGTTCTCCTCGCGACGATGGCGATGGCATTCGTGGCGACGGGCTGCGCGACCACCTGGCGCAGCGACCTGGAGATTCCGGACCGGGAGGCCATCTACGACCGGCCCCTCGAGGAGATGTGGCCGGAGGTCCGAGGGTTCTTCACGCGCAACGAGCTGCCGTTCCGAGAGGACAAGGGCAGCATGGTGCTGGAGACGGAGTGGCGGCAGGAGTTCGGCGGCTCGAAGGTCGCGGGCTTCTTCCACCGGTACATGGTGGTGGGGCGGCGGGAGACGCCGACGTCGAGCAAGCTTCAAATCTTCCGCATCACCAAGAGCCTGAACAAGGCGATGTCCATCGCTGGCAAGGAGTTGGACTGGAGTCGCACGCGCTTCAAGCGGGGTGAAATGGAGGGCCCTGAGGATTCAAGAGGGGTTTTGACCAGCCCGGAGGATTGGGAGGAGGTCATCGCGGCGCCGCGCGGAGAGAACTCCTTCTTCGCGGAGTCAGGTCAGGGGCAGCGGGACCTGGTGATGGAGTGGCGGGTGTTTCGGGACGTGGGGCCTCGGCTGGCGAAGGAGGAGAACGCGCCCAAGCAGGTGATGGTGGCCAAGGCGGCGTCCGCGTCGAGCGCGCCGTCGCAGATGGAGATGGAGTGCGGATTGCCCATCCTGGGCTTGGGCAAGCAGGCGAAGCCGGGCGCGGTGCTGCTGTTGGGCGAGCTGCACGGCACGCAGGAGGTCCCGCGCTTCGTGGCGCAGAGCGCGTGTCAGGCGACGGTGGCGGGGATTCCGGTGACGGTGGGGTTGGAGCTCCCCCTGGAGAACCAGACGCGCGTGGATGCCTTCCTGGAGAGCCAGGGGACGGAGCACGACTGGTTGAATCTGATGGAGGCGCCGTTCTGGCGCAGCCCGTATCCGGATGGGCGCGGCAGCGAGGCGATGGCGAACCTGCTGGAGCAGCTGCGGTTGCTGCGTTCGACGGGGCTGGACGTGGAGGTCTTCGTGTTCGACCACCCGAAGGCCAACGGCCAGGAGCGCGAGGACGCGATGGCGGCGACGGTGGTTCACCAGGTGGAGTCGTCGCCCAAGCGCTTCCACGTGATTCTGTCGGGCAACATCCACACGCGGACGAAGAAGGGACTGCCGTGGGATGCGGAGCGCCGGCCCATGGGGTACCTGGTGAAGGAGAAGCTGGAGGACGTGGTGGCGCTGGACATGGCGTACGACAGCGGCACGGCGTGGATCTGCTCGGTGGACAGCAAGGGTGTCCAGGACAAGCTCGACTGCGGCGTGAGGGACACGAAGGGAAAGAACAACGGAGACCGGTACTTCATGCACCGTTGGGAGTCGACGAACTCGGAGGGCTATCAGGGCGTCTTCTATGTGGGCCCGGTGACCGCGTCCTTGCCGGCGGTGCCGCAGGGATTGGGGCGCCCCTCGGAGGCGTCCTCCCCGACGCCCTGACGGCGCGAGCAGGCGGGTCGGGTCGTTGCTGCGAGACCCGGCCCGCTGACGTACGCTGCCGCGCGTGAGCGACATCACTGTCTATCAGCCGGACTTTCTGTACGAGGGAGGCCGGCTCCTCGAAGGGCGGCCCCTGGCCGTGGGCGCCGATGGCCGGGTCATCGATGCGTCGTCCGTGCCCGCCGGGGCGAGCGTCGTGCGCCTGCCAGGCCGAGCGCTCCTGCCGGGGTTGGTCAACGGCCACTCGCATGCCTTCCAGCGGCTCATCCGAGGACGCACGGAGTACGTCGTCTCCGGGCGCGAGGCGGATGACTTCTGGAGCTGGCGCGAGGCCATGTACCGCGCCGCCGAGTCCCTGGGGCCCGAGGACGTCTACGTCGCCTCACGGCAGGTCTTCGTGGAGATGGCCCTGGCGGGCATCACCACCGTGGGCGAGTTCCACTACGTGCACCACCAGCAGGACGGCACGCCGTACGCGGACCGCAACACGCTGGCCCACGCCGTCATCCGGGCCGCGCGCGACGCGGGCTTGCGCATCTGCCTGTTGCGCGTGGGCTATGCGCGAGCGGGCTTCCAGGTGGCGCCGAATCCGCGTCAGCGCCGCTTCATCGACCCGGACGTGGACACCTTCCTCGCGTCGGCGGAGTCGCTGGCCCGCGAGGTGCGAGGTGACTCGGCGGTCAGCGTGGGCCTTGCGCCGCACAGCGTGCGCGCGGTGACCCGCGAGTGGCTGAAGGTGCTCTCCGGGGTGCGAGGCTTCCCCGTGCACATGCATGTGGCGGAGCAGCCCAAGGAAATCGAGGCGTGTCTGGCGGAGCATGGCCGGCGTCCGGTGGAGCTGTTGTCCGACCTGGGGCTCCTGCGTCCGGACTTCACCGCCGTGCACGGCGTCCACCTGACGGCCGAGGAGGTGTCCATGCTGGGCACGGCCCGCGCGACGGTGTGCGCGTGTCCTTCCACCGAGCGGAACCTGGGGGATGGCATCGTCCCGGCGGACGCACTGGTGAAGGCGGGCGCGAGCATCAGCCTGGGCTCGGACAGTCAGGCGCACGTGGACCTGTTGGATGAGGCGCGTCAGCTCGAGGGGCATCTGCGGCTGGCGCGGTTGCGGCGCGCGGTGTTGGACCCGGGAGGTGGTGAGGTGTCCGGGTTGGCAGCGAGGCTCTTCGACATGGCCACCATGGAGGGCGCGCGGAGCCTGGGGGTGCCCACGGGGACGCTGGCGCCTGGGGCCCCCGCGGACTTCTTCACGGTGGACGTGGGGCACCCGTCGCTCGTGGGCGCGGGGCCGTCGTCGCTGTTGGCCTCCATTGTCCTGGGCGCGGAGAAGTCGGCGGTGCGCGAGGTGGCGGTGGATGGCCGGCTGGTGGTGCGGGACGGGCGGCATCCGCTCGCGGAGGAGAGCGGGCGCGCCTTCCAGTCGCTCGCGCGTGCGTTGTACCCGTGAAGGGGTGGGGAGAGGGGGCTGGCGCGGGGCGCCGGGCGGTGGCATGACGCGGCCACTGGAGGTTGTCCCATGAGCGACACGCTGCCCGCGCTGCGGGCCACCCTGACGGAGCTGGTGGCGATGGACACCACGTCCGCGCGACCCAATGCCCCGCTCATCGACTATGCGCAGGCGCGGCTGGAGGCCGCGGGCTTCAGCGCGGAGCGCCAGCGGTACACCGACGACGCGGGTGTGGAGAAGGTGAACCTGGTGGCGGTGAAGGGCGGCACCGGGCGCGCGGCGCTCGCGTTGGTGGGGCACTCGGACTGCGTGCCCTTCGACGCGGCGTGGACGGACGCGCTGAAGCTGACGGAGCGGGATGGCAAGCTCTACGGGCGCGGCGCCTGTGACACGAAGGGCTTCATCGCCTGCGCGCTGCACGCCGCCGAGCGCGCCGAGCGGCTCCAGGCTCCGCTGATGGTGGTGCTCACCGCGGATGAAGAAGTGGGGTTGGTGGGCGCCAAGAAGCTGGTGGCGGCGGGCCTGGGCCGTGCGCGGCACGCCATCGTCGGCGAGCCCACGAAGCTCACGCCCGTGCGCGCGAACAAGGGGTACTGCCTGGCGGAGGTGGAGGTGCTGGGCAAGGAAGGGCACAGCGCGTATCCGGAGACGGGCGCATCCGCCATCTTCCGCGCGGGGCGGTTCCTTCAGCGGTTGGAGCAGCTGGCGACGACGGTGCTGCGCGAGGAGCGGGACGAGGGCTTCCAGCCGCCGTTCACCACGGTGAACGTGGGGGTCATCCAGGGCGGCAAGGCCAAGAACATCCTGCCGGGCTCGTGCCGCTTCACGGTGGAGTGGCGGCCGATTCCCGGACAGTCGACGCAGCGGGTGGCGGAGATTCTGGAGTCCATCCGGCAGGAGCTGGTGCGCGATGAGCCCGCGTTTGAGGCGCACATTCGTGTGCTGCGGACGGACCGGGGCGTGAATACGCGAGAGGACGCGGAGGTGGTGCGCTTCCTGGCCGAGGCCAGCGGCAACGCCTCCACGACGGTGCCCTTCGGCACGGAGGCTCCGCAGATGACGGAGCTCGGCGCGGAGGCGGTGGTGTTCGGCCCCGGCGACATCCGCGTGGCCCACCAAACAGGCGAGTACGTGCCCACCGAGGACCTGGTGCGCTGCGAGGCCATCCTGGCTCGCGCCGTCGCGCACTTCTGTGGTGGACGCTGAGCGGCTCCAGCGGGCCGCGTGTTTCCTGCAGGCGTGAGACACGCGGCCTGGCCGCCGAGCGAGGCCCTGCTTCCAGCGCGTGCTCCCGCTGACTCCCGCGGCCGCTGATGGAGTGAGGTCGCGAGAGGTGCGCACCCGTTCTTTTCGAGAAAGGGGGCCGCGTCACTCGTGGGGTGCGGACGTGCGTCGCGCGAGGCCCTGGTTATTAAGTATCGGCGCCGCGCGGCACCGAGCCTTCGCGCTGGCGCTTCTTCCTGGGGAACACGATGAGCCACTCCGCCGCGCCGTCACGCAATGTCCTGTTCCTGCTCTCCAGCTCGCGTGAGGGGGGCAACGCGGAGCAGCTCGCGCGCAAGGCCGCGGAGGCGCTCCCGCCTGGCACGGTGACGGACTGGCTCCGGCTGGAAGAGCACCTGGTCGAGCCCTTCCGGGACTTGCGCCATGCGCCTGGGGGGTACTCGCGTCCTCCGAGTCCGGAGCTCCTGGCGCTGGCCGAGCGCACCATGGCCGCCGACGAGGTGGTCATCGTCGCCCCCGTGTACTGGTACAACCTGCCCTCGAGCGCGGTGGCCTACCTGGAGCACTGGTCTTGGTGGATGCGTGTGCGGGAGCTGCGCTTCGCCGAGCGCATGCGAGGCAAGGTGCTGTCGCTGGTGACGGCCCACTCCTCCGAGGAGGACGACTCCGTGGCCCAACCGCTCTTGCTGTGCCTCCAGCTGAGCGCCGGCTACATGGACATGCACTGGCGCGGTGGCCTCATCGGCCATGGCAACCGGCCGGGCGACGTGCTGCAGGACTCGCGGGCCCTCTCGGCCGCTCGGGAGTTTCTCGTGCGTCCCCCGCCTGTCGTGAAAGGCGAGGCTGCCTGAGCTTGGCGTCGCGCAGCCCGCTGATTTGACGCGCGCTGCCACGCGCCACTAGGTTGCCGCGCCTTCGGAACCGGGGGGCCTCGCGGTGCGCTTCGGCGCACGCCGTGCCGTCAGTCCATGTGGCGTGTCTCGTCTCCCCGGCATTCCGTGTCTGAAATCCCGGGAGGGGACCGACATGCAACGTGGGCGATGGTTGTTCGTGGTGTTGTCACTGGTGGCGATGAACGCGTGGGCGCAGGTGCCTGAGCAGGGCGCCGAGCACGAAGAAGTGGAGCTCCCGTCGCTGCCCGAGCTGCACCCGAAGACGGGCGAGGTGGTGTTGGGGAACGGGTTGGCGAAGATGGTGGTGCCCGCCAACTTTGGTTACCTCTCGCCCGAGGAGGCGGAGAAGGTGCTGGTGGAGGTCTGGGGCAATCCTCCGGGCTCCACGACGCTGGGCATGTTGATTCCGTCGGATGTCACGGTGGACTCGCCCGCGGGGTGGGGCGTGGTCATCCAGTACGACGATGACGGCCACGTGGAGGACGAGGACGCGGCGGGTATCGACTACGCGGACCTGCTCAAGGACATGCAGAAGGGCACCCGCGAGGAGAACAAGGAGCGCGCGAGCGCGGGCTACGGGACGGTGGACCTGGTGGGATGGGCCGCGCAGCCGCACTACGACGCGAGCACGCGCAAGCTGTACTGGGCGCAGGAGCTGGCCTTCGGTGACTCGAAGGAGCACACGCTGAACTACAACGTCCGGGTGTTGGGCAAGGAGGGCGTGCTGGTGCTCAACGCCGTCTCCAGCATGGTGGCGTTGCCCCAGGTGGAGAAGGACATGCAGCAGGTGCTGGGCTTCACGCACTTCATGCCCGGCCACCGCTATGAGGACTTCGACCCCAGCTCCGGCCGCGTGGCGGCGTATGGCATTGGCGGCCTGGTGGCCGGCAAGATGGCCGCGAAGGCGGGGCTCTTCAAGGGGCTGCTCGCGGTGCTGGTGGCGGGCAAGAAGGCCATCTTCGCGGGCCTCGCGTTCCTGGTGGTCGCGCTGGGCAAGCTGTTCAAGCGCCGCGGCGAGAGCGACGGCACGCCGTAGTCACTCGGCGGGTGTGGAAGAGAAGAGGCTCGGGACCACGGTGGGTCCCGGGCCTCTTTCATTTCGTGCACCCGCGGCTCAGTTCTTCGGCAGCGAGCACTGGTCCAGGTCGCGGAGCACCTTGTGGGCCTCGGCGATGAGGTCGTGTCCCTGGACGCCCTGGGCCACGCGGGCGATGAGCTTCATGTCCGGCGTGAGGCGGTAGTAGCCCTTGGAGCGCTGCACCAGCGCGGCGACCTTCGGGCCGTCCAGCAGCGCGTCCGCGCCCAGCGTCACCACCAGCCGCTGCGGTCCCACCTCCAGGCCGCGCAGCCGCAGCTCGCGCATGTCGATTTTCAAGAGCGTCAGCTCGGAGAGGTGGTCCACCTCGTCGGGGGCCTCGCCGTAGCGGTCCACCAGCTCCGCGCGCAAGTCCGTGACTTCGTCGGGGTGGCTGGCCTGGCTGAAGCGCTTGTAGAACACGAGCCGCTGGTGCACGTCCGCGACGTAGTCGTCGGGGATGAGCGCGGGCATGGGCAGCGTGACGTCCGGCTCGATTTGCACCTTGGGCGGCTGGCCCTGGAGTTCCGCGACGGCCTCCTCCAGGAGCTGCGCGTACATGTCGAAACCAATCTCCGCGATGGCGCCCGACTGCTTCTCGCCCAGCAGGTTGCCCGCGCCGCGAATCTCCAGGTCATGACTGGCGATGGAGAAGCCCGCGCCCAGCTCGGTGAAGTTCTGGAGCACCTCCAGCCGCCGCTGCGCGTCGCGTGTCACCGCCCGGCGCGTGGGCACCAGCAGGTACGCATACGCGCGCTCCTTCGAGCGGCCCACGCGTCCTCGGAGCTGATAGAGCTGCGCGAGGCCGAACTGGTCCGCCCGGTTCACAATCATCGTGTTGGCGCTGGAGATGTCGATGCCGCTCTCGATGATGGCGGTGCACAGGAGAATCTGGTGCTTGCGCTCGGTGAACTCGAGCATCACCTTCTCCAACTGGCCCTCGCCCATCTGTCCGTGCGCCACGCCGATGGAGAGCTGCGGCACCAGCTCGCGCAGCTGCTGCTCCATGGACGGGAGCGACTCCACGCGGTTGTGGACGAAGAACACCTGCCCGCCGCGAGCGACCTCTCGCTCGATGGCCTCCTTCACCACCTGCGCGTCGAACTTCATCACGAAGGTGCGGATGGCGCGCCGGTCCTGCGGCGGCGTGGCGATGATGCTCATGTCGCGCACGCCCGACATGCTCATGTGCAGCGTGCGGGGAATGGGCGTGGCCGTCAGCGTCAGCACGTCAATCTGGGAGCGCCACTTCTTGAGCGACTCCTTCTGCTTCACGCCGAAGCGCTGCTCCTCGTCGACAATCATCAAGCCCAGCTCCTTGAAGGCCACCTCGCCCCCCAGGAGCTTGTGGGTGCCGATGAGGATGTCGACCTTGCCCTCCTTGGCGCGCTTGAGGATGTCGCGCACCTCCGGCGGCTTCTTCATGCCGGAGATGACCTCCACCGTGACGGGGTAGTCCTTGAAGCGCTTCTTGAACGAGAGGAAGTGCTGCTGCGCCAGCACCGTCGTGGGCACCAGCACCGCCACCTGCTTGCGGTCCAACGTGGCCTTGAAGGCCGCGCGCATGGCGACCTCCGTCTTGCCGTAGCCCACGTCGCCGCAGACGAGCCGGTCCATGGGCTCCGGCTTCTGCATGTCCGCGAGCACATCCTCGATGGCCTTCGCCTGGTCCGGCGTCTCCTCGAATTCGAAGTCGGCCTCGAACTGGGCGAAGTAGCGGTCCGGCGCGCTGAAGGCATGGCCCGGATGCGCCTTGCGCGAAGCGGCGATTTGCAGGAGCTCCGCCGCCATCTTGAGCAGCTGCTCCTTGACGCGCTTCTTCGTCTTCTCCCAGCTCGTCGTGCCCAGCTTGTCGAGCTGGACTGTCTCCGGGTTGCCGCCGGTGAACTTCTGGATGAGCCGCATGCGGCCCACCGGCAGGTAGATTTTGTCCCGGCCCGCGTACTCCAGGACGAGGAAGTCCCCGGGCACGCCGTTCACCTGCATCTTCGTCAGGCCCGCGTAGCGGCCGATGCCGAAGTCGGTGTGGACGATGAGGTCGCCTTCCTTCAGGTCCTTGAAGCCCGCGGCGAACGCATCCAGCTTCTTGCTGCGCTTGACGCGGCGGCGCGCGCGGACGCCGAAAATCTCCTCGTCCGACAGCACCGCCAACCCGCCCGCGCCATCCACGAAGCCCTGGCTCACCTCGCCCGTGAAGAGGTGCGCCCAGATGGACGGCTCATACAGGGCCGACGCGTCCGTCATGGGCTCGGTGTGCACCTTCACCATGACGTTGCGGTCCAACAGCAGCCGCTTGAGCCGGTCCGCCTGGCCCAACGTGCCGCACGCCACCGCACACGCCACGCGAGCGTCGCGCCAGCGCTGCATCCGCTCCACCAGCGGAGACAGCGCGCCCTCTTCACCGTGGTGCGCGAGGATGGCCTCGCGCAGGTCCTGCGTCCCGCCGAACTGGAAGAGGACCGGGGGCTTCTCCGACTGGGACAGCGACAGGCCTCCGCCCTCGACGACGCGGAACGCGGCGAGCTTCTCCGCCACCGCCTCGCGCGAGAGGAAGTGCTCGGCCGGAGGACAGATGAGGTCCTTGCGCTCCTCGGCCGCGGCGAAGGTGCGCTCCAACTCGTCCCACAGCGCGTCCGCGGCGCGGCTCAACTCCAGCGGGTCGTCCAGGTAGAAGATGGGCGGCTGCGTGCTCCACGGGCCCAGGAAGTCGAACACCGTGGCGAGTCCCCCCTCGAAGAGTCCGGGGAGCAGCCCTTCCAGGCCGAAGCCGGGCAGGCCCTCGCGCAGCGCGTCCAGCCGCTCGCGCAGTTGGATGGTGGGCAGGTTGATGCGGTCGGCGACGGCGCGCGCGGCGGCCTCGGCGCGGGGGCGGGTGTCCTCGGTGAGCAGCAGCTCCCGCGCGGGGACCAGGTCTACTTCCTTCAGCGCGTCCACCGTGCGCTGCGACTCCGGGTCGAACACGCGGATGGAGTCGATGGTGTCCCCGAAGAACTCCAGGCGCACCGGCTTGTCGTAGAGGGGGCTGAAGACATCCAGCAGGCCGCCGCGCACGGAGAACGTGCCCACGTCCTCCACCAGCGGGCTGTTCTGGTAGCCCATCCGCGCCAGCTTCCGCGCCAGCATGTCGCGGTCGTAGTCCTGACCGGCCACCACGCGGTCCGTGAGCGCGGCCATGACGTCCGGGCGCAACACGCGGCGATGCAGCGCGCGCAGGGACATCACCAGCACCGGGAAGCGGGTGCCGCGGGACAGGTGATACAGCGCGCCCAGCCGCTCGGTGACGGGGGCCGCGTCCGGGGACAGCTCGTCGTACGGGAGCACCTCGTCGGCGGGCAGGCGCAGCACGCTGGGTTTCAGCAGGGTGCCGGTTCCGCCCAGGAAGAAGGACAGATCGGCGGCCAGCGCGTCGGCCGCCTCCTCGTCCGCCGCCACGCACACGAGCGGCGCACGCGTCTCCCGGTGCAGTCGGGCGAGCACATGGCCCCGAGCGGAGCCCTTGAGCCCTTGCGTCCGGACACGATGGCCCGGGCGCAGCTCCGCCAGCAACCGGGTGAGGGTGTCACCCGCCACGAGAGGCACGCCGCCATGCTGCGCCGCCGCCTCGCCATCCAGCCTCTGAGTGAAAGGAGTGTCCATGAGTGGACCCTGAGGGCCCCGGGGTAATTAGGGGCGAGCCCCTGACAGGTCAACGACAGAGCGCATTGCGTGTCGTGTGTCGGAGGCGACGCGGGCGTGAGTGCTGTGTCCGCCACGTATCAGCCGTACCGGGGGTGGGTTGGCCGCCCGCCCGGGGCAAGAACTACTCTCCACCAAGGCATCGCTGGGGGGTGCCACACGCCAGCCATGCAATCCGGCCGTTGCAACAGGGTGATGAACAACGGGGCGGGCGCGCCCCCCTCCGAGGCTGTGGTGGTGTTGCGCAGCGTTCGCTCCGCTGGGCACGGCATCCTGGACTTCGAGTGTATCTCCGCGAATGCCCACGCGGAGCGCTGGCTGGGACGGGAAGAGCGCTCGCTGGTGCGTCAGCGGCTGCTCGACGAGGCCCCCTGGGTGGGCGAATGTGGCCTGTTCGCCGCATGTGTCCGAGTGGCCGTGCGCCGGGAGCCCGAAGTGGTGCGTGTGTCGCGCCAGTCCTCGGTGGGCACGGTGTGGATGCTGGCGCGCGTCTCCCCGTGGGAGGACGGCGTCGTCGTCTTCCTGGAGGACTTGACGGAGCGGATGGCCTCCGAGGAGGCGCTGCGCAGGGACCATGACCTGCTGCACGCGGTCATCGAGAGCGCCACGGACGCCATCTACGTGAAGGACCTGGATGCGCGCTACGTGCTCATCAACCCGGCCACCGCGCGCGCCTTCAACCGGGCGCCGCAAGACATCCTCGGGCGCACGGACGTGGAGCTCCTGGGAGACCCGGCCGCGCCCGCGGTGATGAACGACCGCGAGGTGATGGAGTCCGGCGTCACCGCCACGTACGAGGACGCGGATGGCGGGCCCGGCAGCGACCAGATATGGCAGACGACGAAGGGCGTGCTGCGCCGGGGCGATGGCACCGTCTACGGCCTGTTCGGCATCAGCCGGGATGTCACCGCGCGGCGCCGTCAGGAGCTGGAGCGCGACGAGGAGGCTCGCTTCCAGGAGCGCTTCATCGGCGTGCTGGGGCATGACCTGGGCAACCCGCTGGCCGCGGTGAGGCTGTCCGCCGCGGCGCTGCTGGCCCAGCCCACGCTGACGCCCGAGGTGCGCCGCGTGGCGCAGCGAATCGACGGGAGCGCCGAGCGCATGGCGCGGCTGGTGAAACAGTTGCTTGATTTCACCCGCGCGCGCATGGCCGGAGGCATTCCCTTGCGTCCGCGCGAGGTGTGCATGGCCTCGGTGTGCCGCCGAATCATCTCGGAGCTGGAGCCCGCGCACCCCGAGCAGCGCGTGGACCTGGAAGTGGATGGCGACTGCCGCGGCGTGTGGGACGAGGAGCGGCTGGGCCAGGTGCTCTCGAACCTGGTGGGCAATGCGCTGCAACACAGCCCCCGAGGCACGTCGGTGAGGGTGCGGCTGGCGGCGAATGACCCGTTGTTCCAGCGGGTGGAGGTCCACAACCTCGGGCCACCGATTCCGGACTCCCTGCGTCCGCGCTTGTTCGCGCCCTTCCACCGCGCGATGCCCGAGCCAGGAGGAACCCGGCCTCATCGTCACGGATTGGGATTGGGGCTCTACATCGTCTCGCAAATCGTCACGGCCCACGGTGGGTGGGTGGACGTCGCGTCCTCGCAGGATGCGGGCACGTGCTTCGCGGTGACGCTGCCTCGCGTGGCCCAGGCGTCCGAGGAGTCACTGCCTCCGCGCTGGGCCTGAGGCTGTCGTCCGCGAGCCGGTCCGCCTGCTTTCAGTATCGGGCGTAGCGGGCGGCGGCGCGCAGGCGCATCAGGTCATCGAGCACGCCCGGGTCCACCAGCTCCAGCGCCGCGGCGCCGGAGATGCCCGTGTAGCGGGCGCGGTAGTCCTCCTCGTCCTCTTCGTCGTCTTTCCCGTCGCCCTTGTCGTCCCCGTCTCCGCCGCCCTTGCCGTCGTCGGGGCGCAGGGACAAGGGCTCCGGCCGGGACAGCCCTGGCTCGATGCGGGGCGAGGACAACGCGTCGGCTCGCAGGGAGGCAAGCAGGCCGGCGACGGCCAGGCAGAACAGCAGCGTGGTGGAGAGCGTCTTCATGAGGGGGGCTCCGTTTCTCACCCGGCCTGACGGCGCCCCACGCGGGGTTATTCAGCGCGCCCCGGTGCTACTTCGCCTTGAGGGTGCGGACGTATCCCACCAGCGAGTCAATCTGCGCGGCGGTGAGCTTCTCCTTGTAGGCCTTCATCTTGGTGTTGCGAGTGGAGCCGTCGGAAATCACCTGCCGGATTTCCGCGTCCGACACGGACGTCTGCCAGGCGGCCTGGCTCATGTCGACGATGGACTCCTTCTGGCCCATCTTGGTCTTCGCCTTCCCGTCGTCACCGTGGCAGGACTTGCACTTGGCCTTCCACACCTCCGTCACATCCTCCGCAGCGAAGGCGCTCGGGGCCAGACACAGGCTCAGCACCACGACAAGCCGCTTCATCATCGTTACTGCCTCCTTGGTGGACGTGAACTGTGGCACGGAACGCGGCGCCCCGGGAGTCCACACGGCGGAGGGATTCGCCGCGGGGGCGAGCCCGGCGCTCAGGGGGACCAGAACGGCGGGGTACTCCGTGGCGGCGAGAGCCACACGGATTGGAGGAAGCGCGTGGCGTTGTGGTCCGCCGTGTCGCTCCGCGTGGTGAGGACATGCGCGGTGGTGAGTGACACGAGCGTCACCAGACCCGCGATGAGCGACACCCGCGCCGGGCCTTGCTCGCCGGGCCGGGTGGCGAGGTGGGTGAGCACCCAGCCGGCCACGGCCACCAGGAGGATGAGCAGCAGCTGACCCGCGAGCGGCTGGGGCACTCCCAGGAAGGACAGCACCGAGGGAGGGAAGTAGCCCGAGCGCAGCAGGGGCTCCGTCAGTCCCCCCAGGACGTTGGAGACGTCGTCCGGGATGTAGTTGACGAAGGTGGCCAGGCCCGTGGTGAGGATGGCCGCGGCGCACAGCGTGGCGCTGATGCCCAGGCCCACCGCGTGTCCGCGCGTGCGCAGCCGCTCCAGCCAGAGTCCCACGGGCAGCAGGAGGAAGGGCACCAGTCCCGTGAGATGGCGAGGCCCCGTCGTCCAACCCCACGAGTCATATGTGAACGAGGACGTGAAGTAGAGGTAGCCCGCGACGAGCGCCGCCGTCATCCACGCGCAGGCGCGTGCTTCAGCCGAAGCGCTGCCCTTGCGGAAGGTGAGCTGCGTGAGGCCAGGGATTGCGAGCAGCAGGAACGGCGCGAGCGTGAAGAGTCCGCGCAGCGGCGAGATGAGCGACAGCGTGAAGGCGCGCGGGTCCGGCGTCCGGATGCCGAGGAACCCGCCCAGGTGCCACGGCTGATAACCCGAGTCGTTGAGGTACTTGTAGCCGCTGGTCAGCGGGTGGCCGAAGGCGGCCTGGTGGTAGGCCATGAGCGCCACGATGAAGGGCAGCGCGCCCAGCGTGGCGAGCCCGGCGGCGCGGCCCAGGCCCTTCCAGCGCTCGCGTGGCGGAGTGTCGCGCAGGAGGAACGTGAGCGTGGCGTACAGCACCAGCCCGAGCACCCCGAGCGCGCCCGTGTACTCCGCCGCCACGGTGGCTCCGGCGCATGCGCCCGCGAGGAGATATCCCCGCTCCCGCCACTCGCCGCGCGCGCAGCGCCACAGCGCATGGAAGCCCGCGAAGAGCAGCACGGCGGTGGTCTGGTGGCTCATGAACAACAGCGAGTAGCTGAACGCCAGCGAGCCCAGCCCATACGTCACGGTGAGCGCGTCGGCGACCGTCGGGGACAGGTGCGCGCGCAGGTAGCGCCGCACGAGCCACAGCAGTCCCAGCGTGGGCAGCACGGTGAGGAACAGGCGCGAGAAGAAGACGAGCGGCACCTCGGGCACGGGGGCCGGCTGGGCCACGGCGCGCAGCGCGGAGTACACCGGCACGGCGGCGAACGACAGCAGCGGCGCCTTGCTGGGGTAGTACCTCCCGTCCTTCACGGACAGGTCGCCGACATAGCCGCGCTCGTGCAGCACGGCGTTGATGTCGATGGTGCCGTGCTCCACCAGCGCGATGCTCTGCCACAGCCGGCACAGCTCGTTGGGTGAGCGCAGGCCCGGGTGATAGGGGAACAGCAGGAGGTACAGCGCGGCCAGGGCGGCCCACACCGCGCGCGGCGCGCCTCGCGCGGTCGCCGCCGGTGTCCCGCCGGGCGCCGGAGCGGATGGCTCGGACGCAACGGGCGACGGCGCGGCGGGCCCTGGCGCCAGGCTCACGGTGAGGTGCTCCTGACGGAAGGGCGCGCTGTCGCGAGGCCGAGGTCGCTCACGCGTCGGCTCCGGTGGAGCGGGCCACGGCGAAGAGGCTCATGCCCACCGGCAGCTTCACGTGGGCCTCGGCGCGGGCGAACAGCGGGGCCAGCGTGTCGTAGAGCTTGAGCTGGAGCTTGGGCACCGAGCGGCGGCGCAAGAGGCGGCTGTTGACGAACCAGCCGGGCATGCCCACCAGGTTCATCCACTCCAGCTTCTCCACCTCGAAGCCGTTCTCCTCGAGCACGGCGCGCAGCGTGGCCGGCGTGTAGCGGCGGTGGTGGCCCACGGCCTCGTCGATGCTGCCGAACAACTGCTCGAGCGCGGGCACCAGGATGAGCACGCGTCCGCCGGGGGAGAGAATCTGGCGGAAGCGGCGCACCGCCGACCCGTCGTCGGGGATGTGCTCCAGCACGTTGGAGAGGACGATGGTGTCCAACTGCTCACCCTTGAGCGACTCCCAGTCCGCCAGCGCCACGTCGGACAGGTAGGGGCGCACGTGCGGCCGGCCTCGGAAGAGGTTCTTCAGCCGGTCCACGTAGAAGCGGTCCACCTCCAGCGCGATGAGCAGCTCCGCGCCGGACTCCAGCTCGCGCGTAATCGTGCCGATGCCCGCGCCAATCTCCAGCACGCGCCGGCCCAGGTGCTCGCGGAAGCGGCGGCCCAGCCACTGGTTGTAGTGGATGGCGCCGTCCATGCGCTCCAGCGTGGTGTAGCCCTCGTGCTGGTTGTCCGCGTCGTCGCGCACCGTGGCGTAGCGCATCAGCGTGCGCAGCTGGGACAGGCGCGCCGCGGGGGGACGGCGAGGCACGGCCTGGAGCGGCGGAAGGGAGACCTCGGTGAGCCGGAAGAGCTGCGCGGCCAGCTTCACCACCAGCTCCGCGTCCACCGCGTCGTCATCGCAGGTGAGCGTGACGGAGCGCAGGGCCTCCGTGCGGAACGCGCGCACGCCCGTGAGCGGGTCCTGGACCTCGACGTCCGTGACGAAGCGGGTGACATGCCCCAACGCGCGCTCGGCCCACAGCTCGGGGGCAAGCCCCGTTGCGCCTCGGCGGCCGAAGACTGCGTCCGCGGTGTCGTTTTCCAGTGGGCCCATCAACGCCTGATGTGCGTCCAGCGAATAGGCGGCGTCCGCGTCCTGGAGCACTGTCACGGCGCTCGTCACCAGGGGCAGCGCCGCGCGGATGGCCGCGCCCTTGCCTCCTTGGATGCTGAGAACCTGAAGGCCCGGTCGAGAGGCGACATCGGGCTGTCCGTCGCCGACGAGGACGACCTCGGCGCGGCCCTCGAGCTCTCGGGCGAAGTGGGCTGCGGCATCCACGGTGGAGGAGTCGAAGGGGATGATGACCGAATGCTGAAAGCTCACGGCGGGCTCACTAGCACAGGCGCCCCGGATGCGCGCGTTCCGGCCTCGAAGAAGGGTGTCCGGAGGGCTTCCAGGCAGTGGCGGAACGATGGACAACCCGCACCGGACACGGCACGCTCGACGCTGGTTTTCACGGGTGTGGGTGAAGGTCGGGGCCAGAGGGCGCCGGGTCGCCGCCGCACCGAGGCGCCCGCGGGCTCCAGGAGAGGCAAGTCGTGGATGGAACCGTGTTCGACCCGGCCGGTGGTACCAGCGGTCTGACGCCCGCGGGGTTGATGCTCCGCGTGCGGGCGCTGTGGCGGCGCAAGTGGGTCGTGCTCGGCGTGGCGGCGGTCGTCGCGGCGCTGGCGTCCGTCTACACGCTGCGCCAGCCCAAGGTCTTCTCCGCCAGCACCTCGCTCATCATCGACGTGATGGCGCCTCGCTTCCTCGACGGCGAGGTGAAGGAGGTGATGGGCGAGGAGCGCGGCAACTACTGGTTCAACAAGGAGTACTACGCGACCCAGAGCGAAATCATCACCTCGCGCGCGGTGGCCAGCCGGGTGGTGGACAAGGTCGGGCTCTCCACGGACGCGGCCTTCCTGGGGCTGGCCGGTGTGTCGGACGAGAAGGCGCGTGTGCAGGCGATGCAGGGCGCGGACGCGGTGGGGATGCTCCAGGGCCGCATCCGGGTGATTCCCGCGAAGGACTCGCGGGTGATGAACATCGCGGTGGATGACGTGGACGCGGCGCGCGCGGCGCTGCTCGCCAACGAGGTGGCCGCCGCGTACATGGCGGAGAACCTGGCGCTCAAGCTGCGCATGACGGAGGACGCGCGCACCTGGCTGGAGGGACGGCTGGAGGAGCTGGAGAGCCAGTCGAAGGTGAGCGAGCTGGCCGTCTACGACTTCAAGAAGGACGCGGACATGTTGTCCACGTCGCTCGAGTCGCGGATGAGCATCGTCAGCGACCGCATCAACAGCTACAACCTGAACCTCACCGAGGTGAGCGCGCGCATCGCCGGGTTGCAGGCGCGCGTGGAGGCCATCGAGAAGCTGCGCAAGGCCTCGCCCGACGACGAGACGTGGGCGGAGGCGCTGCCGGGCGCGAAGGACGGCCCCATCCAGGACCTCAAGAAGAGCTACACGGAAGTTCGCGTGGCGTGCGCGGAGCTCTCCGAGCGCTACCTGCCCGAGCACCCCAAGCTCCTGGAGTGCCAGGGCAAGCTGGCGGTGATTCACGCCGACTTCCTCAAGAGCCTGCGCAACGTGGTGCGCTCGGCGGAGACGGAGCTGTCGGAGGCGGAGGCGCAGCGCAAGAACCTGGTGCGGCTGTTGGACGAGGCCAAGGCCGAGGCCTTCCAGGTGAACAAGAAGTCCATCGAGTACGACCGGCTCAAGCGCGAGTCGGACAACAACCAGCGGCTCTACGAGCTGGTGCTCAAGCGGCTCAAGGACATCGAGTTGTCGGGCCTGCTGCGCACCAGCAACGTGCGCGTGTTGGACCTGGCGCGTCCGGTCTTCGTGCCGGTGAAGCCCAACGTGAAGCGCAACCTGCTGGTGGGCCTGGTGATGGGGCTGCTCGCGGGCGTGGGCGTGGCGCTGCTCCTGGACCTCCTGGAGAACAGCGTGACGACGCAGACGGATGTGGAGGAGCGGCTGGGGCTGGCCTTCCTCGGCGTCATGCCGCGCATCGAGGGCAACCGTCCTCCGAAGGACCGCGACCTCTACGTCCACCGCGAGCCCAAGTCCTCCGTGGCGGAGTGCTGCCGGGCCATCCGGACGAACCTGTTGTTCATGTCGCCGGACACGCCGTTCAAGACGCTGGTGGTGACGTCCAGCGGGCCGGGGGAGGGCAAGTCCACCACGGCGATGAGCCTGGGCGTGGCGATGGCCCAGAGCGGCAACCGCGTGTTGCTGATGGACACGGACATGCGCAGGCCTCGGCTGCACCGCGCCTTCGGGGTGCCCAACGAGCTGGGCATCTCGTCGCTGGTGGTGGGAGAGGGCTCGCTCGACGCGGCGGTGAAGAGCACCGAGGTGCCCGGCCTCTTCCTGTTGCCGTGTGGACCGCTGCCGCCGAATCCGGCGGAGTTGCTGCACACGCGTGCCTTCACGGACCTGCTCAAGACGGTGGCGGGGAAGTTCGACCGCGTCATCCTGGACAGCCCGCCGCTCAACGCGGTGGCGGACGCGGCGGTGCTGGCCGCGCAGTGTGACGGCGTGGTGCTGGTGTTGAAGGCGGGCAAGACGAACCGCGAGGCGGCCCGTCGCGCGCTGCGCTCACTGGCGGATGTGCAGGCGCGTATGTACGGCGCCATCCTCAACGACGTGGACCTGCGCGCTCCGCACTACGGAGACACCTATCTGGCCTATGCCCAGTACGGTGAGGAGTCGAAGGACGGGGTGGCGCAGTCGTGAGTAAACCCATGGTGGGAGCGGGGCTCCGGGTGCTGCACCTGGGCAAGTTCTATCCGCCCGCGTCGGGTGGCATCGAGAGCCATGTCCAGACGCTGGCCCGCGCGCAGGCTGCGCAGGGCGCGCAGGTGGAGGTGCTGTGCGCCAACCACTCGTCGGACTCGGGGAACACGAGCCACGAGTTCCACGGCAGGAGTCCCACGCACGAGAGCTGGGACGGGCTGGTGCGTGTCGTGCGGCTGGGGCGCCGCGCCTCCGTGGCGCGAATGGATGTGCTGCCGGAGCTGCCCGGGGTGTTGCGGCGGATGCTGGAGCGGGGCGTGGACGTGGTGCACTTGCACACGCCGAACCCCACCATGTTGCTGGCCCTGGACATGGTGCCCCGCCTGCCCACGGTCTTCATCACGCATCACAGTGACGTCATCCGGCAGAAGGTGGCGGGAGCGCTCTTCCGTCCCTTCGAGCTGATGCTGTACGCGCGCGCGAACCGGATTCTGTCGGACAGCGAGGCGTATGTGCATGGCTCGTCGCTGCTGAAGATGTTCCGGCAGAAGGTGCGCGCGTTGCCGCTGGGCATCGACCTGGAGCCGTACCTGAAGCCCTCGGACGATGTGCTGAGGGCCGAGGCGCGCTGGCGCGAGGAATACGCGGGCGTGCCGCTGTGGCTGATGGTGGGGCGGCTCGTCTACTACAAGGGCTTGTTCACCGCGCTGGAGGCCCTCGCGCGAGTGCCGGGGCGTCTGGTGGTGGTGGGCGTGGGGCCGCTGGAGGAAGAAGGCCGCGCGCGCGCGAAGGCGCTGGGCGTGGAGTCGCGCGTGACGTGGGCGGGGTATCTGCCTCCGGAGTCCCTCATGGGGGCGTTCCGCGCGGCGACCGCGCTGTGGTTCCCGAGCAATGCCCGCAGCGAGGCCTATGGCCTGTCTCAGGTCGAGGCGATGGCGAGTGGTCTCCCGGTGCTCAACACGGCGATTCCCCACTCGGGAGTGCCCTGGGTGAGCAAGCACGAGGAGACGGGGCTGACGGTGCCGGTGGGGGATTCGAACGCGCTCGCGCGAGCGGCGCGGCGGCTGCTCGAGACACCGGGCCTGGCGGAGCAACTGGGGCGGGGTGCGCGGGCTCGCGCGGAGACCGAGTTCCGGGACGACGTCATGGCCACGCGCTGCCTCACGCTGTACTCGGAGGCGTTGGGGAGGCCCGCGCCGGTGGTGGTCGAAGCCGCTCCTCACGAGGTCTCCGCGGAAGCGAGTGTCCGGGGCGCGTCATGATGCGCGTGCTGCACGTCTACAGCGGCAATCTCTTCGGAGGCATCGAGTCCTTCCTGGTCTCGCTCGCGCGCGAATCGGCGAAGGCCCCGTCGGACACGGCGCACGAGTTCGCGCTGTGCTTCGAGGGCCGGCTGGCCGATGAGCTCCGCGCGGCGAACGCGGTGGTGCACCCGTTGGGCGCAGCGAGGGTGGGGCGCCCCTGGACGGTGTGGACCGCGCGCCGGGCGTTGCGGTCCTTGATGCGGCAAGGGGGTTACTCAGCGGCCGTCT
Organism: Myxococcus stipitatus; assembly: GCF_037414475.1. The sequence continues at coordinate 3,163,092 of NZ_CP147913.1, read as the reverse complement.
GTCATGCGGCGTGGCCTCAGGCCCTGTTCGGTCCGGTGGTCCGCGCAGCTGGTGTGCCGCTGGTGTTCTTCCAGCATGACGCGCTGTCGGGCGCGCACTGGTTGGAGCGCTGGGCGAGTGTCACCTCGCCGGAGCTGGTGCTGGCCAACAGCCACTACACGGCGCGCTCGTTGGTGAATGTCTATCCTCGAGCGCAATACCGGGTGCGCCATCCGCTCGCGCCCCAGGCGGCGCCGGTGCAGGAGGCGACGGAGCGGATGCTCCTGCGGGCCGACTTCGGCGCGAGCGAGGATGACGTGGTCATCATCCACGCCAGCCGCATGCAGGAGTGGAAGGGGCACCGGCTGCTTCTGGAGGCGTTGGGCCGCATGCGCGAGGCGCGCGGCTGGCGTCTGTGGATGGTGGGCGGTGCTCAGCGAGAGGAAGAGGTGCGGTATCTGGATGGGCTGGTGGCCCAGTCCAAGGCCTTGGGGTTGGAGGGCCGGGTGCGGTTCCTGGGGCAGCGCTCGGATGTGCCCCGGTTGATGCGCGCGGCGGACCTGCACTGTCAGCCCAACACGTCGCCAGAGCCCTTCGGCCTCGCGTTCATCGAGGCGCTCCAGGCGGGCCTGCCGGTGGTGACGACCGCGCTGGGAGGGCCGCTGGAAATCGTGGACGCGACGTGTGGGAAGCTCGTCGCGCCCGATGCGGGGGCGCTGTCGTCCGCACTCTTGCGGCTGGTGGTCGACGCGGAGGCTCGGCGCAGGCTTGGCGCCGCGGGCCCGGCTCGCGCGGCGATGCTCTGTGGCGCCGACGTGTTCCTGCGTGGCCTGGACGAGGACCTGCGCACCGTCGTTACGGGGGCGGCTTCGTGAGTCCGTTGCGCCCGCCTCACCCGGGGAGGCCTCCGCTTCAGGGCCCCGGGGTGCTCGGGCGCAGGTACATGCGGCGGGCTCCGGATGCTCCGCTGGAGGTGGTGGGGGAGCAGCCCTCGGAGCCGGCGCTCCCGCGGCGCTCCGCCAAGAAGCCGGGGCTGCTGTCGTCGAGCAAGCTGGTTCCGATGTTCGTCGCGCTGCTCATCGGCTGTCAGCTGGTCCTGCTGGTGGATGCCATCGCGCCCTTGCGCATGGTGGTGCGCATCCTGGCGTTTGGTTTGAGTCTTGGGTTGTTGGTGCTCGTGCCGGGGCGTGCCTTGAAGCATCCGGCGCTGCCCTTCGTGCTGGGGGCGATGGGGGTCACGGCGCTCAACTTCTTCAACCCGGGCACGGTGAGTCCGCTGGGAGGCGCGGCGCAGCTCGCCATCCAGATCTCCATCATGGCGCCGCTGTTCTGGGTGACGCGGCTGTCCATCGACTCGAAGACGTTCCGGCTCACGCTGGCGCTGCTGTTCTTCTTCAACGCGGCGAGCGCGGCGGTGGGCGTGCTCCAGGTCTACTTCCCGGGCCGGTTCCAGCCCGTCATCTCCTCCGCGGTGCAGTCGCAGGGCGATTCGTACCTGCGCAGCCTGGAGTTCGAGACCGCGAGCGGCGCGCGCGTCTTCCGTCCCATGGGGCTGACGGACATGCCGGGTGGCGCGGCGACGGGGGCCTTCTACGCGGTGTTGCTGGGCAGTGGCTTCCTGCTGTCCTCGCGTCGCGGGGCGGCGCGTTGGGTGAGCGCCGGGGGCATCCTGGTGGGACTGGTCAGCCTCTATCTCTGCCAGGTGCGAGCAATCGCGCTGACGCTGGGTGTCTGTCTGGCAGCGATGTCCTTCGTGCTCATGTTGAGCGGGCGATTGGCGCGGCTGGTGAAACTGGTCGCGGTGGTGGGGACGGCGGCCGTGTTTGCCTTCGGGTGGGCCGTCGCGGTGGGCGGGGACGCGGTGCAGTCGCGTTGGAACAGCTTGTTCGAGGCGAAGCCCGAGGACGTCTATCGCAGCAACCGGGGTCACTTCCTGGAGGGGACGTTCGAGCACCTGTTGCCGGAGTACCCGCTGGGCGCGGGGCTGGGCCGCTACGGCATGGCCAACGCGTACTTTGGCGACAACTCCGACCCGGAGTACCCGTCGCTGTGGGCGGAGATTCAGTGGACGGCGTGGGTTTACGACGGCGGGGCCCTGGTGATGCTGCTGTACCCGCTGGGCGTGTTGGTGTCGATGGCCTGGGTCTTCCAGGCGGCCCGGCGGCGCGAGGACCTGGGCGAAGAGTTCTGGCTGTGGGGCAGCGTCATCTTCGCGTACAACCTGGGAGCACTGGCGCTGACCTTCAGCTACCCGTTCTTCATGAGCCAGGTGGGCATGGAGTTCTGGTTGCTCAACGCGGCGCTCTTTGGCGCCTGGACACATGCGAAGACCCTACACCCTCATCGCCGGTGACTTCGTCGCGACTGGCGGCATGGACCGAGCCAACCTCGCGTTGGCGTTGTGGCTGGCGAAGCAGGGCGGCCCCGTGCGGCTGGTGGCGCACCGGGTCGCGGACGAGTTGCGAGCCTTCCCCAACGTGCGCTTCGTGCACGTGCCCAAACCCGCGAACGCCTATCTGCTGGGCGAGCCGCTCCTGAACGTCGTGGGGCGCGCGTGGGCGCTGCGCACGCGGGCGGAGGGCGGCCGTGTCCTGGCCAACGGTGGCAACTGCGCCGTACCTGGCGCCAACTGGGTGCACTACGTCCATGGGGCGTATGTCTCGGAGCCGGTGGGTGGGCTGCTGCGCCGGCTCAAGGGACGCGTGAGTCACCAGCGCTACGTGAGCGACGAGCGCAAGGCGCTGTGGCGCTCGCGGGTCATCCTGGCCAACTCGGAGCGGACGAAGGCGGACCTGGTGGCGGCCACGGGTGTGCCCAAGGCGAGGGTGCACGTCGTCTACTACGGCAGTGACCCGGAGCGTTTCCATCCCGTGTCGCCCGAGGAACGCGGCGTGGCGCGAGCGGCGCTGGGCTGGCCGGAGGAGCGCCGCGTGGCCCTCTTCGTGGGCGCGCTGGGGGACCGCCGCAAGGGCTTCGATACGTTGTTCCAGGCGTGGGCCCGGCTGTACGCGAACGCGGATTGGGGCGTGGACCTCAAGGTGGTGGGCGTGGGCGCCCAGCGTGAGACGTGGGAGCAGGAGGCGCGCGCCCGAGGGCTGTCGGGCCGCATCGAGTTCCTCGGCTTCCGTCGCGATGTGCCCAAGTTGTTGTCGGCGGCGGACCTGTTGGTGGCTCCCACGCGGTACGAGGCGTATGGGCTGGGAGTCCACGAAGCCCTGTGCACGGGGCTGCCCGCGTTGGTGAGCCGCTCGGCGGGGGTGGCGGAGCGCTATCCGGAGGCGCTGCGTGGGTTGTTGCTCGAGGACCCGGATGACGTGGACGGGCTCGTCCGCGCGCTGGAGTCCTGGCGGGCACACGAGGGCGAGTGGGCGCCGCACGTGGCGGCGCTGTCCAAGGAGTTGCGTGCGTGGACCTGGGATGACATGGCCCAGGCGCTCGTGCGGTTGATGGAGCGCGAGGGCTGAGCGCCTTCAGCGTCTGGCGAGCAGGGTGTCGAAGAAGTCCAGGTGCGCGCGGGCGATGACGGGCCAGGAGAAGCGCATCACGGCGCGCTCTCGGCTGCGTGTGGCCAGTTGGCGGCGGCGCTCGGGGCTCTCGAGCAGGTCCGCGAGGGCCCGGGTCCACGCGGCGGTGTCTGCTTCCGGAAGCACGATTCCGGCATCGCCCATGGTGTGAGGAATCTCCCCGGAGTCGCTGCCGAGAACAGGCACTCCGCACGCGAAGGCTTCCGAGAGCATGCGCCCGAACTGCTCCTTCCACCGAGGAGTCGTCTGGCTGGGCGCGCAGAGCACATCCATGGCGTTGAGTACGCGGGGGACCCGGTCATGGGGGACGCCGGTGAGGATGCGAACGCGGTCCGCGTGGCGAGCGGCCCACGCGCGAAGCTCCGGTTCCATGGGGCCTCCTCCCGCGAACAGCGCGCGCCACGGTGTCTGGAGTTGTCCGAGTGCCTCCATCAAGAGGGGCAGGCCCTTCTCGGACACGAAGCGTCCCAGGTAGCCGATGACCGGAGGTCCTTCTTCCGTCCAGCCCAGCTCGCTTCGCACGGAGTCCCCGGCCGCGCGGTCCGGCTGGAAGACCTCCGTGTCCACGCCCATGGGGATGATGCAGGCGGGGCGCGACACATAGCCGGGCCTGCCGAGGAGGTTCTCCTTCACCGTCTCTCCGCCGGCAATCCAGCCCGCGCAGCTCCTGACGACGTAGCGCTCCGCTTGCGCGAAAGGCGGCGGGTAGCGCTTGGACAGGTTCTGGTACGTGCTGAAGACCAGGGGCACGCGGCGCGGTGTGAGCATCGCCACCTCCACGCCCGCGAAGACGAAGGGCTCCTCCCACGCATGGACCAGGTCCACATTGCTTCGGAGCACGTCGCGCAGCTCGGGGCCGTAGACGAAGGCATGCGGGATGCGGCTGAAGTAGCCGCGCACGGCGCGCACCCTGGCGGGCTCACCGGGCTCCTGCTGGAGCTGGATGGGGCGAAGCTCTCCTCGGAAGAAGCGAGGCGCCACCACGCTGACGTCCCAGTTGCCACCCCCGACACGCGCCATCTCATTGGCGAGGCGCCGGTTGAGGGTGACGACATATGAATGCGAGACGGTGACGAGTCTGCGAGGCCGCTGCATGGCTGCTCCGATATGCGGTGGACCCAAACAGACCCGCATGGAGGGGTCAACTAAAGGGTGCGCCCCGTGACGGTGGTGCCCGCGCGGGTCAACCGCTGTTCAGGAGCGAGCGGTACACGGTGAGCATCTCTCGTGCGTAGCGCTCGCGAGAGAACCGCTCCACGGCCGTGTGCCTCGCGGCCTGGGCGAGTCGCGTGCGCAGCGCCTCGTCGCGCAGCAGCGTGCGAAGCGCATCCACGAGGGAGCGGGAGTCTCCCGGAGGAATGGCGAGGACATCCACGCCGTCCGTGAGCGCCTCGGCCGCGCCGCTCTCACTCGAGACGATGGCGGGCCGCGCGCAGGCGAGCGCCTCCGCGATGGTGAGGCCAAATGGCTCCCGCCGCGTGCTCGCGTGAACGAAGACATCCAAGGCCCGGTAGACCGACGCGGGCTCGGGCTGGAACGGCACCAGCCCCACGTGTCCGGTGAGCTTCAAGTGGGCGATGCGCTGCCGCAGTTCATCCGAGGAGAACTGTGAGCCGGGTGTCTGGTACAGCGGTCCTCCCACCAGATAGAAGCGAACCGGGAGCGCGGGCTCCAAGCGCATCAACTCCGCCGCCGCATCCAGGAAGACGTCGTGGCCTTTCCATCGTGCATAGGTGGCCACCAGCCCCACCCGCAGCGTTCCCTCCGGTGCGCGAGGCAGGCCCGCGAGCGAGTCAAGGTCCGCGCAAGCCTCCGCTGAAGGAGCGAAGCGGGCGACATCCACCCCGTTGTAGACGACATGGATGGGAACGCCTCGCAGCACGGTCCGGGCGTCCTCTCCCACCGCGCGCGAGTTGGCGACGGCCGCGGAGCCGAGCGGCGCCAACGCCTTCAAGGCACGGCGCACCAACGGGCGCTCGCCGAGGAAGTCGTGGATGTGCCAGACGCGCTTCAATCGCAGCCCGACGGTGGTGGCGCTCAACAGGTGCGTCTTGATGCCGTTGGAGTGAAGGACGTCCGGCCGCAGGTCCACGACCTCACGGCGCAACGTGCGGCCATAACCCGCGAGGAGCGCGGGTGCGGGCGCCAGACTTCGCGCGAAGCGCAAGGCCTCACGAGGACCTCGTCCTCGCAGCGCGCTGTCCCCCAGCGCGGACAACGCGGGAGGCAGCGCGAGGAGCTTCGCGTCGACACCCAGCGCGCGCGCCTCATCCAACAGCGGGCCCGGGGTTCCCGCGAGCAGGTGGAGCGACAGGCCGGAGTCCAACCGCCGCAAGCACGCCATCAAATCGAGCAGCGCACGCTCGGCCCCGCCGACGACACCCACCGGGTTGAGGAACAGGACTCGCACGCACCCGGACCGAATCAGACCCCTGTGGACCCGTCAATCCTGCTCCCCGCATTCCCCGAGGGGGCGGTCACGTCAGGAAATAAATCTGGAATTCGAGACGGAGCTGTGTTCGCGGTGCGTCGTGTGGCGACACGAAATGGAGCGACGTCGTCGGTGATGGCGTCTGGCGATGCGGCCGGGGATGATGCGGCCGACGATGAGTCCTCCGCGTACGTGTCCCCGTTGTGGGGCGAAGCACCGCCTGGGTGTGACGGTCTGCCCGAAAGAGGTGTTTCGAGCGGACGTCGTCGCGTCGGGCGGCCCGTATCGCGCGGGTGACTCGGAAGAGGACACGGACGGAGACACGCTCAAGAGCCAGCGGAGCGCGCTGGTGCCTCCAGCGAAGCCTGCCGCGCCGAACTCGCCCGTGGTGAACGCGGCTCGGATGTTGAAGTGGGAGGAGTCCGTCACCCGCGACATGCTGGTGGGCACGAAGGTGGGTGACTACGTGCTCAAGCGCCGCATCGGCAGCGGCGGCATGGGCATCGTCTACGAGGGTGAGCACGCGGTCATTGGACAGCGCGTGGCCATCAAGGTCCTCCGCCCGGACTTCGTGGAAGGCGGACGCGCCAGGGACCTGGCGACGGAGGCTCGCGCGGCCTCGGCCATTCGCCACCGGGGCATCATCGACATCTTTGGCTTTGGCGTCATTCCAGACGTCGGCCAGTACCTGGTGATGGAGTACCTGGAGGGCACGCCGCTGGACGAGGTCATCCATCAGCGCGCGCCCATGCCGGACTCGGAGGTGCTCCGGGTGCTGGATGTGCTGCTCAGCGCGCTGGGCGCGGCGCATGCGGCCGGAGTCATCCACCGGGACCTCAAGCCGGGCAATGTCTACATCGTGCGCGATGAGGACGGCGCGGAGACCGTGAAGGTCCTCGACTTCGGTATCGCCAAGCGCACCGAAGCGCCCTATGGGAGCACGCCGCAGACGCACGCCAATTCGATGGTCGGCACGCCGGAGTACATCGCGCCGGAGCAGGCGTGTGGTCAGCAGGTGAGTCCGCAGACGGACCTGTATTCGGTGGGCATCATCGCCTACGAGATGCTGACGCGCCGGTTGCCCTTCGACGGGGCATCACCCATGGCCATCGTCGTGCAACATGTCCGCACGCCGCCGCCGCGCCCCTCCACCTTCGTCGAGGTGAACCCCGCGTTGGAGGCCCTCGTGCTGCGCCTGCTCGCGAAGGAGCCCGCGCAGCGTCCATCCTCCGCCGAGGCCGTGCGGCGTGAGTTGAAGCTCATCCTCTCGTCGCTCACCGAGGGCGTCACGCGGATGTCTCCCGCGATGGCGGCGGAGTCGCACGCCTCCTCCGAGCCGACCCAGGTGAAGCCGCCACGACAGGGACGGCGTGAGCGGCACGTGAGAGAGGCTCGGCGTGGCGCGCGTCCGGAGGCCACGGACCCGAAGGCGACGCCCACGATGGTGATGGCGCCGACGACGCTCGATGCTCCGAGCCTGCGCCCCCCGCGCCCACGCAGATGGTGGTGGGTGGTGAGCGTGGTCGCCGTGGTGGTGATGGTGGGCGGCTGGGCCGTCCTGCATTCATGACGTGAGCCGAGCTCAGGCCACGAGCCGCAGATAGGCGTCCAGCACGGTGCGGGCGTGCGCGGCCCAGGTGAAGCGCGAGGCCCTCTCGAGTCGGAGGTCGAGCGAGGGACCCCGCGTGTCTCCCGTGAGCAGCGCGTCCAAGGTCCGCGTCCAGGCGGGGATGTCCCCCACAGGGCAGTACAGGCAGGTCTCCGCGCCGACCTCTCGGAGCACGGGCAAATCGCTGGCCACCACGGGAGCACCGCAGGCGAGGGCCTCGACGAGCGGGAGCCCGAAGCCCTCCGCTTCGCTGGGGATGAGCACGGCCTTCGCGTTGCGGTACAGCCCCGCGAGCGTGGCGCGCTCCTGGAACGGAGGCTGGAGCAGCACCTCGCCGATACCCAGTCGCGACACCTGCTCGCGCTGGGAAGGTGTCAGCGCGCCACCCTGCTGCACCAACCGCAAGTCGGGATGGCGGGCTCGTAGCGCGGCGAAGACCTCGAAGAGAACATCCAACCGCTTGCGGGGAATCGAGCTGCCGACGTGCAGCAAGTAGGGCCGTCCTCCCAGCGCGGAGAGCACCTGCCGGCTCTGGTCTCCCGCCGTGGGCTCCGGTCGGTACTCGGGCGAGACGCCGAGCGGAGCCCACACGAGGCGGGACGGGTCCACCAGTCCGTGCGCGAGCAGTTCGTCGCGAATGGTCTGCGTGGGGTGGAAGACGATGGCGGCGCGCTCGAGGCCTCGGAGCTGGGTCTTCGCCATCAGCCGGAACCACGCGGGGCGAGGGTCGCGGTGGGGCTCCATGACAGAGCGGAACGCATCCAGGTCGAAGCAATAGACACCCGTGCGCGAGGCGGGGAGCACGTGCGCCAGCTGCGCGTAGGTGTGGTCCACGATGTGGAACGCATCGAACCGCTGTCGCGCGAGCAGCGCGTGCACGGGGTAGCGCGCGAAGCGGCCGAGCATGCGGTCCGCGTTGAACGAAGCACGTCGTTCGCCCAGGCGGGGCAGACGTCGGACCAGCGTGGGCAGGGAAGGGCGCAGTCCCTGGACGGACACCTCGTGGGGATGTGAGGCGAGGCCGTCGAGGAGGGCCTCGCCCACCAGGTCCATGCTGGGCCAGCCCTCCTCGCGAGGGTCCATGAGCAGCGCGAGCCGGAGGGGCGGGGAGGTCGTCACGAAGGTGGCCGCAGCAGTGTCTCCACCGTGCGCTCCAGGGCGAAGTGTTCGCGATAGACGCGGGCCGCGCGAGCCCCCAGCGCGGCGAGCTGCTCGGGATGGGCGAGGAGCTTTTCAGCCGCGTTGATGAGCGCGCGAGACGTGAGGCCCTCCGCGAGGGCGACAGCGCCCGAGTCCTTCCAGAGCGGCTCCGTGAGGTGCCCTGGCTGGGTGACGAGCGGCAATCCCAGGGCGAGCCCCGCCATGGCCGTCGTGCGGCGTGCGCTCACGCCATCGGGATACGGTTGGACCAGGAGGTCCATGGCCGCGAGGTGGGCCACGAGGTCCTCCGGCGCGAGCGAGTCCCGCGCGAGAACGCGAGCCTCCAGCTCCGGATGGCGAGCCCCAAGCTCCTTCGAGACCTGTTGGCTGCCGCGTCCGAGGAGCAGCACCTTGCGCCGTGCATCCGCGCGAAGCAGCGGCACCAGGACCTCTTCGAGGGGCACTCGGATGGCGGAGCCGTAGGTCCCGAAGTGACCGAGCCACGGACCTGGGCCCAGCGTCGCACGCACCGCCGCGAGCGCCACAGCCGGCACCGAGGTGGGGAGCGTGCTGGGCACGGGACGCCACTCCGCGCGAGCGCGGATGCTCGATGGCAGATGCTCCGCCCAGGAGGGGATGGACACGAAGACGCGGTCCGCCGAGCCGCCCGCGAGCCGCGCCATCACCCGCGTGACGCCCGCGAGCACCTGATGCCGAGGCTTCGCGGACAGGCTCCAGGGGTAGACGATTTCGTGGAAGAAGACCCAGCGCTCATCCTGCCCGCGCGAGGCGAACCACGCGCAGAAGGGCACATTCATCGCCTTCATTCCGAAGGCGTGGGGGACGTACTGGAGCAACAGCCTGCGCGGTGCCGGGCAACGGTCCAGCTCGCGCGACATCCACCGCAGCCCTCGCGGCAGGAAGAGGCCCGGGGCGCGGTGGACGGTGACGCCATTCTCCACCTGGGTACCGGGCTCACCGGAGGTCCAGACGTGGACGTCCTGGCCCTCCCGTGCGAGCGCCTGGGCGACGAGCCGGGTGTAGTCGCTGACTCCGCCCGGGTGGGGCGGGTACTCACCGGTGAGCAGGTGCCAGGAGCGAGGCGAGTCCTCGCGGGAGGGCGCCACGGTTCAGGAGGCTTCCATGTCGCGGACGGCGAGGAGCTGGAAGGCGTGCCGCGGGAAGCGCGTGGCGAAGGGCTCGGTGAGGATGGACAGCCGGCTGCCCAGGCGCGACGGCTTGATGGTCGGGTAGGCGAAGTCCCCGCGCAGGGGCTTCCAGCCGCTCATCCCGGTGACGCGATAGCCTCGCAGCTCGAAGTCATAGACCTCCCAGCCCGAGCGGTGGACCTGGTGGACGTTGTTGTCCCACTCGTCCTGGGGAAGAAAGCCATTGGGCGTGAAGATGACCACGCGCTTGCGCGCCAGCGACTCCATCATCTCCAGGAGCTTGAAGCCCTCGGGCTTGTCGAAGTGCTCGATGACGTCCAGGGCGACGACGGCGTCGAAGCTCTTGGGGGCGAAGTGCTTGCCCGCCTCGAGCAGGTCCATGCAGTGGTACTCCTGATGGATGCCCGCGGCGCGGCTGCGCTCGATGCTGACCTGATAGCCATCCACGCCCACCGAGCGGGAGAAGTGCTGGGTGATGTGGCGGAGGGGCGAGCCCGAACCACAGCCGATGTCGAGCACGCTGTCGCAGGAGCCGACCAGGGCTTCGCGCAAGGCACGGTGGAAGACCTCGTGCTCGCCGACGAACACCTCGCGCTTGAGGAACTGGATGAGGGATTGGCTCGGTGACATGGCCGACGGACCGTAGCCTCGCGGCTCCGTGAGGAGCAACCTTCGTGGTGAGGTGGCGGCCGGACAGCCGAGCCCTGGCTGTTGGTGGGACTTGGTGCGCTGCTCTCGTTGCTTGTGAGGCCGGGGTGGGCCTCGTACCATCCGGCCACCTTTCGCGCGTTGGAGCGCGAGCGGAGGCCGGGAGCGGGCCTCACTCTGGCGATGAACGCGACCGCGGCACCCGAGGTGGACACTGGCGAGGTGAGGGCCCGTGCCCTGAAGGGCATGATTGTGCTGGTGGCGCGCACGCTGGCCTCGCAAGGCCTGCGCGTCGTGAGCGCCCTGGTGCTCTCGCGTCTGCTCTTCCCGTCGGACTACGGCTTGTTCGGCATCGTCTCGTACGCGGCCTCGCTGGGGGTGTTCCTGGGCGACCTGGGCCTGAGCGCGGCGCTGGTGCGCCAGCCCCATGAGCCCACCCAGGACGAGACGTTCACCATCTTCTGGTGTCATCAGGCACTCACGGCCGTCATCGTCGCGGCGGTGTGTGCGTTGGCGCCCCGGCTCACGGAGGGCTACGCGCTGGGGCCTGGCGCGGTGCCCATGGTGTGTGCGCTGGCGCTGGGTTTGTTCCTGTCATCGCTGCGAGTCATTCCGCTGATGGCGTTGGAGCGGAAGCTGGCCTTTCCTGCCATTGCCCGCGCGGAGCTGGTGGAGAACCTGGCGCAGGTGGCCTGCACGTTGGTGTTGGCGTGGGCGGGGTTGGGGGCCTGGGCGCTGGCGCTGGGCGCGTTGGTCCGAGGTGTCGTGGGGTTGGGGTGCATCTGGTGGGCGTCGCCCTGGCGTCCGCGGGGTGTGTTCCGGCTGGAGGTGCTTCGGCGGCTCTTGGGGTTCGGGCTGGCGTTCCAGCTTCCGCCGTTGGTGGCGGCGCTGGTGGCGGGATGGGTGCCGTTGGTGGTGGGGCATGTGCTCGGCAAGGAGAGCGTGGGGCTGGTGAACTGGGCCTGGGCGCTGGCCTCGACGCCGATGATGTTGAGCGCGGTGCTCAACCGCGTGGCGTTCCCCGCCTACTGCCGGTTGCAGGATGACCCGGCGGGGTTCGCGGAGTACCTGGGGACGTCGCTGCGGCGGCTGTCCGCGGTGTTGCTCCTGGCGCTCCCGGTGGCGGTGATGGGGATGCCGGTGTTGGTGCCGCTGTTCTTCGGCGACCGGTGGAGCGAGGCGGTGCCGCTGGTGCAGTGGTTCAGCCTGGAGTGTCTGCTCGTCACGTTGACGGGGCTGTTGGCGACGGCGCAGAACGCGGGAGGCCGGCCCTGGGAGCGGCTGGTGGTGGTGGTGGGCGTGGGCGTGGCGAAGTGGGGCGTGGGGACGTGGGCCATCCAGCGCTTCGGGCTGGCGGGAATCGGGCCCATGGGCGTGGGCGTCTCGCTGTTGGAGGTGTGGGTGACGGCGTGGTTGGTGTCCCGGCTGAATCCGGCGCTGCGTGGGTTGGTGTTCCAGGTGGTGGAGCCCGTGGTCTTCGTGGGGATGTTGTTGGCGGCGGCGGTGGCGGTGGCGCAGATGTGGGTGGTCGAAGGGACGCTGGTGCGGTGGGTCGCGGGCGTGGGGGTGTTCACGGTGTTGCTGCTGGTTCGCGAGCGGGTTCCCGGGACGTTGTCGCTCCTGGGCGTGCTGCGCGACATCCTGGCCTTCGTCCGTTCGCGGCGGGCCGCCACAACAGGGATGTGAGGCATTCGATGGCGAAGTCCGACCTGATCATCTCCATTGTCAATCACAGCAATCCGGAGCTGCTGCATGACTGCTTGCGTACGCTCTTCGAGACGACGCGGGACTGCACCTTCGAGGTGTGGGTCGTGGACAACGCGACGGACGGGCGGGGCGTGGAGGCGATGCGCCGCGACTTCCCGCAGGTGCGCTGGTTGTTCAACACGGAGCGCAAGGGCTTCTCCGCCAATCACAATCAAGTCTTGAGGCAGGCGCAGGGCCGCTACATCTGCATCTTCAACGACGACACCATCGTGCACGAGGGGGCGTTCGACGCGCTCGTGCGCTTCATGGATGAGAATCCGCGGGTGGGGATGGCGGGGGCGCGGCTGTTGAACGCGGATGGCACGGTGCAGAACTGCACGTTCCGGCCCATGTCGTTGCCGGGGCAGTTGTTTGATTTGGTCTTCCTGCCGCGTCCGTTGCACTTCCTGAAGCGGATGGAGATCGACCCGGCGCAGTACGGGCATGAGGAGGCCCGGGTGAACTGGGTGTTGGGGGCCTGCATCGTCGTGCGTGAGGAGACGCTGGCGGAGGTAGGGCTGCTCGACGAGGCGATGTCTCCGTTGGGGAATACGGAAGACACGGACTGGTGTGTGCGGGCGTGGAAGGCGGGCTGGGAGGTGGCGTTCTGTCCGGAGGCGGTGATTACGCACCTGTCGAGCCGTTCGTTCCGACCTTCGGTCACGGGGCCGGACAAGGTGCGGGTGGAATTGTGGCGCACTCGGGTGGCGTACTTCCGCAAGCACCATGGCCGGCTGCACGAGTGGATGTTGCGAGCCATCCTGGTGGGCACGTTGCCGTACAACTCGATGGTGCTGGCGCAGACGTTGTTGCGAGGGCGGATGGAGCTGCCGGAGTTCCGCAGGCAGCTCGCGACGTTCCTGCGCATCTCCGAGATGGGCCTGCGGGCGCGGGTCTGACATGCCGTTCTTCTCGGTTGTCATCCCCACGTACAACAGGGCGCGGCTGTTGGAGCGGACGCTCGCGTCGGTGTTCGCGCAGGAGGAGAGGGATTACGAGGTGCTCGTCGTGGACGATGGCTCCACGGACGACACGCTGGAGGTGTTGGCGGGGTACGGCGAGAAGGTGAGGGTGCTCCAGCAGGCCAACGCGGGCCCGGGCGCCGCGCGCAACCTGGGCATCCAGGAGGCCCGAGGCGAGTACGTGGTGTTCCTGGACAGCGATGACCTGTGGTTCCCGTGGACACTCGCGGTGTACCGGCAGGTGTTGCGAGAGCAGGGGATGCCCGCGGTGGTGATGGGCTCGTCGGTGACCTTCCAGCGGGAGGACGAGCTGGCGCGGGTCTCGCGAGAGCCGCTGAAGGTGGTGCCGTTCCAGGACTATCTGGCGAGCGCGGGGGATACGACGCCGCGCACGGCGTGTGTCCTGGCGGTGAGGACGGAGTCGCTGCGGCGGGTGGAGGGATTCACGCCGTTGCGCATCGTCGCCGAGGACTACGATTTGCTGTATCGCCTGGGGACCGAGCCAGGGTTTGCCTGGGTGCGAGCGCCGCTCGTGGTGGGCTACCGGAAGCACGAGGGCTCTGAGTCCACGATGCTGGAGTCAGCGCACCGGGGAATGGCGTACCAGTTGATGCAGGAGCGCCTGGCCCGTTACCCGGGTGGGGCCGAGCGGAGGCGCGAGCGGTTGCAGATGCTGCTCTATGCCACCCGGCATGTCTCGCATGTGCTGGTCGACCACGGCCGGATGGACCTCGCGCTGGACCTGTATCGACGGAGCCTGCCGTACCATCTGGAGGTTCCGCGTTGGCGGTACATGCTGGGGTTCCTCCCCAAGATGGCCGTGCGTGGCGTGCTTCGGAGCGTCCAGCGCGGTTAGTCGCGGGCCTGACACCCTGGCTGTTCCTCGGGCGTGTTCGTGTGAATCGGGAGGCGCTGTGCATCTTCCTGACAAGGGAAGTGTGTACGCGCTCCGGAGGCACGGGATGGACGAGGCTCGCAGAGGAGGAGAGGCCCAGCGAGGGTCGCGGTCATCCGAGGTGAAGGGGAGTGCCTGGGGAGGGGTGGACCTGGGCGGGACGAAGATAGAGGCGGTGGTTGTCGACGCGGTGGGGCGGCCCTTGGGGAATGCCCGGCATCCCACGCCGGGGGATGCCGGGCCGAAGGACGTGGTCCGAGCGATTTTCGATGCGTTGGAAGATGCCTCGCGGTCCGCGGGGCTCGCGCCGCGGCGCCTTGCTGGAGTGGGCGTGGGGGCACCCGGCTCGGTGGACATCCAAATGGGGACGCTGGCCCGGGTGAGCAACGTGGGCAAGGGATGGACGGAGCCGTATCCCCTGGCGGGCGCGCTATCGGACCTGGTGCGTGGCCCGGTGGTGTTGGGCAATGACGTCCAGGTCGCGGTGACCGCCGAGTACCGATTGGGGGCGGGCACTCCGTATCGCTCGGTGCTGGGGGTGTGGTGGGGAACAGGGGTGGGGGGAGGACTGGTGCTGGATGGTGTCCCCTGGAGAGGGCGAGGCGCGGCGGGAGAGATAGGCCATGTGGTGGTGAATCCTGGCGGCTCGCGATGTGGTTGTGGGCGCCGTGGCTGCATGGAGGCCTACGCGGGACGCGGGTGTCTGGAGCACAAGGTCCGCAAGGCGGTGCGGCGGGGCGAGAAGACGATGCTGTTTGAGTGGATGCGAAAGAAGGACCGGACCCGGTTGACCAGCAGCATCTGGAAGAAGGCGCTCGATGAGCGCGATGTCGTGGCGACGCGGCTCATCGACAATGCGGTGCTGATGTTGGGGGTGGGCATCGCGTCCGCCATCAACATCCTGGATGTGGATGCCGTCATCCTCGGAGGTGGCTTGGGGACGCGGCTGGGAATCGAATACGCCGACCGCATCTACGAAGCGATGCGCCCCCATGTCTTCGTTCCCGAGCGCCAGCCGCCCGTGGTGCTCGCGCAGCTCGGAGAGCTGTCGGGCGCCATTGGTGCCGCACTCCTGGCTGAGCCCCCGTTGCATTGACCCGTGCGCCGGGTGGGGACGTGGGAGAGAAGCGTGAGCGCCGACCCTGGTGGGCGCCCTACATCGACTGGCCGGGAGAGGGGAGGGCGGCCGGCTTGGATGTTTCACCCGACCGCCGTTTCACCCGAAGGGCCCAACGTTCGACGAACCTCCACGACAGGAATCCAAGCAGCAGCGTGGGGGGAAACGAGAGCAATGCGTTCTGCCACCACGGCATGGGGCCGCCCACCAGTGCCGTGACGGCTTGCTGCACGGGAAAGGCATAGATGTAGACGCCGTAGGAGAAGTCCCCATGGCGTCCGAAGTGTGCGAGCCGGCTCGGGATGAACGCGAGGTAGAGCACCATGTACGCCCCGCATGAACCCATGGCCACCTTGAGCCCCGTGCCCGCCATCGCAGTGGCGGCCAGGACGGCGACACACGCCAGTGCGAGCCAGGGGCTCATCCTCACCCGGTCCCTCCAGAGGTAGAGCACCATCCCGCCCCCGAAGTAGAGCCCGAGCTCCGGCCAGAATCCCAAACGTCCAATGTGAAGGAATGACACTCCCGCGGTGAGGCACCACCCCGCGAGCGCCCATTCCTTCTTGAGCAGCTTCGCCAACCCCAGCCCCAGAACGACCAGGTAGAAGCCCACTTCGTACTTCAACGTCCACAGCGAGCCATTGACCGCGCTCGCGTACACGTTCGATTGAAACACCCCCGGCAACGCCCACTGCGGCTCGACCAGGGTGAGGTTGCGGAGGATGAACGTGTACGTCTCCGAGGCCGCGAAGTACTCGCGCAACGGCAAGGTGGTGAACGCGGCCCCCAGTCCGAAGGCCGTCAGCACCAGCGACACCGCGAGCCCCGGGAAGATGCGCAGTGTCCTCGCCTGGAGGAACCCACGGGCGTCCTGTCCTCGCTCCCAGCTTCGCGAGATGAGGACCCCGCTGATGACCAGGAACACCGCAACGCAGACAATCCCCAGGCTCACCTGTCCATGGGTGAAGACAGTCAGCGGCTCTGTTCCTTCCTTCGGACCTTCTCCCAGCGGAAACGCGTGACTGATGATGACGCCCGACGCCGCCGCGAAGCGAAGGAAGTCCAGGTTGTTGCTCCGGCCTTCGATGCACTCACGCAAGGTGGGGCGGGACGAGAGGGTCATGGCCGTGGCTCGTGGAGCTGTGAATACGGCCCTTGCACCTGTGCCCAGCGGCTCGCCAGCACGAAGAGAATCTCGCGGACCGCGTCTCCTCGCAGTGCCAGCGCGGGACTCGCGAGCCCCGCGCCAACCAGTCGCGCCCAGTTCTTCAACCGACCGGTGCCCGCGGACGTTCGGCCCAGGTAGCGCGCCTCGAGCGTCTTCTCGCTGCGCACCACTCCCACGATGAGCCGGAGGAAGTACCGGGTCTCGAATCGCGAGCGGGGGATGAGGTGCCACACTTTCAGCGCTGGAGAATAGACGCGCCGATGTCCGGCCTTGCCCAGCAAGTAACCGAACTCGATGTCCCCACCGCTCAAGAGCTGCTCGCCGAGCCGGTCAGGCATGAGCTGCTCCGGCGTACGCCAGGGCACCGCCTCCAGGAACGCGGCTCGGCGCAACCACAGCCCGGCTCCAATCGTGGGGGCAATCGTGGCCGCCGCGCCGAAGTCGATGGGGGCATCCCCCAGCCGATGGTTGATGGCGAGCAGATGCTCCCGCCGGGAGATGCTCGGAGGCGGCTGCGTCTCGTAGCGAGGATACAGCCGCGACACCACGACGCCGACGTGCTCGTCCTGGAAGAGCGCCAGCCCATCCGCGACGAAGTTCGGCTCGGGGACGTTGTCATCGTCGAGGAAGCAGACGACGTCCCGGCGCGCGCTCTGGATGCCGCACAGCCGCGCGAAGAGAAGCCCCTGCCGGGTCTCGGAGACGACCCGGACCTCGACGCCTCGCTGACGCAACCCCGCCACGGACGGGCTCGCTTCGACCACGCGCGACGTGCCGTCCGTCGAGTTGTTGTCCACGACGACGACCTCGAAGCAGTCACTCGGCGCCTGCTGCGCGAGCAACGCCTGCAGCGGAGCCTCGACACGCCGCGCGCCGTTGTACGTGGGGATGACCAAGGTGACGCCAGGCTGGCTCATCGTTGTATCTCCATGCCGGCTCGCGGCGCTCCTCGCACGTCATCCCCTCGGGCGAGCAGCGCATCCCGGAGCTTGAGGAAGGGTTTCTCCACCGTGACATAGGTCACCCACGAGACGCCCAGCGTGAGCGCCAGGAACACGAGGAGGTCCAGCCCCCACGCGCCCAGCCTCAAATCCAGACGTTCGAGGACTCGGACCACGAGCCCATGCCACAGATAGGCGCCATAGGAGAGCAGCGCCGTCGGGTAGATGCCCCAGCGGAGCCACTGGGGAAGCCGCAGTGTCTCGATTCCCACCAGCACCGCGCCGAAGCCGGCCGCGAGCGCGCCGAATATCCAGACATGGCTCGTCGTCGTCACGAACGCGCCATGCCATGCCACGGTCAGCACCAACAGGACCGCGCCCACGGCGGCGCAGGTGATGCGCCAGCGGCTCGGCCACTGTCTCCAAGTCGGCGCGGTCCGTGCCAGGAACACGCCGATGGCGAGTCCGTCCAGATGCTGCTCGGTGGACCAGGGCACGAACTCGGGGAAGGTCGACAGGTGCTCGTTCGGCGGAAGGTCCCGGACGTAGAGGGCTCGGGCCAGGACACTCAGCCCCACGGGCACCAGCCAGGCCCACGCGGGCCAGCGCCGCCCTCCCAATGCGAAGGCGAGCAAGGGCAGCACCACGTAGAAGTGCTCCTCCACGCACAAGGACCAGCTCTGCACGAAGTCGCGCGGCAGCGAGAAGTTCTGGAGGAACAGCGCGTAGTGCCAGCCTCCGCCCACGAAGGGCGTGCCCACCACCCAGGGCTTGAGCGCGTAGAGCGCGAGCACCACGAAGTACAGCGGCAGGGTGCGCATCCAGCGCTTCATCCAGAACGTGCGCAGCTGCGAGCCCAGGGGCGTGTCGGTCTCCGGCGCGAAGACCTGCCGCCCGATGAGGTAGCCGGAGAGGACGAAGAAGAGGTCCACGCCCATCCACCCATGCGCGAAGGCGGCCCTGAGCGTGAAGGGCACCGCCTCATGGACGACGTTGGGCGCGTGGAAGACCAGCACGCCCAGGATGGCGATGGCGCGCAGGAGGTCCAGCCCATCCATTCTGCGTTCAGAAGCGTGCGTCAACGAACGGCTCCACCATCTGAAAGCGGGCAGTCGACCGCACCCCACGACGCGGGCACCGCCGCGCCCCGGCGAGTCGATGTGCTTCGGGTGGCGCGACCTGCTGGGTGACGCACTCGTTGGGTGTCGCGGGACCGGGAACGCATGAGGACAAGCAGGAGGCGCATTCTGTCCCCCGTCGCGAAGGCGTCAACAGCGGACAGAGAAGGGCTTGGTCGCAGGGCAGGCGGGAGGCTCGAAGACGCCCGTTTCCAATCGGCCAGGAACCTTACAGGGATGGACTTCGCCGGAGTCCGGCGGTGCCGCTCAGGCCATGCGCGGGCGCGTGTACCTAATGCGTGACGTTCGCTCGTGGGAGGGTCAACTTGGACGCACTCGCTTATGTCGCACAAGGACATTCATTGACGCGCCGTGACGCCAGCCTCCACCATGGGCGGCGCGGCACAACTCGATGATCACGTTCTTCGTCGCATTCCTTCTCTCTCTGGCGGTGGCCCTGTTGCTCACGTACTTCGTGCGCAATCAGGCCCGTGCCCGGGGGTGGATGGACCCGGTCAGCTCCAGCCGCAAGGTCCATGTCCGGCCCATTCCGAGGCTGGGTGGAATCGGAATCGTCGCGGGCTTCTTCGCCCCGCTGTGCGCGCTGTTCCTCGTGGACTCCGGCGTGGGGCATCACTTCCGCCTCCACACGGAGCTCGTCTACGGCCTCTTCCTGGGCGGCGCGGCCATCGCGGCGCTCGGGCTCTATGACGACCTTCGCGGCGCGAACGCCCGGCTCAAGTTCACGGTGCAGTTCCTGGTGGCGCTCGGCCTGTATGCCCTCGACTTCCGCATCGAGGTCATCGCCAATCCCTTCGGCCCGGAGTTGTCCCTGGGCGTGCTCGGCTTGCCGTTCACCGTGTTCTGGATGGTGGGCGTCGTCAACGCGCTCAACCTGATTGATGGTCTGGATGGGCTCGCGGGTGGCGTCGCCTTCTTCGGCGTCAGCACCAACTTCATCCTCGCGCTCGCCCGAGGGGACATCCTGCTGTGCCTGCTGATGGCGGCGCTCGCGGGCGCCATCCTCGGGTTCCTGGTGTTCAACTTCAACCCGGCCTCCATCTTCATGGGGGACACGGGCAGCATGTTCCTGGGCTTCGTGCTTGCGGCCGTGTCCATCAAGACGAGCACCAAGAGCGGCACGGCCGTGGCCATGCTCGTGCCCGTGATGGCGTTGGGCCTGCCCATCATGGACACGCTGCTCGCCGTGGTGCGCCGCTCGCTCATGGGGCGCCCGCTGTTCAGCGCGGACAAGGAGCACATCCACCACCGCATCATGAGCCGCATGGTGCTCAGCCACCGCTCCACGGTGTTGGTGCTCTATGGGCTGTGCGGACTCTTCACGTTGACGGCGCTGGGCTTGAACTTCGCCAACAGCGTGCAGAGCGCACTGCTGCTCAGCGGCATGGGCGTGGTCATCGTGGTGTTGATGCGCAAGCTGGGCTACCTGGACCTGGCGCGCGCCGGGGACATGCAGCAGGCCCGTCAGCGCAACATCCGGTTGCGTTCGCTGGTGAAGGAAGTCTCCGCGTCGGTCCGTGCCGCGCGCTCCTTGCAAGAGGTCTGGAACGCGGTCCGAGCGCTGGCGGACGGACTCGAGGTGTCGAGGCTCGAGCTTCGTTTCCAGCACGTCCGGGACGAGCTCACCGAGGGCATCGTCTTCGAGACTCAGCGTGCCCCGAGCCAATCGCTGTCGTTCGACCTGCGCCTCGATGTGAAGGACGGGGACGTGGTGATTGGTGCGTTGTCGCTGGCATGGTCCAACGGACGCAACGGCACGAGCCGCGATGAAGAACTGGCCCTGGAGTTGGTGGCGGACGCGGTGGCCGAGCGCTCCTCGCGGCTGCTCGCGCTCGCCGACGCGGACCCCGCGCGGGTTGTTGTCTTGAGGCGCTGAGCAATGGCGGGCTCGCACGCCCTCGTGGACTTGCTGCGGTCCTGGCCGTTGCCACCGGACACACGTGCGCCCGAGGGGGCCGCGGCCACCGAGTTCGTGCGCGCGGCCGTACGTCACGGGCTGGCGGGTTTCGTGGCCCATGCGGTGGGGCAGGTGGGTTGGGAGTTGCCCACGGATGCGAGCGCGTTGCTGCGCAGGGAGTCGCTCACGGGCGCGGCGCGTGTGCTCCAGGTGAAGGCGCTGTTGCTGCGGAGCCTGGACGCCCTGGCCTCCGAGGGCGTGGTGCCTGTGTTGCTCAAGGGCTATGGGTTGTCGCGGAGGCTGTATCCGGATCCGCTCCAGCGTGCGACGCGAGACGTGGACCTGTTGGTGTCGCGCCATGATGTGCCCACGGCGACGCGAGCCCTCTCGGGATTGGGGCTGACCGTCCGAGCCTCGCGTGATGGAAAGTACGCGGAGGCCGACTCACACCACATCGAGATGGAAGGGCCAGCGGGGCTCGTGGAGTTGCACTTCCGAGCGCTCGCGGGATGGGGGCAGGCGTTGGAGGGTGATGCGCTGGTGGCGCGAGCGGCGGAGGGTGAACTCGAGGGGCGTCGTGTGAAGTGGCTGCGCCCCGAGGACGAAGCCGTGTACCTGGCGCTGCACGCGAGCAATCACCTCTTGCAGCGGATGGCGTGGCTCTTCGATTTGAAGCTGCTCGCGGGGCACGCGTTGGATTGGGCTCGAGTGGTCGAAAGAGCCCAGGGCACGGAGCTGCCGCTGATGGTCTGGTACGCCTGGGACGCCGCGAGGCGGCTGCTCGGGGCAACCGTTCCGGATACGGTGCTGTCAGCGCTGGCTCCGCCTGTGTGGCAGCGAATCCTGGCGGAGCGCTTCTTCACGGAGCCGCGGTTGGTGGGCGCGGAGCTCGTGCACAGCAAGCCCGCCTGGGTCGCCGCGAAGCTGCTCCTGGCACCCAAGCCCACCGCGATGGCGCGCTATGCCCTGCGTCGCCTGGAGACCGCGTTCAGAGAGGGGCGTTAAGTCACTCGCTACAGTGCCTCCACTCTCTGCCCCCATGACGGATGAAGATGGAGGGTCCCCAAGGTAGTGTCATTGCGCCGGATGTGACGGAGAGCAGCACGATGACACTCGAAGCACTGTTCTCAGGGGTGATGGGGACCGGGGCTTTCCTGGGCGCCCTGATGGGAGTCGCGGGCGCGCGGATTTTCGGAGGGGCCGCGATTGTCGGGCGGCTGCCTCGACGCTCGAGCGAGTTGAGCCGGTACTTCTTCGCGAAGGGCCCCATCCGCGCGCGTCACCATCAACTCTTCGCGTTCCTCTGGCTCTTGACCTGTGCGTTGTCCGTCATCCCGTACCTGGCGTTGATGGCCTTCATCCGGGCGGAATGGGGAGGGCTGATTGAGGAGTGGCTGAGGGCCCTTTGAGTCGCACTCGGGGGCCGGGCACTGTCCGGTGTCCGCCACTGTCCGCGCCCCGGGGGACTCAGGCAGTGATTGCAGGCCATGCGGTGAGCCCGTTAAAGGGGGCCACCATGCCGCTCAGCCTGCTCGACACCTTCCGCGTCCTCGCCTCGTTCGACCCTCCGCGAGGTGCCCTCAAGGGCGCGCCCTGGGATGAGTATGTCGACTGGGCCATCGCCCAGGGCCTGGCGCCGCTCGCCGCCTACAACCTCGAGTACCGCCTGGGCCCCACCGCCGCCCCCGAGTGGGCTCGTGACCGGCTCCTCGCCGTCTACCAGGGCTCCGTCAACGACAACGTGATGAAGCTCGTCAACTTCAAGCAGGTCGTCGACGAGCTCCAGGGCCGCAAGCTCGTTCTCATGGGCGCCGCCGCCTTCGCCGAGGCCCTCTACCCGCACATCGGCTTCCGCCCTGTCCTCGACCTCCAGCTCCTCATGCGCCGCATGGACGTGGACGGCTTCGCCGGCTTCCTCTCCAACCACGAGTTCCGCCCCGACTCGGTCCCCTCGCACAGCGGCGCCACCAAGGTCGTCACCGACGGCCGCACCTCCATCTCCCTCTACTCCGATATCCTCGGCCCCCAGCGCCGCGAGCAGGCCCTGGGCATCATCGACCGCGCGAAACCCATGAAGGTCTACGGGCCCTCCATGTTCCGCGCGGACCTCGAGGACTCCGTCCTGCTCGTCTGCCTGGAGCACGCACGTCAGGGGTATGACGTACCCTGGCTGTCCTTCATCGACCTTCGCGAACTTGTCACGGGCGCCAAGTGGATGGGGGGTGTGTACTCCCGCCCGCTCGACATCCCGGCGCTGCTCGCCCGCGCCTCCGAGTGGCGCCTGGAGCGCGCCCTCTACACGTCGCTGTCCATCGTCGCCCGCCTCTTCCCCGAGGCCGCCCCGGACGCCACCGCCGCGCTGCCTCCCCTGCGCCGAGCCACCCGTGAACTTCTAGACCGCACGGTGGTGGGTCCAATCAGCACCCCCGGGCAGACGTCGGCTCTCAAGGGATTGGAAAGAGTGCGGCGTCTGCTCACTGGACAGTAGGCCCGCCCGGTTGCCCGGCCAGCCCTGGGACGGGCTTTCTTTCCGAGCGCGTCCCGGCGTATGAGTTCCAGCCAAGACACCGCCACACTGGGACTCTTTCAATGCGTATTGCCATCATCGGAACGGGCTACGTCGGCCTGGTCGCGGGCACCTGCTTCGCGGACTCGGGCAACGACGTCACGTGCGTGGATATCGACGAGCGGAAGATTCGCATGCTCCAGGCGGGCGAGGTGCCCATCTACGAGCCGGGTCTCGAGGAGCTCATCAAGAAGAACGTGCGCGAGAAGCGCCTGTTCTTCACGCGGGACTTGCCGGAGGCCGTCTCCAACGCGCACGTCGTCTTCATCGCCGTGGGCACGCCCGAGGGTGAGAGCGGCGACGCCGACCTCCAGTACGTGCTGGCCGCCGCCGAGCAGATTGGCAAGGCGATGAAGCAGTACACGGTCGTCGTCGACAAGAGCACCGTGCCGGTGGGCACCGCGGACAAGGTTCGCGAGAGCATCCGCAAGGTGACGAGCATCGAGTTCGACGTCGTCTCCAACCCGGAGTTCCTCAAGGAAGGCGCCGCGCTGGACGACTTCCTCAAGCCGGACCGCGTCGTCATCGGCGTGGACTCCGAGCGCGCGCGCAAGGTGATGGGCGAATTGTACGCCCCCTTCGTGCGCACGGAGAACCCGGTGCTGTTCATGGACACGCGCTCGGCGGAGCTGACCAAGTACGCCGCCAACGCGATGCTCGCCACGCGCATCTCGTTCATGAACGACATCTCCGCGCTCTGCGAGAAGGTGGGCGCGGACGTGGACTTCGTGCGCAAGGGCCTGGGCTCGGACCGGCGCATCGGTTACCCGTTCCTGTTCCCGGGCGTGGGCTACGGCGGCTCGTGCTTCCCCAAGGACGTGAAGGCGCTGGGCGCCACCGCGCGCGAGTTCGGCCTGGAGCTGGATTTGCTGCGCGCCGTGGAGCGCACCAATGAGCGGCAGAAGAAGCTCTTGGTGAACAAGGCCACCAAGCACTTCGGCGGTTCACTGGAGGGCAAGAAGTTCGGCGTGTGGGGCCTGGCCTTCAAGCCGAAGACGGACGACATGCGCGAGGCGCCGTCCATCGACGTCATCGAGGGCCTCATCGGCAAG
Organism: Myxococcus stipitatus; assembly: GCF_037414475.1. Next base: position 3,139,109 of record NZ_CP147913.1, on the reverse strand, counting down.
GGCGCGACGGTGGTGGCGCACGACCCGGTGGCCACGCACTCGGCGAAGCGCGTCTTCGGCGACCGCATCCGCTACGCCAGCGTCCCCTACGAGGCGCTCGAGGGCGTGGACGCGCTCTTCGTGGTGACGGAGTGGAACGAGTTCCGCCACCCGGACTTCGAGCGCATGAAGGCGCTGATGAAGGCGCCGGTCATCTTCGACGGTCGCAACGTGTTCGACCCGGCGCGCATGCGCGAGCTGGGCTTCACGTACTTCGGCATCGGCCGCCGGTGAGCCGAGGCGGTTCACTCGATGCGCTGACGGGGCTGCGCTTCTTCGCGGCCCTGCATGTCGTGCTGTTCCACTTCGCGCGCCCGGTCCTGGACCCGGCGCCGGAGTGGCTGCGGAGCCTGGTGGGCTCGGGCTACTCGGCCGTGGGTGTCTTCTTCGTCCTGTCTGGCTTTGTCCTCGCCTGGAACTACCTGGACACCGACGGGCGCATGGAGACGGGGACACGCGCGTTCCTCGCGGCCCGGGTGGCCCGCGTCTATCCCGTCTATCTGCTGACGTTCCTCCTGTCCGCGCCGCCCACGATGCTCGCGTCCGTGGTGGACAACGGGTGGAAGGTGGCTGCGATGAAGCTGGCCGTGGCGGCGGTGGCGACGCTCGCGCTGTTGCAGGCGTGGATGCCCCGGCTGGCGCTGTACTGGAATCCCCCGGGCTGGTCCGTGGCGGTGGAGGCGTTCTTCTACGCGCTCTTCCCCCGGCTGGCGCGGTGGCTGCCTCGGCTGCGGCCCTCCTGGATGCCGGGGGTGCTCGCGGGGCTGTGGATTCTCGGCCTGGCACCGCCGTTGCTCTACCTGGTGCTGCGGCCGGATGGCCTGGACACGGTGGATGTCCATTCGTGGGGCACGTGGCTTGCGCTGATGAAGTTCACCCCGCTGACGCGCCTGCCCGAGTTCCTCTTCGGTGTGGTGCTGGGGTGGTGCTTCGTGCGTGAGCGCGCGGCGGGGGAGGCGAAGGGCTCGGGAGGAGCGCTGGCCTTGCTCGGCGCCGCGTTGCTCATGGCGGCGGGAGCGGCGGGTGAGCGGATTCCCTATCCGCTGATGCACAACGCGCTCCTGGCGCCCGCGTCGGGGCTGCTCGTGTACGGGCTGGCGCGGGGTGGTGGCTGGCTGGGCTGGGGCTTGTCGCGCCCGAGCGTGGTGCGGTTGGGGGCGGCCAGCTACGCGCTGTATCTGTTGCAGTTCCCCGTGGGCGAAGCGGTGGCGAAGCTCGAGCCGTGGCTTTCGTCGTGGGGGAAGCTGGGGCTGGTGTTGCTCCTGGTCATCCCCGCGTCCCTGCTAGCGCACCACTTCGTGGAGACGCCGCTGCGCTCACGGGTGCGCAAGAGGCTGCAGCCCTGGGTCGCCGCGGAAGCGGGAACGCCAAGGACTTCGGTGGCGCCAGGGGCGTGAGCCCCACCCCAAGGTCAGTTGATGCCGCCCTCGCGGGAGATGCCGCACTCGCGCTTGCCCTCGGGGGTCTCAATCTTGCGGCAGTCGCAGCCGTCGAGCTTCGCCTCGCAGACGGCCTCGTCCTCGGGCGTGGGCTCCACGTTGCTTTCCTGCTGAGCGGCGCGCTGGAGGCACTGCTCTTTCTCCACCGAGTTGATGGCGCAGTCGCACAGCTTCTCGGACAGCTCGCGGCAGGAGCCCTTGCAGCCGGTGAGTCCGGACAGGGTGGCGCAGAGGAGGGCGGTGGCGAGGAAGAAGCGGCGCATGGGTCGGCGAACATGCCAGAAGGTCTTCCGGATGCAAGCCAACTCCGGGCCTGGGCGTGAATGAACGGGGGGTCGGGCCCGCTTGCCCGGCCTGACTCCAGGGCCCTTGGAGGGCCTGGCGCTTCGACGCAGCGCTCCGGGGAGGGGAAGGTTCCATCACTCGACGTGGGGCTGTCCGTGCGGGCCGTTCGGAGGTCGGGAGAGACCGGGTTGTCCTGACCCTGATACGGCCTTGGAGGCATCGCGGCGCGAAGGGGTTCACACTCGCCCGGAGGCCCTGTCTGCTGCCGGCCGAGGGCTTCGAGCCAGAAAGCAGAGTGTTTCAAAGCCCGTGTCATACTTTCCGCGCCCCCGCATGGCTTCCGCGTCTCGCAACAGCTCCCGGTACACCCGGCTCGCCGAAGTAGGTCTGGCGGCGCTCGTCGTGGTGTGTCCGCTGGCGCTCGGTGGCGCGGCGCGTGGGGTGTCCTGGCCGTTGATGGTGCTCGCGGGAATGGCGGCGCTGTTCGCGTTCATCGGCGCGAGGCGGATGGGGCAGTCGTTGCGAGTCCCGCTGCTCGCCGTGCCCCTGGGTGTGGGCGCGGTGTTGTGCGCGGTGCAACTCGTGCCCCTGCCGGAGGGGGTGCTGCGGGTGCTGAGTCCGGAGGCCGCCTCGCTGCGGGAGTTCGCGTTGGAGCCCTTGGGGCTCACGGGGGCGCGGCCGGTGTCGCTGGAGCCTTCGGCCACGTGGCGCGAGCTGTCCAAGCACCTGGCCTATCTGTTGACCTTCCTCGCCGCGGTGCAGGTGAGCCGGTCGAGGGAGAGCCGGCGGCGGCTCCTCGCGGTGGTGGCCTTCACGGGCGCGGCGGTGGTGCTGGTGGGCATGGGGCATGCGCTGCTGGGTGTCTCCTCGCTCCTGGGGTTCAGGGCCTGGGAGCACGCGCGCCCGCCGCTGATGACGTTCTTCGCCAATCCCAATCACCTCGCGGGCTTCCTGGGCCTGGCGTCCACGGTGGGCGTGGGGTTGGCGCTCACCACGCGGCCCCGCTCGAAGGCGCTGCCCTTCGCGTTGGCGGCGGGGGTGAGCGGGCTGGGCGTGGTGTTGTCGCTGTCTCGCGGAGGTATCGCCTTCTTCGTCTTCGGGCAGGTGCTGCTGGTGCTGTGGCTCGCGCGCCAGCGCCGAGAAGAGTCGAGAGGGAACCTCCACCACGGTTGGACGCGGAGCACCGCCGCGCTCATGGGGTTGTTGGCGGTGCTGGCCGTGGGGGCCTACGCCGTGACGGACGCGCTCTGGGCCGAGGCGCGCTCCGCGGACAGCCTGGAGAAGTTGAGCCAGTCCAAGGTGTCGCTCTGGCCCATGATGGCGCGAGCCGCCAGCGCCTTCCCAGTGCTGGGCATGGGGCGCGGTGCGTTCGAGGCGGCCTTCCCGCGCTATCAATCCGAGCCCAATCCCAACACGCTCACGCATCCCGAGAACGCGGTGCTCCAGGCGCTGGCGGAGTTCGGTGTGCCCGGTCTGCTGCTCTTGGCCGTGGCCGTGTGGGCCTTCATCGGCTTGCTGCGCCGCGAGGGACTGGACGCGCTGGAGTGGGCTTCGCTGGCGGGCGTGGCGGCGCTGGGACTGCACAACCTCTTCGACTTCAGCCTGGAGCTCCCGGCCTGCGCGGTGGCGGTGCTGGTGGTGCTGGGGTCGGTGGCGCGGCCTCGGGAGCGCGGCAAGGAGACGGGGCCCCAGGTGTGTCTTTCGCCTTCGTGGGCGCTTGGGGGCGTGGGCGTCGCGCTGACGGTGGTGGGGCTCGTGGCCCTGGTGCCCGGGGCGCATCGGCTCGAGGACGCGGAGGCGGAGCTGGCGACGCTCGTCCGGGAGCGCGCACCCATCGACACGGTGCGCGCTCGAGGACTGGAGCTCATCGACCGGCATCCGTCGGACTATCTGCTGTACCGGCTGGTGGCCTCCGCACACGCGGCACGAGGCGGTGACGGCGCGGGCGAGGCGCTGGCCTTCATCAACCGCGCGCTGGCCCTGGCCCCGCAGGACGCCGTATCGCATCGAGTGGCCGCGGACGCGTTGCTGTCAATGGGGCGCCGCTCGCAAGGCTTCCTGGAGTACCGGCTCGCATACCAGGCAGGTGACCTGGGTGTGCTCCGAGGTGAGGCGGTGCGCCGGGCGCGCTCGGTGGAGGACCTGGTGGCGATGACGCCGGACTCACCGGAGGTGGCGGGCCAGTTCGTGGATGTGTTGAGCCAGGCCCTCGGCCGCGTGCCCTTGGCGCTGGATTACAACGCCTGGGCGAGGGCGCACTTCGATGGCCGCCCGGGTGTGGTGGGGCTGTGGACGCGCGAGACGCGGCTGCGGCTCGGTCGAAAGGAATTGCAGGAGGCCGAGGCGGCGTGCGCGCAGGTGGAGCGGCTCGAGTCGGAGCGGTTGGAGACGGCGCTGCTGCGCGCCGAGGTGCTGCGGGGGCGCGGGGAGCACGAGGCCGCGCTGCGAGCCGTGGAGGGGCTCCGGGCGCGGCACTCCATGGACGTGGAGCTGGCCTTCACCGTGGCCTCCTGGCAGCTCGAGGCGGGGCTGACGCGGCGGGCTCGTGAGACGCTCCATGTCGTGGGGAGCCTCCTCACGGACTACCGTCAGCGGGCGCGGATGTTGTCGATGGAGGCGGAGGCGCTCGAGCGCGAGGGGCTCCTGTCCCGCGCGGTGGAGCGGCGCCAGACGGCGGCGCGGCTGGTGCCCAGCGCGGAGGGTTTCTTCGCGGTAGCTCGGTTGCAAGAGACATTGCGTCGCTATGACGCGGCGGCGCGCTCCGTGCGCGAGGGCCTGGAGTTGTTGCCGCCGGACGGGCGCGAGTCCGCGCGCGCCTGGGTGACGCGGCTGGAGTCCGCCGAGCGGACCCGGGTGGAGACGCGTCGCAAGGAGCTGGTGGACGACCCGAATGCGCAGGAGCTGGAGCACCTGCTGGGCGACTCGCGAGCGCCCGCCGTCGAACCGTGAACCCGCGCCTTGTGTTTCACGAAGGCATGGAGGCGTCCTGCTCCATGAAGACGGGTGGGATGGGCACCACCGCGGGCTGAGGCCGGAGCCGCTCGTGGATGAACGATGCGACGAGGGGCCACTCCAGCGTGGCGAAGTCCTGGAAGCGCATCTCCACGGCTTCTTCATGTGAGCCCGCGCGGAAGAGCAGGTGCTCCGTCAGGCTAAGGGTCTCATCCACCGCGACGGGCAGGCCGTAGAGCTCACCGAAGGGCGGCTCGGCGCCCACCTCGCAGTCGGGGAATCGGTCTCGGAACTCGCGCTCGCTGGCGAGCCTCACGGTGCGGGCTCCCAGCAGCTCCCGGACCCGCGAGAGGTCCAGTGTCCCCGCCGCGGGGACGACGAATATCCAGGGCTGCCGGTCCGCCATCACGATGACGGACTTGGCCACGCGCCAGCCCGAGACGTGGAGCGCCTGGGCCAGCTCCTGGGCCGTGACGGCGCGCGGGTGCCAGTAGCGCTCGTAGAGGACGCGGTTGCGTTGGAGATAGTGCTGGATGGAAGCCGGAATCACGGGACGTCACCTCCTGGACGAAAAGGTGTGTCACCCCGGCGGCTTCGACCACGGCACCCCGCGTCCCTCGGGGCCACGGCATTCCACCGTGGGCCCGCTGGCCTGGCGCGAGGACGAGGGAGCAAGCCCCCGGCCCTTATTGCTGGAAGTCGTAGACGCTGCCCAGCTTGAGGATTCGCGTCAGCTCATCCAGCGCCGTCATCGTCTCGCGGGCGAGCTGCGGGTCCTGCAAGTCGCCGGGCCGGAGGATGTCGCGGTAGTGGCGGCGCACCCAGGCCGCGAGCGACTCGTGCAGGGCCGGAGAGTAGAAGACGTCGGCGTCGATGGCGTGGCGCTCGGTGTCCGTGAGCCACAAGCGCTGGCGCAGGCAGGCGGGGCCACCGCCGTTGTTCATGGACTGGCGCACGTCCAGGTAGTGCACCGCCTTGACGGGGGTGTCCTCGGCCACCACGCGCTCGAGGAAGCCGCGCGCCGTGGGGGTCTCGCGGCTCTCCACCGGGGCGATGATGGCCATGGAGCCATCCGGCAGCGTCAACACCTGCGAGTTGAACGGATAGGCCTTCACCGCGTCCTTGGCCGGCAGCTCCGCGTTGCTGGCCACCACCGCGCGGAAGTCCGGGCCCAGCTTCTCGCGCAGCACCTGGAGCAGCCCCGGGTGGTCCACGAAGGCCAGCTCGTGCAGCATGAGGAAGCGCTCGTTGCCCACCGCCAGCACGTCTGTGTGGAAGGCGCCCGCGTCGATGCCGTCCGGGTGCTGCTGGGGGAAGAGCACGTTGTGCGGGTCGAGCTGGTGGAGCCGCGCGAGCGCCTGGCTCGACTCCAGCGTCTGGCGGGCCGGGAAGCGCTTGGGGCCCTGCACGTCCTGCCACGCGCTGCGGCCCCAGGCGAGCAGGTGCACACCGGCGTGTCCGGGCGTGGCCAGACGGGTGTGGTTGGCCGCGCCTTCGTCGGCGAAGTGGCTGCCGGGCGGCAGCGGCGCGTGCACCGCGAAGTGCTTCTCGTTGGAGAAGATGGCGCGCAGCACCGCGTGGGTGGTGTCCGCCTCCAGGGCGCGGTGGAACATCTGCGACAGGTTGGCGGGCGTCAGGTGCACGCGGCCGTCGGCCGTGTCGGCGCTGGGGGCCACGGTGGCGGCGTTGGCCGTCCACATGGACGAGGCGCTGGAGGTGAGCCGCAGCAGGTGCTCGGCCTCGCGCGCGGCGCGGGTGATGACCTCCTCGTCCGAGCCGGTGAAGCCCAGGGTCCGCAGGGCGCGCAGCGACGGGCGGGGCTGCGGCGGAAGCACCGCCTGCCCGACACCCAGGCCGGAGACGAAGCGCATCTTCTCCAGGCCCTGAAGCGCGGCTTCGCGGGGATGGCTGGGCTCTCCGACGTGACTCTGGGACGCCAGGTTGCCGGGCGACAAGCCCGCGTAGTTGTGGGTAGGACCGACGAGGCCGTCGAAGTTGTATTCGCGCATGGGGTATGGAGCGACTTGTGGAGCGTCCACCCTTAACAAAGCGCCTGAAACGTTTCCTCCGGTACGTGCTCATCCGGAGCGTCCTGTTGTGCCTTCAACCCCTCCCGCTCCGGTGGGCCCGTGGGCTGGGCTTCCTCCTGGGAGGGTGGGCCTACGGCCTGGCGGGTGGAGAGCGCCGCAAGGCCCTGAAGTCCCTGGGCGTGGCTTTCCCTGAAAAGTCCGACGCGGAGCGGCAAGCCCTGGCGCGCGCCTGCTTCCGGCACCTGGGCGCGGCGGCGCTGGAGGTGGCCTGCACGGGGGCCCTGGACCGCGGGCTCGAGCAGTTGGTCGCATGGCCCGAAGAAGACAGGCGCGTGTTGGAGGCGGCCCTGGCGCGCAAGAAGGGCGTCGTCTTCGTCTCCGGCCACGTGGGCAACTGGGAGTTGCTGGCCCGGCGCGTGGCGCGCGCGGGGTATCCGAGCCAGAGCATCGCGAAGGAGACCACGGACCCGCGCCTCACCACGCTCGTGGAGCAATTCCGGGCGCGCGGCGGGGTGCGCAGCATCTGGCGTGGTCAGGACGGCGCGGCGCGGGCCATGTTGCGCGCGCTTCGCGCGGGCGAAATCCTGGGGCTGCTCATCGACCAGGACACGAAGGTGCAGTCGCTCTTCGTGCCGTTCTTCGGGGAGCTGGCGGCCACGCCTCGCGCGGCGGCGGACCTGGCGGTGCGCACGGGCGCGGCGGTGGTGACGGGCTTCTGCCACCGGGTGGAGGGCGGCTACCGGTTGACGATGGAGGAGGTGCCCGTGCCGGCGCTGGAGGACCGCGAGGCGGCCGCGCTGGAGCTCACCCGGGCCCTGTCCGAGCGCATCGAGGCGGCCATCCGCCGCACCCCTGAGCAATGGGTGTGGATGCACCAGCGCTGGAAGACGCGTCCCACGGCCGACACACAACCCGTGCTCGCGGAGGCGGCGCGGGCGACGGCCGGGTGATAGAAGGCCCCTCGTGCCGCGCATGTCCGTCTGTCTCCTCGCCGTGTGCCTGTCCGTCGCCGCGTGTAAGCCCCGCCGCCCGGCGGAGGGCGGCTCGCAAGAGCCTCCGCCCCAGGTGGTGCTGCATGGCGCGCGCATGATGTCCTACGAGGGCGAGCGCCTCACCCTGTCCGGCCAGGCCGAGCGGCTGACGTATCAGCGCGCGGGCGGCGACGTGCTGGCCACCAACGCCACGCTGCGTGTCCCCCCGGGCACCACCGACGAGGGCATGTCGGTGGGGACCGAGAAGGGGATGGATATCAGCGCCCCGAATATGGAGGGCAGCCTGGCGTCGAAGCAAATGGTGGCCTCGGGCGGCGTGGTGGTGCGCACGGGGGATGGCATGGTGGTGGAAACGCCTCGGTTGACCTACGACGCCATCGAGAAGGGGGCGCACGGCAACGAGGGCGTGGTGGTGCGGGGGCCGGATTACCGTCTGCGGGCGGACCGCTTCGAGCTGTCCTTCCCGGAAGAGACATTCACCTTCGCGGGCTCGGTGGAGACCGTGCTGGGAGCGGCTGAGCGTGATTGAGTTCCTCGTGATGGCCTTCTTCGTGGCGCAGCCGATGCCGGCCGCCGCCGCGCCCACGGATGGTGGGACTCCTCCGGCCGCGGATGCGGGCAGCGCGAGCCAGGGGCCCCTGGGGCCGGTGGACCTGAAGGAGCCGGTGCAGATCACCGCCGACCTCATCGAGGGCGGCAAGTCGCAGGCGACGCTCACCGGCAACGTGAAGGTGACGCACCGGACGCTCGTCCTGAAGTGCGACCGGATGACGGCCTACTTCACCCAACCGCGCGTGGTGACGCGCGTGGTGTGCACCGGCGGGGTGAACGCGGTGGACGGGGACCGCATGGCCCGGGGCGAGCGCGCCGAGTACGACGTGGCCACTGGGGTGCTCGTCGTCACCGGCTCACCGGAAGCGCGCCAGGGAACCACGTACATGCGTGGGACGAAGGTTCGCCTCACGCTGGGGAGCGAACGGCTCGACGTGGAGAACGCCGTCATCATCTTCGAGTCCCCGCCGGCCTCCTCCCCCGCGCCGTCCAAGCGGAAGGGCGCGGCCGCGCCTGGCCGCGCCACCCCCGCGCCGTCCGAGCCTGGCAAGGCGAACCCGCGATGAGCGACGACGCGAAGCTGTACGCCGAGGGGCTGAAGAAGGCCTTCCGTGGCCGCCAGGTGGTCAACGGCGTCTCCTTCACCGTGTCCCCGGGCGAGGTGGTGGGCCTGCTGGGCCCCAACGGCGCGGGCAAGACGACCAGCTTCAACATGGTGGTGGGCCTGGTGACACCCGACGCGGGCCGCGTGCGCATTGGCGACGAGGACCTCACGCACCTGCCCATGCACCGCCGCGCGCGCCGGGGCGTGGGCTACCTGCCTCAGGAGGCCTCCGTCTTCCGCAAGCTCACCGTGCGCGACAATTTCCTGGCCGTGCTGGAGCTCCAGAAGGGCCTGGACAAGCGCGAGCGCGAGACCCGCGCCAGCGCCATCATCGAGGAGTTCGGCCTCTCCCACGTGGCCGAGTCCCTGGGCGGCACCCTCTCCGGCGGCGAGCGGCGCCGCGCCGAGATTGCCCGGAGCCTCTTGCCGTCCCCCCGGTTCATCCTCTTCGACGAGCCCTTCGCCGGCGTGGACCCCATCAACGTGGGCGACCTCCAGCGGCAGATCTTCCTCCTCCGCGAGCGCGGATTGGGCGTCCTCATCACGGACCACAACGTCCAGGACACCCTGGGCATCTGTGACAGGGCCTACATCATCACACAGGGGCAGATCCTGGAGGAGGGGACCCCCGCCGAGATTGCGGCGTCCCCCCGCGCCCGGGCCGTCTACCTGGGGGAGCGGTTCCGTCTCCAGGAGCCTGTCTAAGGACGGCTGGCCTTCGGCCAACCGAATGCATAGACTCTGATTGGCCTCGCTTTTGCGTCGACAGGCCAACACGCCCGCGCTGTACGGAGCGTATGTAAGTTATGGGTTTCCTTGCGGAATTCTGAGTATGCAAGCAAGGGACCACGTTTCCGCCACTAGACGTAGACAGGGTGCCTTGTTACGTTGGCACGGTCTTTGATTGGTCCCGCGCTGTCGAGGGACTGAATCACTTGGGAGACCGTGTCTCATGGGGATGGAACTCAAACAAAGCCTGAAGCTTGCGCAGCAGCTGGTGATGACGCCGCAGCTGCAGCAGGCCATCAAGCTGCTCCAGCTCTCCCGAATGGAGCTGTTGGAGCAGGTCCGCGAGGAGATGGACCAGAATCCTCTCCTGGAGCAGCCGGACGAGCAGGCGCCGGGCGACGTGGGAGACAAGGAGCCGGGGGAGGCCTCGCTGGAGGCGGACAACGTCGAGATGCCGCGCGACGTGGAGCTGCCAGCGGCCACCCCGGACACCGCGCAGGAGTTCAAGGCGGACGGGGATGGTCCGCCGGAGATTGACTGGGAGGCGTACCTCAACAGCTACCAGTTCAACGAGCCCACCACGGCCTCCAACAAGGGCAACGTGGCCACGGACGACCTGCCGTCGTTCGAGGCCAACCTGGTCAAGAAGGAGGACCTGGTCGACCACATCCAGGAGCAGCTGGGCACGCTGCGCCTGAATGACGCCGAGCGCCGCGTGGCCATGCTCATCCTGGGCAACCTGGATGACGACGGTTACTTGAAGCTGCCGGACGTGGAGGGCGACCCGCTCATCCGCCTGTGCAACGAGGCGGACGTGCCCATGCACGTGGCCGAGCGCACCTTGCGCCGCATCCAGATGCTGGAGCCTCGCGGCTGTGGCGCGCGTGACTTGCAGGAGTGCCTGCTCATCCAGTTGCAGGGGATGAAGGAGCCACAGGCGCCGCTGCTGGGCCTCATCATCAAGCGGCACATGAAGTACCTGGAGAGCAAGAACCTGCCCGCCATCGCCAAGGACCTGAAGGTCACCTTGGAAGAGGTGGTGGAGGCGGTGAAGCTGCTCCCGAAGCTGGACCCGAAGCCGGGCCGCAACTTCAGCGGCGATGACGCCCAGTACATCACCCCGGACGTGTTCGTTTACAAGATGGGGGACGAGTACACGGTGGTGCTCAACGACGACGGCCTGTCGAAGCTGCGCATCTCCGGCACGTATCGGAACGCGCTGAAGACGGGCGCGGTGGGCCCCGGCCAGACGAAGGACTTCATCCAGGACAAGCTGCGCAGCGCGGTGTGGCTCATCCGCTCCATCCACCAGCGGCAGCGGACCATCTACAAGGTCACCGAGAGCATCGTGAAGTTCCAGCGGGACTTCCTGGACAAGGGCATCGCCCACCTGAAGCCGCTCATCCTCCGGGACGTGGCCGAGGACATCGGCATGCACGAGTCCACGGTGAGCCGCGTGACGACGAGCAAGTACGTGCACACGCCGCAGGGCATCTTCGAGCTGAAGTACTTCTTCAACTCGTCCATCGCCCGCGTGTCTGGTGAGGACACCGCGAGCGAGGCGGTGAAGCACCACATCAAGCAGCTCGTCGCGCAGGAGGACGCGCGCAACCCGTACTCGGACCAGAAGATCGTGGAGCTGTTGCGCTCGCAGGGCACCGAAATCGCGCGCCGCACGGTGGCCAAGTACCGCGAGGTACTGGGCATCCTCCCCAGCAGCAAGCGCAAGCGGTACTACTGAGTTTCCGGCAAGTGGCTCTTGTCCGCCGGGTGGCTGGCGGACACATTCAGGGGCGCCATGAGCGCCCCGATTGCTTTCGAGACCGATGCCGGTGTCCCTCGCCGGGAGCTGATTCCCTTGGTGGCGCCCCCCGTCGTCCTGGAGGGGCGCTGCGTGAGGCTGGAGCCGTTGGGCTTGGAGCACGCCCCGGCCCTGGCTTCGCTATGTGAGGACTCCCTCTTCACGTTCTTCTCCGTGGTGCTGCGCACCCAGGGGGACGTGGAGGCGTTCATCACCCGTGCGCTCGAGGCCGCGGAGAAGGGCACCGAGCGCCCCTTCGTCATCGTGGAGCGCGAGACGGGGGCGCCGGTGGGGACCACGCGGTATCTCGACATCCAGCGGAACTTCCGCACGTTGGAGATTGGCTGGACGTGGCTGGGCCGCCGGGTGTGGCGCACGCGCGTCAACACGGAGTGCAAGTACCTGCTCCTTCGCCACGCCTTCGAGACGCTCGACGTGATGCGCGTGCAGCTCAAGACGGACCGGCGCAATGCGCGCTCTCGGGCGGCCATCGAGCGGATGGGCGGGAAGCTGGAGGGCATCCTCCGCAACCACATGTTGGTGCGAGGTGGGGTGGTGCGCGACAGCGCCTACTACAGCGTCATCGACACCGAGTGGCCCGAGGTGAAGGCCCGCCTGGAGGGTTTCCTTCAGCAAGGGGCCTAGCGAGCGGGCGGGGGTGGAGAAAGGGACGGGGCGTTGCGTTCCGCTCCCAGTTCCCCGAGGCGGCGGGTATAGGGTGGCCGCGTATGCACTCTTCCTCTCGTCGTTTTGCCGCCGGCGTGGTGCCGGGTGTCCTGGTCGCGGTGGGGCTTCTGGCTGGCTGTGGTGATTCGCTGACCACGGAGCATGTGGAGCTGTCGGCGCTCTCGGAGCGCACGCTCACGTACTCGCTCGCGGACGTGGACCTGTTCGAGGTGCCCCAGGCCCCGGGCTCCCACCGCGTCACCGTCACCTTCTCCCAGGCGGGCGGAGACCGCTGCACCCGCCTGAAGGACGGCGCCACCGCGACGTTCAACGGCCAGCCCATGAAGCTGGAGCAGGGCGGAGTCGATGGTACGGCGGGTCGCGACGTGTGCATGCCCACGCGGGCCTTCTTCGACTTCAACCCGGATGAGTGGGCGAAGCTGCCTCCGGCGGAGGCTCGGGTCGTCATCCAGGACGCGAGCCACACCGTCACGATGGTGGTGCAGAACGGCCAGGCCAAGCGCGAGTTCAAGTTCGATGGCACCCCCAATCCGCTGGAACGGATGCTGCGAGGGCAGACGTACGCGTTCCTCTGGTCGCCCGCGGGTGAGGGACTCACTGCTGCGGGGGCGTCGCTGTTGCCCGAGGGGGGCGTGGTGACGGCGCAGATGGTCGTCTTGCGCGAGGACAATCGCATCTCCTTCACCGTGCCCGCGCAGCTCGGGCCCGCCACGCACCTCCTGACGCTGAAGGGAGAGGTTGGCGCCCAGGTGAGCCAGTGCGTGGGCGTGGCGGGCTGCCGCGGGACCCTCTTCCATTCCCAGGAGCAGGTCGTCGCCGTGCAGTAGTCGCGGTGGGGAGGATTCAGGGAGGACGGCTGCTCGCCTGTGCCCGTGTCTCACGCCACCCGGCGTGTTTCACGGGCGCGTGGCGCGACGCGTGAATCCAAGGGGCCAAGATTCTTGTGCCCCGCATGGACCCGTGCCAGCGACGGGGTGTGATGTTGGGATGTCAGGCCCCGGACGGGTGGAGTTCCTGGGAAGAGTCAACCCGGGGGGATGGGTTGCTTTCTCGACGTCAGAAAGTTTCTGATCTGTCACGCAGCTCCCCTCACCCTAGGAGGCAGCCACGCATGCAGTTCAACATCACCTTCCGTCAGTTCGGGGCGTCGGATTCCCTCAAGGAGTACGCACGCGAGAAGGTCGAGCGGGTGAACAAGCTGTTGGACAGAGCAGGAGAGGCACACGTCGTACTGTCGTTGGAGCGTCACCTCCACCACGCGGACATCACCATCCACTCCGGCGCCTGGGTGCTTCGCGGGCGCGACAAGAGCGATGACATGTACGCGTCCATCGACCTGGCGATGGACAAAATCGAGCGCCAGCTGCGCCGGTACCGGGACAAGCTGAAGACGCATCACGGCCGCGAGCGCGTGCACCACCGGCAGGACCTGGTGAATCACCTGAAGGTGCGCCACGCCGTCTTCGAAGTGCCGGACGCGGAGGAGCTGACGGAGCTCGGCGCGAAGCCCGCGCCCGAGGCCCCCGTGGCCAAGGTCGTGGAGACCGCGAAGCCGGCGCCCGCCGCGACGCGTGTCGTGCGCGCCACGCAGCTCACCGTCAAGCCGCTGTCCGTGGATGAGGCGGTGATGCAGATGAACTTGATGAACAACGACTTCTACGTGTTCCACAACGTGGAGTCGGACGCGCTGGGCATCATCTACCGGCGCAAGGATGGCCAGTACGGCCTCATCGAGCCCCACGAGCCGCCCGCGATGGCGGCCGCCACGGGCACCTGAGCGCCCAAAAGAATCGCGCTCCGCCTCTCCCTCGAGAAGGCGGAGCGCGAACGCCCTCGGCCGATGTGGTGAGGGCGTAGTCCCCTGCTGCGATGGATGCGTTTCGGTGCCCGTGGTCGGCCACGTGCACCGGGTCCCCCCCACTCCGGTGTCCGGAGCGGGTGCATCCAGCGGGAGGAACGTCCTGTCTCCCTGGCGCATATCGACCCGCCGGAAAAGACAGCGCGCTCCACCTCTCCCCCGGGAGATGGAGCGCGCTCGGTGGAGCCCGGACGTGGGGCTTCCGTTTCAGCTCAGCGGGAGCCACGGCCTTCGACCCGCGCCCGCGTCAGCCAATCGGCCGTCTCGCCGAGGGACCACGCGGAGACTGTCAACAGGATGAGGCTCGAACTCAGGGGCCTCATGCCGCGCGCTCCGATTTCTTGGATTCGTGTTGGACTCCCCTGGGAAACGGCAGGCTGGGGAGTGCATATCGCCCCCGGGTACGGGAGGGGAGGCGGGCAGGGGTGGCCCAGGGCCCCCGGGTCCCTGACGCGCAGTGAGCGGCCGTGGTGCCGGGATGGCATGCGACCCTTGCACTAATGAAGGGTGAGGAGTAATTGCGGCCATCTCAGGAGCGCCAGCGCGGGAGCGTCAGTGAGAATCGCCGAGTTCCTCAGCCCCCAAGCCGTCATCGCGGACATGCAGTCGCGGACGAAGCCCGAGGTATTGCGCGAGCTGAGTGTCACGTTGGTGCGGGCCCACCCCCAGCTCCAGGAGGAGCGGCTGGTGGAGGTGCTGCGTGAGCGCGAGAAGCTCGGCAGCACGGGCATCGGCGAGGGGGTGGCCATTCCCCACGGCAAGCTGTCGGGCATGACGCAGCTCCAGGCGGCCTTCGGCGTGTCCCGGGCGGGCGTGGACTTCGAGGCCATCGACGGCAAGCCCACCCACCTGTTCTTCGCGCTGGTGGCCCCGGAGAACAGCGCGGGCGTCCACCTCAAGGCGCTGGCGCGCATCTCCCGCCTCTTCAAGAACCCCCGGTTCCGGGCCTCCATCCTCGAGGCACCCACGGCCGCGGACATCCACGCGCTCATCATCCAGGAAGACGCACGGCCCTGAAGGCCGTCCCGCGGGGGACCCACATGGACGTGGTGTTGCGGCCCATCAACGACCGGTTCTTCCACGAGCAGGTGCTGCCGTTCCTCGCGCGCGCCATGGGCGACGCGAGCGGGGCCCTGGAGTCGCTCCTGGACTCCCTGGGGGACGGGCACTCGCGCATGTTGTGCGAGCGCATGCTTTCCACGGCGCTGCCCGGCGGCCTGGGCTCCGTGGACGCGGACCCCTGGGCGGACCTGGTGGATAGGCTGGCCTTCCTGTCCTGGAAGGAGGGCGCCGCGGGTTGGGAGGTCGGGGGCGACCAGGCGGGCTACGCGGATGCCTGGGACGAGGCGCTGCACCTGGCGCTGATGCTGGAGGAGCCCAACTACCCCTACTGGGACCCGCGGGGCGCCCGCGAGGTGCGCGATGGCTTCCGCTTCCGGCCGCTGGCGGACATGGGGCTGGCCTCGCTGCTGGCGGGGCACTGGGACCCCTTCCCCGAGTTCCCTCCGGACCGCGTCTTCAGCACCCAGGGCCGGGGCGAGTACTTCCCCTCGGAGCGCTTCGCCTTCGCGGACTGGGCCTGGAGGCCCGCGCGCGCGGTGGCGCACTGGCAGGTGAACCTGCCGCGCAAGCTGGAGCGGTTGATGCTGCGCGAGCAGGAGCGGATGCGCCTGCCGTCGCTGCCCGAGCGTGACGAGGTGCTGGGCTACTGGCTGGGGAAGCAGGCCCAGCCGCCCCCGCTGACGGTGGCGTTCTCGGGGCTGGGGCCTCGAGCGGCCCACTGGATTCGGGAGCTGGGCGCGCTGACG